>NZ_JAMYNE010000038.1:0-43272 GCF_040318915.1 Mesorhizobium sp. M0991
GCCCTGATAGCCTGAAGTCGCCCTCACGTATGTGAAAGTTCATAGAATTCTTTGTTACGTCGCGGTGTCGAAGTACATTAATGGCATTTTGCGTGCCATGGCGACTGAACAGCCGCAGGCCGTTCACCGTTAATCCAATCCAATATGTTGCGGTTTTACGAATTATGACAGTAGTAACATCGATTGCGGTAAGCTCGGCACTCACAGTGTGTTCAACATTATTAAATGGAGCTTCACGTGATCGGATCACCACTTGAAGGAGTGAGCGTGCTAAGTCTCGCAGAACAATATCCTGGTCCATATACAACCCTGCTACTGGCAGACCTAGGCGCAGATGTCACTCTGATCGAGAGGCCCAACGGCGGTGATCCCGCCCAGATTTGAAAGCATCCAGTTATCAAAGGCGTAGTCGGTCGACTGGACGAGAGCCCGCTATGCCGGCGCCAGTCGGCAGCGGCAAATGCGACGCAAGTCCGGGCGGCGAGAGTGTCGACAGCGACGGACTGGAGATGTCATCGGCGACGCGACCATTGGGTGGGCAGGGGCGGTTGCCCCGGCGATCCGGGAGGTACGTGCCGCATGTCCGAAGCCGACGTCGGTCGAGCTTGGCCGGATAGGCGTGGCGAATTGAGTCACGGGCGGAAAGTGGCGATCAAGGTTGGCAAATCTGGCGCTGATGGAAGACCTATCGGCACCTGACTCTCAAGCATGGTGCGCCATCTCCGAGTTGCATCGCGGCAGCGGCCAGTCAGTTGCTCCAGTTTTGCATTGACACGCGGTGTAGGAGCGCTATGGTTGGAACGACGTTCTATTAGAAAGGTGGTTCCAGATGAGTGGTCACCGCCCGCATCCGCTCCATTTGGCCAGGCGCGGTTGAAGCTGGCGTAGGTCCCCTCCAAGTCCGACGTTTTGTGGGCATGGATCAAGGTTCTGTCAGCGGTTTTTCTGACTCAATTTAAAGAATAAAAGCTTCCGAACACGGTCGCGAAGGAACAAGTACATAGCGGATACATGCCGATGGGGAGTTGAGACGCGTAATTTGCCTTAGCCGCTCGCAACGTGTGCGGTGAACAACGGAATGCTAGGAGAGCGTGATGAGCAGCGACGTGAGTGCCGGACTCCCGAGCCAGGAGCGTTTTGCATTTATTCCTCGGAGACAGGGGTTCGACGGAGTGAAGACGCTCTACTACGAGACTGTCTTCCAGGATCCGAGTCACCTCGAGGTATTTACGTATACTGATCGCATGTCGTACAGGCCTGGGGATGTCGTGCGGTTCCACACCAGCACGACTGCAGAGCGTTTCGACATCAGCATCGTCAGGGATGGTCTGAGATCTCAGACAATTGCTCAGCTGGAAAATATACGCGGCGAGTCGGCGGGGCTCCGCGATCGCTTTTACGAGCGAGGCTGCGATTGGGCGCAGAGCCATGCATGGAAAATTCCTGATGACGCACCCGCTGGGTTTTATATCGCGACTAGTCATGCAAGCCGGAGCGAGCAGCGCCAGGAGCAGGAACACGGTTTCTTTGTTTTACCCCGCAAAGGTCAGCAAAAACAAATTCTCATGGTCGCCGCAACATGTACCTGGACGGCGTACAACGATTGGGGCGGCTACAGTCACTATGTTGGTCACCATTTGCCCGGCGACTGGTCTTTCAGATTCACCCCCAGGATCACCCTGCATCGCCCCTGGGCGAGAGGTTTCATCTGGCTGCCACAGGGAGCTCCGCGGAAGACCGCGAGACAAACGACGCCCTTGGGGTCGCCACTCCGCTATGTTCAGGATGAATTCGCGTGCTCTCGGGGTTTTAGCAAGTTTTACACCAGCGCCGGCTGGGCGAACTATGAGCGGCCATTCCTGTGCTGGGCGGAGGCTGAGGGGTTTGGGGTCGATGTCGTTTCTCTGGCCGACATGGCCGCGGATCCAGATCTGTTAGCTGGATACAAATGCGTAGTGTTCGTTGGCCACGATGAATACTGGACTTGGGAGATGCGTGAAGCAATAGAGCGGTACATCAAGAGCGGAGGGAATGTGGCGCGCTTCGCGGGCAACTTCTGGTGTCAGGTTCGCCTGGAAGACAACGGAACGACTCAGGTCTGCTACAAGGGAAAGGCGGCCGAGAGAGATCCGTTCGCGGGCACGAAGGACGAGCGCCGCTTGGCGACCAATTGGTCCGATCCCCGAGTTGGCTGGCCTATAGAACGCACCTTTGGTCTTAATGCGGATTACGGAACGTTTGCAGGTGTAGGCGGGATGGCAGCCCGGGGAGTCGGCGGCTTCACGCTCTACGAGCCTAATCACTGGGCGTTTGAAGGACTGTACCTGGGGTACGGTGATGTTATTGGCGCCGAGGCGCAAATTTTTGGTTATGAAGTCGACGGATTGGATTACGAGATGATCGACGGCATGCCACGCCCGAGCGCGCGCATGCAGACCCCTGAGGGCCTGAAGATTCTAGCGATGGGGCTTGCCAGCAACCTAGAAGTAGGCCCCCCGTGCAAGGGTAGCATTCTGTGGTGGGGGGACACTACGGAGGGAGTTGCACTCGACCGCTATGGTGTCGACACTGAGAGGGCCCGGGCCGCCGCCGCTCGGGGGTCTGGAATGATTGTGGACTTCCAGTTGGGACGCGGCTCTGTATTTCATGCCGGTAGCTGCGAGTGGGTAGCGGGAATCCAGCAACGCGATCCTGCTACGTGTCGTGTCACGCGCAATGTATTGGATCGCTTTACACGATCCTAGGGTCGCCGATCCTGAACAATTGAACTCTTCAGGTAGCCAGCCGAATTGGCCCAGTCTGAAGCGGGTTGCATTGCGGTTTTAGGTAAGTCGAAGTCGCGAATAACCGCCCCATTCGAAAGATGAGGGCTACTGTGGAGTGATAATACATGGTCGATTCTCCTCTTGCCCAAAGTAAGCGGTGGCCCTCTTGGGTTAAGCCCCGAATGGCGTTTCACGGTGCACCGGTTGGTATCTTAATGCTTGATCGCCTGCCCGTACCCGGCATCCGCCCTTATATACCCGGCGACACCGGCAATGCCACCACGTGGAGTGTCCCTGTGCGCTACAAGACGGTGCCCGGCCTCACTGTCCCCCGGATTTTTGCCGGTGAAATGACATCGGCTGTGGTTCAGGCGGCGACCGAGCTGGTACGTGAGGGTGCGCAGTTGATCACCTGCGGCTGCGGGTACTCGATCCGATATCAGGAAGCGGTCCGCGCCGCGGTAGACGTGCCGGTGTTTTTATCAAGCCTTCTCCTCGCTCCTTTTCTCGAAAAGACGCTTCCCGCAAACAAGGCGCTCGGCATCATTGTGGCAGACAAGTCTGCACTAACTCAGGACATGTTGGAAATGACCGGGCTGCGAGCTGATATCGGGCGTAGGGTGGTCGTCGCCGGACTCGAGGACACTCCCGCCGGCCCTGCTTTGCTTAAGGGCGAGGGGGGCGACGCAGATATCGGCGCCTTCAAGACCGAGGTCGTCAATGCCGCGGTGGCTCTACAAAAGGACCGACCAGACATCGGGATGCTGCTGCTTGAGTGCGGCGACTTGCCGCCTTACGCCGCGGCGGTCCAGCAGGCGACGGACGGCATTCCGGTCTTCGACTATACGTCGATGGTTGAGTTCTTCATCGGTGGGCTGATACGCAGACCGTTCACGGGCCTCCTCTGAAGGCAATCGGATCGATTCGCGCGGAACCGCTGCTGAGGCCAGCAGTCTCCACCGTGTTCGGCGGGTGGACACCCTCCTAAGATGGACTAATCTCCGAGAAGGGGGTTACTAGTCGAACGCAAACCTGTCTGTACTCTGAGGGACGCTGGATCGATCTCAACTGGGCAGCGGAATTGTGCTGCGCGAAGCAGGCGAGAGGCGACGTGGTCTCGTCGCGGCGCTTGAAGATGTTTGCGGGAAGAGGAGCACCAGGACGCCAGTCCACTGCGCCTTGAACTCTTTGCGCAACAGCCTGCCGATTTCGCCATGGGCCGGGTCCATGACGGTGACCCACTTCGCGTCTATCGGCTGGATTACGACGAAATGGTGCAGGACTCCCTTGACAATTACATGCGCGACCGCGGGCTTGAGGGTCTTGTAGGCTGTCGAAGCTATCGCTCTGCGGCGCCCGATGGTCAAGCGAGCCGGGACCATTCTGGATCTCGGTCGTCCCGCGCCCGAGAGGGCCCGGCTTGCAAGCCCGATCAAGCGGTCCCTTTTTCTCCGCTATTGACCCATTCGCACTTGACTAATTCGCGTCGAAGATGCTCGCTGAAAAGGTGGTCGTGCTCACTCGTTCATCGGCAACATCCCGCCGGCGAAGGCGAGGCACGTTCGTGCGCCACTTGCTGGGTATATGGGTATGGCGGCGCGATTCGATCAAACGGCCGCCCGAAACCCGGCGCAATTCAGAGCGGCTAGCATTTTAAGATGCGAGATGAAAGGCAACAAGAGCAACTGTCTTGCCTACAAGTTCGCTGGCTAATGTACGCCATGGCGGCTCCGTTTTCGTCGGCTGGCGGGACCGACTCCGAAATAATCCTGAAAGGCGTGTGAGAAATGGCTGCGGTTGGAAAAGCCCGTGGCAAGCGCCACCTCGGTGATCGGGAGGTTCGACTGTTGTAGTATCTCGTCGGCCTTCTCCAACCGCAGAGACCGATAGAACTGCATCACGCTCTGTCCCAGCTGTTCCTTTGCCAACCGCTCCAATTGTCGCGCACCGATACCGCTCAGATGCGCCAGATCTTCCAGCTTCAACGGGTCGGCGATATGGCTCGTCATCAGCTCGACGATAGCGACCAGCGCAGGATGGTGCAGATCGTACTTCCGAACCGGGTCCAGCTGCTGCGGAGCCTCGGCCTGTCGGACGCCGGTGTGAATGAACCAGTCGCTCACCGCGCGCGCCAATTCCATACCATGGTCTGAAGCGATCAGCGCATGAGCCATGTCCATGGGCGCCATGCCGCCGGCGCAGGTAAAGCGGTCGCGATCGATGACGAAGAGGCGGCGTTCGATCAGCGCCTCAGGATAGATCTCGCGCATTGCATCGATATGTTGCCAGTGGATCGTAAACCGGCGTGACGACATCACACCCGCCGCGGCCAGGATTGCCGCCCCGCCTGAGATCCCGCCCAAAGGCACTCCCGACCGGGCGAGACGGCGCAGCCAAGCCAGGATACTGTCGTCTCGATAGGTGAGCGGGTTCCCGCCGGCGACGACGAAGAGAATACCGAAATCAGTGCCGGCTTCTGAAACAGGCTCTGTCTCGAACGCGCCCGAGACGGAACTGCGCATCCACCCGCCTTGGGCCGAGATGAAGTTCAGATCGTAAAGGGTCCGCCCGCTAAGAAGGTTGGCGGCGCGCAGTGGCTCGACCGCGGAGGCCGCGGACATCAGGGCATAGCCTTCAATCAGCAGGAAACCGTATCGCTGCGCGCTGCCGTGATTCCCGTCAATCATCCCGTGGGAAACCTATCGTCCACATCGTCCGCACATGTCCGGCAAAAGCACACATAAGTCAATTTTGAAAACACCTCACTGTCCTTGCCGTGACATAGTCTCGGCAGTCCAAGGAGTTCTTGATATGAAGTTTTCGGGCTTCCGCGTTTTTGCTGAAGCGCTCAAGGGGCACACCGGGTGGGGGCCTCTCTGGCGCAATCCTGATCCAAAGTCTTCCTACAATTATTTGATTGTCGGCGGGGGCGGCCACGGCCTGGCGACGGCCTATTACCTGGCCAAGACCTTCGGGCGATCTCGTATCGCCGTGCTCGAGAAGGGTTGGCTCGGATCCGGGAATGTTGGGCGAAACACGACGATCATCCGATCGAACTACCTGCTTGCCGGCAACGAGCCCTTCTATGAGTTCTCGATGAAGCTCTGGGAAGGGCTGGAGCAGGAGCTCAACTTCAACGCGATGGTTTCCCAACGCGGTATCATCAATCTCTTTCATACGGATGCGCAGCGCGATGCCTTCCGCCGCCGCGGCAACGCTATGATGCTGGCGGGGGCGGGCGCCCAACTGCTAGGTCGAGAGGAACTGCGCGCCATGGTTCCGTTCCTGAACTACGACAACGCGCGCTTCCCGATCAAAGGCGGCCTGATGCAGCCGCGTGCGGGCACCGCGCGGCACGACGGCGTGGCCTGGGGCTATGCGCGCGGGGCCGACAGTCATGGCGTGGACCTAATCCAGAATTGCGAGGTGACGGGTTTCCGGGTCGATCGCGGCAAGTTGCATGGCGTGGAGACGTCGCGCGGCTATATCGCAGGTGACAAGGTCGGCGTGGCAGTGGCGGGTTCCTCGGGCCGCGTCATGGCAAGGGCCGGAATGCGGCTTCCGATCGAAAGCCATGTTTTGCAGGCCTTTGTCACGGAGGGGCTCAAACCCACCATTCCCGGTGTGATCACGTTCGGGGCAGGCCATTTCTACATCAGCCAGTCCGACAAGGGCGGGCTAGTCTTCGGCGGCGACATAGACGGCTACAATTCCTATGCCCAGCGCGGCAACATGCCGGTGGTGGAGGACGTCGCGGAAGGCGGCATGGCGCTGATGCCCATGATCGGGCGGGCGCGGCTCCTGCGCATGTGGGGGGGCGTCGTTGATATGTCGATGGACGGTTCGCCGATCATCGACCGCACGCATATTGATGGCCTCTATTTCAACGGCGGCTGGTGTTATGGCGGCTTCAAGGCGACGCCAGCCAGCGGCTATGCCTTCGCCCATCTTCTTGCCACCGGCGCACCCCACGAGACCGCGCGCGCCTACCGCATCGACCGTTTCGCACGCGGACGTGCCGTTGACGAGCGCGGCGCCGGTGCCCAGCCCAATCTCCACTAAGGCGGTCCAATGCTGATTCCACATCCACTTCTGGGCCTGCGGAATGCGCAGGAATTCACCTATTTGGGCGACGCGCGGCTCATCGACCGTCCAGACCCATCCGCGCCCGATGCCGAGGCCGCCTTCTGCGATTACGTTTTTCTGCGCGACAACCCGGCGAGCGTGCACCGCGAGCTGTGGTTCCACGAGCAGGGTGACCGGTCATGGCTGGTGGTGACTCGCGACACCGTCACCCATGAAGTCCTCGGTGCGGAGCTGGCGCGCAATGTCGCGCTTGCGCAAAATAGGTGCGGCAAATGACACGGCTATTCGGAGGGCTGATTGACCGCTCGCAGATTCTGAACTTCACCTTCGACGATAAACGGTATCAGGGCCATGCCGGCGACACGCTCGCTTCGGCGCTTCTGGCCAATGGCGTGCGTCTTGTGGGCCGCAGCTTCAAGTATCACCGCCCGCGCGGGGTGCTCTCGGCCGGTTCGGAGGAACCGAACGCTCTGGTCGAACTGCGGACGGGGACACGGCAGGAGCCGAACACGCGCGCCACGGTGGTGGAGCTGTTCGAGGGGCTGGAGGCGCGAAGCCAGAACCGCTGGCCCTTACTTGGGTTTGATGCATTGGCGGTGAATGATCTGCTGTCGCCGTTTCTTACGGCCGGGTTCTATTACAAGACGTTCATGTGGCCGAAAGGCTTCTGGGAAAAGCTCTATGAGCCGGCGATCCGCAAAGCGGCGGGCCTCGGGCGACTCTCCATGCAGGCCGACCCGGATACATACGACAAGGGCTTCCTCCATTGCGACCTTTTGGTCATCGGCGGGGGGGCGGCCGGGCTTGCTGCAGCGCTGACGGCGGCGCGCGGGGGCGCACGTGTGATTTTGGCCGACGAGGATTTCCGCCTGGGCGGGCGGCTTCTGTCCGAGACGGAAACGCTGGACGGAGGGCAAACCACCGACTGGATATCAGCGATGGAGGCTGAATTCGAGAGCCTGCCGAACATTTGCGTGATGCGTCGCACGACGGTTTTCGGCGTCTATGATCACGGGGTCTATGGCGCGGTGGAAAGCGTTTCCGATCACCTCCCAGTGGCAACTGGGCGTGTGCGCCAGACACTCTGGCGTATCACGGCGAAACGCGCGGTGCTGGCGGCCGGCGCGACCGAGCGCCCCATCGCCTTTGCCGACAATGACCGTCCGGGAATCATGCTGGCCGGCGCAATGCGGGCTTACGCCAATCGCTGGGCGGCATGTCCGTCCGAGACAGTCGCCGTCTTCACCAATAACGATGACGGGCATCGCACCGCGCGCGACCTCGCCGCCAAGGATGTCCAGGTCGGCGCCGTCATCGACGTGCGCCCCGAGGCGAAGGCTCGCGGTGACTACCGACTGATCGCGGGGGGCATGGTGACTGGCTCACGCGGCCGGCTTGGGCTGAAGTCGATCGAGGTTCAGGCAAACGGCAGGTCCGAATGGATCGAGTGCGGCGCGCTTGGGGTCTCTGGCGGCTGGAACCCGAATCTGCATCTCTTTTCGCATCATCGCGGTCGGCCTGTTTGGAATGAACCGCTGCAGGCGTTCCTGCCTGGGGAGGATGGGCCTCTAGGATTAATTCCGGCAGGTGCGGCGGCGGGCAATTTTTCCACCCCCGACACCTTGCGTTCCGGCGCGCGAGCCGCACAGCGTGCGATGGACGAACTTGGAATCGCGGCATCGTTGCCCGATTTGCCGCGCGCCGAGGAGGCAGACTACACGGTTGCGCCCGTCTTCCATGTACCGGGCAAGGGGCGCGCCTGGGTCGATTTCCAGAATGACGTGACAGTGAAGGATATCAAGCTCGCCCATGCCGAGAACATGCGGCCGGTAGAGCATCTGAAACGCTACACGACTCTGGGCATGGCGACGGACCAGGGCAAAACCGCAAACGTGACCGGGCTTGCCGTGATGGCGGAGCTAACCGGGAGGTCGATCCCGGAAACTGGGACAACGGTTTTCCGCCCACCTTACACTCCAGTGACGCTGTCGGTCCTGGGCGGCGGCGATATAGGGCCGCATTTCCGACCGCGCCGCCTGACACCGACTCATCATTGGGCAGAAGCGAAAGGCGCCGTGTTCGTCGAGGTCGGCCAGTGGATGCGTGCGCAATACTATCCGCGTCCGGGCGAAACGCAATGGCGCCAGAGCGTGGACCGCGAGGCCAGGGCCGTGCGCAGGGCGGTGGGCCTGTGTGACGTGACCACGCTCGGCAAGATTGATGTGCAGGGCGCCGACGCGGGCGAGTTTCTCAACCGGCTCTACTGCAACATGATGGTCACGCTGAAAGTCGGTCGAGTCCGCTACGGGCTGATGCTGCGCGAAGACGGCTTTGCCTATGACGACGGCACCTGTGCGCGCCTTGCCGATGATCACTACTTGGTCACCACGACCACGGCCAATGCGGGGCTAGTCTACCGCAATATGGAGTTCGCCCGGCAGTGCCTTTGGCCGGAACTTGAGGTCCAGATCATCTCCACGACCGATGCCTGGGCCCAGATCGCCGTCGCCGGACCGAAGTCGCGCGCTCTGCTCGCCCGCGTCGTTGACGGGTTCGACCTGTCGAACGAAGCCTTCCCCTTCATGGCCTGCGCGGAGCTCACCGTCTGCGACGGCCTGCGCGCGCGGCTCTTCCGCATCTCCTTCTCGGGCGAACTCGCCTATGAGGTTGCGGTTCCCGCCCGATACGGCCACACATTGACGGAGCGGCTGATGGAATTAGGAGCCGATCTTGGAGCGACGCCCTATGGCACCGAGGCTCTGGGCGTGCTGCGGATCGAGAAGGGCCACGCCGCCGGCCCCGAATTGAACGGACAGACGACGGCCCCCATGCTCGGACTTGGCAGTATGGTGTCGCAGAAGAAGGATTCCGTCGGCGCTGTGATGTCGCGGCGCGAGGGCCTTGCGGGCGACAGGCGACGCCTGGTGGGGCTGCGGCCCGTCGATCCGGCCGGGAAGGTGGTCAGCGGCTCGCATCTTTTTGCGGAAAGCGCACCGCGGAAATTCGATACCGATCAGGGTTGGATCACGTCGGCTTGCTACAGTCCGCATGTCGGCTCGATGATCGGTCTTGGTTTCCTCGAGAACGGCGATGAACGGCTGGGGGAGGTGATCGTGGCCGCGAACCCGCTCGAAGGCGAAAGCGCGCGCCTGCGCGTCGTGCCGGCGCATTTTGTCGATCCTGAAGGAGCACGTCTTCGTGAGTGACCTGAGACCCATCACTGCGCTCGGTGCGGCGATATCACGCCTCGCTTCGTTCGGGGCGTTGGACATCCGTGAGAACACGGGGTTCGCGCTGGCCTCTCTGGCGCTGCACCGCGGAACCGTTGAGCCCAAGCCGTTCGGCCTCACTCTTCCCGGACCCGGCCGCTGGGTTGCAGGGCAGGGGGTTGCCGCGCTGTGGACCGGACCGGATCAGTGGATGATCGAGTACGAAGGCCGCGCCGAGCTGGATTTTGCCGCCGAGCTCAAGCAACTCGCCCCCGGCTGCTCGGTAACGGAGCAGACCGATGGCTGGGTCGCGTTCGAGATCTTTTCGCCGGCCGGCTCAAGCCCTGTCGAGGCATTGCTGTCGAAGCTTGTTAACGTCGATCTCGCGGACTTTGGCCCGGGCCTTGCGACGCGTACCGGCCTTGAGCATATGAGCTGTTTCGTCATCCGCCGCAGCGACGCTCATGTCGCCGTGCTGGGCGCGCGCTCGTCGGCCGGATCGCTCTGGCACGCACTGGAAACGGCGGCGAAGCGGCTAGAGGAAAGGGTAACATGACTGCTCAGATCATCGACGGCAAAGCGTCCGCGGCGCAGCTACGTTCAAGGGTTGCTGGGCATGTGGCCTGGCTCAAGGAGGAGCACGGCATTACGCCGGGCCTGGCTGTGGTTCTGATAGGCGATAATCCGGCGTCGGAAGTCTATGTGCGCAACAAAGGACGGCAGACTATCGAAGCTGGCATGAGCAGCCTTGAACACAAGCTGCCCACTGAAACATCTCACGCCGATCTGCTTGCTCTAATCGAGCAGCTGAATTCCGATCCTGAGATTCACGGTATTCTCGTCCAACTGCCTCTACCCAAACATCTGAAAGCCGATCTGGTGATCAATGCGATCCATCCGGCAAAGGACGTCGATGGGTTTCACATTTCGAATGTCGGGCTTCTCGGTATCGGACAAAATGCGATGGTGCCGTGTACCCCGTTGGGGTGTCTTATGATCCTGCGCGGCCATCTGGGCGATCTGTCCGGGCTCGAAGCGGTGGTCGTGGGGCGCTCGAACATCGTCGGAAAACCGATGGCGCAGCTTCTGCTAGGCGATAGCTGCACCGTAACCATCGTTCATTCGCGTACACGCGATCTAGCATCAATTTGCCGCCGGGCCGACATCCTCGTGGCTGCCGTCGGCCGCCCAGAAATGATCCCCGGCGAATGGATCAAGCCGGGCGCAACCGTGATCGACGTTGGCATCAATCGGATCGCGCGGGACGGCAAGCAGCAACTGGTTGGCGACATGGATTTCAGCAGCGCGGCGGAGATAGCTGGTGCGATAACGCCCGTGCCGGGAGGTGTCGGTCCCATGACCATCGCCTGTCTGCTCGCCAACACGGTCACGGCCTGCTGCGGTGCCCACGGGCTGCCCGCGCCAGAGGGACTGACCTTATGAGCCGCTTCATCCGGCCTTCTGTCTGACGCGCCCGCACAAAACTTTACTGAACACACGAGCAAGTTCGATATGGACAAATACTGCCTGACGGTCACCTGCAAATCGAGGCGCGGGATCGTCGCCGCCATCGCGGGCTACCTCGCCGAGAACGGCTGCAACATAACCGACAGCTCGCAATTTGACGATACGCAGACCGGCAACTTCTTTATGCGCGTCAGCTTCAGTTCCGAAGAGGGCATTGGGCTCGACACACTGCGCAATGGGTTTGCCGACACCGGCGAGGCGTTCGGAATGGACTTCGCCTTCCATGACGAGAGCCAAAAGATGAAGGTGATCATCATGGTCTCGCGCTTCGGCCATTGTCTCAATGACCTTCTGTACCGCTGGCGCATCGGAGCGCTACCAGTGGACATTGTGGCGGTGATATCGAACCACTTTGACTACCAGAAGGTGGTCGTGAACCATGACATCCCGTTCCATCTTATCAAAGTGACGAAACAAAATAGGCGCGAAGCCGAAGCGCAGCAGATGCGCATCGTCGAGGAGACCGGCGCGGAGCTGATCGTGCTCGCCCGCTACATGCAGGTGCTGTCGGATGAGATGTGCCATAAGATGTCTGGCCGCATCATCAACATCCACCACTCTTTCCTGCCCTCCTTCAAGGGGGCAAACCCCTACAAGCAGGCCTTTGAGCGCGGGGTGAAGCTCATTGGCGCGACCTCGCACTATGTCACCGCCGATCTTGACGAGGGGCCGATCATCGATCAGGACATCGTGCGCGTAACGCACGCCCAAAGCCCATCTGACTATGTATCGCTCGGGCGCGACGTCGAAACCCAGGTGCTCGCACGTGCGATCCACGCGCATATCCACCGCCGTGTCTTCCTCAACGGGAACAAGACAGTGGTCTTCCCCGCTTCGCCGGGCTCGCACGCTTCGGAGCGGAGGGGATGAAGGCATAGGAATAAAATCTGATTCTATGCCGAGATTTCGCAGCCTGGCGGTGCAGACAGTTACGTGGCACTTCGACAAAGGATTGTCGATTAATGCGCAAAGAAATCGCAATTTGATTTTTCTGGTTCTGAGCATCCGATCAGCCTTGCGGGCGTTGGCGAAGGATTTTGCACGGCACCCGTTTGGGCCGGACACCAGGCGTGATCCCCGCCGCCTCTTCTATCTGGGCAGTCAAAAGAGCGAGGCATCCGTCGAGCGATCCGAAAAATCGGGGCGAAGCAGTTTTCTCCTGCCTCCTATAGTCTGACCTCCACCCAATCGAGCAGGTCTTCGCCAAGCTGAAGACGTCCTTACCGAAAGCTGCCGCCCGATAGCAACGTGTCTCCTACAAAGATGGAACTGGCCCGGCGAAAAAGCAGAGCGCCTTCATCTCGTCGCCGATGGCAGTGCGCCCAGCCGAGAGCCGGATGTGAGACTTCGGCATCGGGATGCGGGCGAGCGCGATGGCACGCACGAATCCGATCAGTGGGGTCGGAGTCGGCAAGGGCGTTCCGGGGGTCGGGATGAATGTTGATCAGCATGCTTTCCGAAGGCTCGGGCAAATTTGACCAGCATGCCCTGCCGATCGGCCATCTCCCCAGTGTGCCGACAATGCCGCCGCGCAAGATCTTGATGCCGCTGACCACGGATATTGTCGGTCATTTTTCAAAAACCGATTTCCGCTGTTGACTCAATTAAAAAAAAGGCCAATGATGGAACGACGTTCCAGATGAGTAGACGTTTCAAGTGAGATCGATGGTCGGACTGCGAAGCCCTTCGGGAAAGAAGATCAACCTGCCAGATTGGCTGATCGCGTCGTTTTGGATCTTGGTCGTGGCAGCGATGTGGTTCGCCGCTGTCAGGTATTTGAAAATTCCAGATTATATCCTTCCGAGTCCTGAGCTCGTCGTCGCTTGGATCGTCGATAGGCCGGGCTATTTCTTGGCTGCGACCGCTTCCACACTTGAGCTCATAGCTATCGGCTTTTGCGCTGGTATCGCAGCTGCCATTCCGGTTGGCTTCGCGCTCGCGAAAATACAATGGCTGGAGCGAACACTGTATCCCTTCATCGTTTTCCTCCAGACCATGCCACTCATCACGATTGTGCCGGTGCTGATCATTTGGCTCGGATACGGGCTGGCTTCGACTTGGATTTTGGTTGCTTTCAGCGTCTTCTTCCCCGTCGCGGTGAACACAATTACAGGGGTCCGCAGCACACCCGATCGACTTTTCTTCGTCACGAGGACCATGGGGGCTAGCCGTCTTCAAACCTGGAGACACGTCGATTGGCCTATGGCGCTTCCTTACTTGATGAGCGCCTTTCGCATATCTTTGGCCGCCGCCGTCACGGTCTCCGTAGTCGCTGAATTCATAGCCTCAAACGACGGGCTCGGATACGCGGCATTGCGGGCCGTCAAGAATAGGGACACCGTCCAAGTTTTTGCGGTGGTGCTAATAACAGCAGCCCTAGGGGTCCTGCTTAATGCAATTGCTCAGGTTCCGGAACAAAGACTCTTAAGAAAATACCGGGATTGAGAGTAAAGGTGAGGTCAACAACCAGAAGGTGGAGCACATGTTGAATTTTCGAAAGTGTTGGACGCGAGCCGCCGGAATCGGCCTTGTACTTGCGGCTGTCGCGAACTCGTCAGTCGGGGCGGCAGAAAAGGCCAAGGTAACCCTCAACTGGCTGCCAGATAATGCAAGCGTCGGAATTATCTACGCTGATGCTCTTGGCTACTATAAAGATGCCGGGATTGAGCTTGAAATAGAGCCCGGAAAGGGTTCGGGAGCGACATCGCAGTTGGTCGCGGGTGGCAGTACCGACATCGGGCTTGCTGCCGCTTCAAGCGCGATTGGGATTGCAGCAAAGGGAGCTCCACTCAAAATCATCGCGCCAATTTGGCAGGTGGCTGATTGGGGTATCACGTCTCTTAAGGATACGCCAATCTCAAGTCCAAAGGACCTGGAAGGGAAAACGATTGCTGTTCAGCCGGGCAGTGCGGACATGCCTCTTTTTGACACGATGGTCCGTGCCAATGGCGTCGACAAGTCAAAGATCAATCTTCAAATGACGGCTGGCACAGGGGGGATCGGTCTTTTGGCGGAGAAGAAAGTCGATGGTGTTTCGGCCGCGCCCGGCGACATTATGATCCCGCTCGCCGAGAAGGGGATTGAGGCTAAACAAATGTTCTACAAGGATTGGGGTGCGTCGATCCCCGGACTGAGCCTGATCGCCCGGGAGGACAAGCTCCAACAGAATCCCGAATTCTACAAGAAGTTCGTTGATGCGACCCTCAGAGGGTACGCGGCGGTCGCCAAGAATCCGGAGGCTGCCATCGATGCCCTCCGGGAGCGCTATCCCGATGCCGCGGCTAAGGAGGTCCTGCTGGAGGAGTTGACAAAGTTTGCAATTCCTGAGTGGTGTGCGCCTGGCGCGCCGGGTCTCGGCAAGTTGCCTGCCGATCATTGGGCCATGGCGGGAGAGATTCTTACCGCGACCTTTGGGTCTCTGGGCGATGGCGGCATCGAAGCGAAGTACACCGAAGCCTATCTTCCGAACCCGCTTCCTGCATGTCCCTGACCGCAAAGGATGGTGGTTCGCGCAACTGTTGCGCGCACCACCATTTCTTTTTCTTTACATAGCCGGATCAAAAAAAGCAGAAAACTATGGCCAACGCGTTTGCCGAAATCTCAAGGCCCTTCCGACTTCACGTCTGGAGAGGGGCCGAACGGATAGTCCCACCAGCATCACTTCTGATCGTACTCCTCGTTACCTGGCAATTCAGCAGCGACTGGTTTGACGTGCCAAAATACCTTCTTCCGGCGCCAACTGACTTCATGGGCAGGTTCGTCGCCGATTGGAGGGTGATCGGCTATCACGCTCTGGCCACCGGGTACGTCGTTGTGATTGGTTTTATCATCGCAACGTTGATTGCGATCCCACTGGGGCTGGCAATCGCCTCATACCCATCGCTGCGGCGCAACTTAATGCCGGTGATCGTTTTTTTCGAGATAATACCCAAGACCATCACGGCTCCCCTTTTTGTTGTATGGCTCGGCTTCGGGTTTCCACCTCGCATCATTTTGACAGTGGTGATGACGTTCTTTCCGATTTTGTTAAACAGCATTGCTGGATTCACATCAATTAACCCGCGGCTGCACCTCATCACGAAATCCATGGGCGCCAGCCCGTGGCAGTCCTTTCGCTTCATTCGACTTCCAGCGGCGATGCCATACATTTTTACCGGGATGAAGATTGGGATGGTATACGCAGTGGCAGGCTGTATAACGGCCGAATTCATCGGTGCAAATGAAGGTCTTGCGGCGATGATACTACAAGCGTCAGATTACATGGACCTTCAGTTAATGTTTTCTGGAATAATTGCGACAGCCATGCTCGGAGCGTTACTAACAGGAATTTTACTTGGCCTAGAAAAGTGGCTGATGCCTTGGAGGAGCGACCAGTGAGCGGAATCCCTAGTTTAGATGACAAAGTGACTCAAATGCGAACTCCACATGTGGTCAAGGGCGTACCACCTCTCGCAGTTGCGCAAGAGAGGCGCAAATTTATCGCCGCATCGGATGTTTCCAAATCATTTGGAGCTTTCCGCGCCCTTGGGCCGGTTAGCGTCGATATCGGCGAAAGAGAATTTGTAAGCATTCTCGGCCCCTCTGGATGTGGCAAGAGTACCCTGATGCTAATTGTCGCGGGGTTGCTTAAACCAACGAAAGGACTTATCGAAGTCAACGGAAAAGTCCTTACAAGTCCAATGACTGATGTTGGAATTGTATTCCAAGATCATTTGCTACTTGAGTTCCGGACTGCTATTGAGAACGTCCTTCTTCAGCAAGAAATCCGACGTCTTGACCGCACTGCAACCCGAAAGCATGCGGAGGAACTGTTCCAAAAGCTTGGACTTTCCGGGGCTGAAACGCGCTATCCACGGCAATTGTCGGGCGGAATGCAGCAGCGCGTCGCTATCGCTCGTGCCTTGGTTCATGATCCCTCGGTTCTGCTGATGGATGAGCCATTCGGGGCTCTTGACGCCATTTCACGGACGCAAATACGGCATGACCTTGAAACGCTATGGATGGAGACATCCAAGAGCGTTCTGTTCATCACCCACTCAATCGAGGAAGCAATCGGGTTGTCAGACCGGATTTTGGTCATGTCGAACTCCCCTGGAAAAATTGTCGAGGAGATACGCATCGATTTGCCAAGGCCACGGCCCGCTTACCTTGGGCAGTATCCAGAATTCGATAAATATGCGGAGCAGATCTACAGGATTTTTGAGAAACTGGGTGTTTACCGCTTCAAGTAGAGGGCGACAGTGATGCTCAGCAGCATTTCGAGCAGTGCGAAATCTATGACGCGTCAGTAGTGAAGACGGCAAAGGTGGAGAGCGCCGACTCTCTCGGAAGAATAATAGTGGGATCAGCTGATTTAGCCATATTGGAAGTGACGATCAGATCGGAGCCTCTACCTCACGCCACTTCCCAGTGCAACTGGTCCAATTTGTCGATCCCAAGATTGACGTGACGTACCATTGGAACATTGTTCTTGCAATATGGGGGAGGGCGCAGCGTTGCGTTTAGCCTCTCTGAGTGCTGAGTCTCAGCCGAAACACTAAATAGTCACCGCAAACCGCGATTACAGTCAGAGGTCAGGCGCTCGTCGAGGGCCACCTTGCATTAGAAACGAGTATGGATCCGAGAATGGTCAAAGCTTGGGATTTTGAGACCGATTATTGCGTCGCTGGCGCTGGGTCCGCTGGCAGCGTCATCGCCGCTCGCCTATCCGAGGATGAGAGCTCGGTGCTGTTGTTGGAGGCCGGCCCGAGCGACTGGAACCCTTTCATCCACATCCCCGCAGGATACTTCTATCTGTTGAAGGATCGCCGCTTCAACTGGATGTACAAGACCGAGCCGAATCCTTTGACCTTCGATCGGAGCATCATTGCTCCTGCCGGCAGAGGTCTCGGGGGCAGCAGTTCCATAAACGGCATCCTATTCGCGAGAGGACAAGCTGCTGAATATGACTGGTGGGCTGAGGACCTGGGATGCCAGGGTTGGGATTATGAAGGATTACTTCCGTACTTTAGAAAAGCAGAGACCTTTGTAGGCGAAGAGTCCCAGCATCGCGGCACCTTCGGTCCCGTGACGGTCGCCCCGTTTCGCACGGTTCATCCGCTTGCACAGGATTTTGTAAGAGCGGCTACCCAGGCTGGATATGCTGAGGTAGCAGACATGAATGCTCCCGACAGGGAGGGCGCTAGCCTCTTCCAACAGAATCGCAATGGTCGTTTTAGGGCGAATACCGCCTCGGCTTACCTTCGTCCCGCCTTGAAGAAAGGCCGCAATCTGCGGGTCGAGACGAATGCAATTTGCGCTCGGATTGTATTTGCAGGAAAGAAAGTGGATGGCATTGAGTTTGTCCAAAATGGACATCGCCGACGAGTGAAGATAAATCGTGAGCTGATTGTTTCTTGTGGCACTCTGCGGTCGCCGCAATTGCTCCAACTAAGCGGGATCGGGGATCCGGCACACCTGAAGCAAGTCGGCGTTCCAGTCGTTCACGCCTCACCCAAGGTCGGCCAGAATCTTCGTGACCAGTATTTGGTTAGGATCTCTCATCGCACTCAGGGTATCCTCACGATCAACGAAATGAACAATTTCGCGACCATTGCCCTGGAGGCATTGAAATATCTCACCCAGAATAGGGGACTGCTCACCCTGGGAGCGAGTATGGCTTCTCTCTACTGCAGGAGTTCCCCATCAGCAAAATTTGCCGATCTGCAACTTATGTTCGCCCCAGTGAGTTTTTCGCCTTCAGTACCAGGCGCTCTTGAGAGTGCAGGGGGAATGACAATGGGCGTATTCTTGACCTGCCCCGACAGCACCGGGAGTGTGTTGGTTCGCTCCTCAGACCCTCGAGAGTTGCCCGCCATAAGTCCGAACTATCTTAGCGCGCCAACGGACTGGCCGCGACTGCTTGTTGGATTGCGCGCTGCTCGGCGAGTATTTGAAATGGACGCTCTCAAAAGGTGGAGTGTGTGCGAGACGACCCCTGGCCCCGGCGTAGCCACCGACGACGAACTGTACGACTTTGCGCGACGCGTAGGTTCAACGGCCGCTCACTATGCCGGCACATGCCAGATGGGTTCAGATGACACGAGTGTAACGGATACTTCGCTTCGCGTTCGCGGAGTGTCAGGTCTGAGAGTAGTCGATAATTCTGTCCTCCCGAGTCCCGTGTCGGGCGGGATGAATGCTACAGCAATCGCGGTTGCCGAGAGAGCTGCAGACCTCATTCGAGGACGCGTCTGATCCCTCGCTGATCGAGCCGTGGTGAGATGTTACCCCTGGAGTGCCCTCCGTTTGAATTGGACTCCGTGGAAAGGAGACAGAAATGAAGAAAAGCCTGTCGAGCGAGGAACATATCAGCGTTCTGAAGGAGCACAGCTAGGCAGGGATTCCAGCGGCGGAGGTGTGCCCCAAGCATGGGAGTTTCGGAGGCGACCTTCTATAATTGGCGGTAACCGACATGGCGGCATGGAAGTCTTGCATGCTCGGCGGCTGAAGAGCCTCGATGGTGAGAAACGCAGAGCAAGAAGCTGCTGGCAGAATCGATGCTGGCGGGCTGACGGCGGCAGCCGAAGAGCCCAAGATCGCCCAATCGGCAGTCAGCCGGCATGTCGCTAATCTCGAGCGGGAACTTGCGGTCGCCCTGTTCACGCGCAAGGGCAATCGGCGCGACTGCCGGTATCCCATCTAGCGGCATCCGTTTCCGGTATCCCATTTTTATAGCGTTACTCATCCGTCGAGAGGCCCATCATTGAGCAGGATACCGCGCGTAAACGGTAAGCGATGCGCCGAGGCACCTTGCAACAGGCCGATGAACATGGAGGGTTCGGGCCAGGACATTTGAACATGCAGATATGGTCGCCGAGTTAAGGCCTGCTGCGGCGGCGGCCGAAGATCTGGCAACGGTGCCCGGGCGCGTGCGGCAGCCGAACGTATGGCTGGATCGAGCGATCTTGGAGAGAAAAAATGAATCGCCCACGACAGGCCTTCAACATTGTGATGAAGGATTTGCGGCGCATTCTTGTCCAATGCGATGAGCCAACGGTGAGGCATGCACACTGCCAGTAAATGGGTGCCTCAAATTAGCTGTCGAACGTACAGTTCGTCCAAACGCGTAATACGTTCAATTTGTCCAACTAACACTCAAGAAATAGTTGCATAAAAGCAACGTCTAAATTACATAAGGCGGGCAAGCTAAACTTTGAACTTGCACAAACGAGCGTTGCGGATAGCGTCACGCTGCTAAGGAACACCGCTTATCTGCATCTGTTTCGATCGTGGGGACAAAAACGGTCGTCCATCGACGTTCTTTGTTGAGAGGCACAAGTTGAAGCCGCAAGACGGCTGCTAGGTTGCGCGCATACGAAAACGCAACACATCGCCGTCCCCCCAACTTCATGTCTTTAACGCTCTTTCGGCGGCTTGCTGAGGGAATGCTATTGGGAAAGCCAGATATGTCCGCGTCGAGTGATCTTGGGGATGAAAAGCGCCAGACCGAGCTTTCAAGCTTTGTCATGAGGGAGGTGCAGCGCATTCTTGCCCAATGCGATGAGGCGAAGCAGGGTGACAAGGCTGCTGTTGCGCCTTCTGGTTCTCCTTCCAACGAATTGACCGTCGTGGCCGCCGAATTTCTTGGTAGGCTCGAGGCCGAAGCAGCGCGACGGCTAAACGCCCAGGCGGGTGAGATCGCTTCGCGACCACGGGCAGCCGATCATCCGCTCGGGCATCCGGTTCTGAAAGATTGCCCGAGAGAAGGCGCGCGCATTGCAGAATGGGCCGGTCCAGTTGCGGGGTCGACGCATCTCGAGAGACGTTTTGGAATACCGCGGTCCACTTTGTATTGGTGGCAGCAACACAATGATGTGGTTGCCTTTCGGAGAGGCTCCCGCAAGCATGTATTTCCCCTAGCTCAGTTCATCGACGGCAGGCCTATGCCCGGAATCAGGCAGGTCCTTTCCTCGATCTCCGATCCCAGACTGGCTTGGCTGTGGCTGATCAGCCCCTCGCCTCTTCTCAAGGGTCGCGTCCCTATCGAATTGCTCAGAGAAGGTATGAACACAGAAGTTGTTACATCCGCCGCCCAGGCTGTTTCTCTGATTGAATCTATCTGACAATTGGCCGGATGCCGATGGCTGTCCGCGCATTATGTAAGTGCGCACAAGCAGATGTACCAATTGTGCGATTTGTGCAAATGTATAGTTGTTCAATTTGTGCAAGTAACACAATAGATTTAGTGGCAATAATGCAACGGATACTTCTATATATGGTTGGCAGACGGAATTTGAACTTGCACTAATTCGCTCAGCGAATAGCGTTCGAGCCGGGAAGGATGCATCGCGATGCGCATCTTTTTCGATCGTGGGGACAGGGAGCGGTTCGTCCATCGACGTCCTCGCCCTTTTCAAATCATTGAATGGAGATCAATTATGAACATCAAGAGCCTTCTTCTCGGCTCAGCTGCGGCTCTGATCGCAGTTTCCGGCGCCCGCGCCGCCGACGCGGTGACCGTCGCCGAGCCGGAACCGGCTGAATACGTCAAGATCTGCGACGTGTACGGCTCGGGCTACTTCTACATCCCCGGCACCGAGACCTGCCTGCGCATCGGCGGCTATGTCCGCTACGACATCGGCGTCGGCGACGTTGGATCCTACGACGGGGCGCGGACCCACGACGTCCAAGACGGCAGCGACCAGGGCACCTGGCGCAAGAACGCCCGCTTTGACCTAAGGACTTGGACCGGCCAGGAAACCGAACTCGGTACTTTGAAGACATACACCGAGACGAAATTCAATTTCGGTAACCGCAACGCCTATTCGGGTCCCGACAGTCCCCAGAACTACGCCTTCAACAAGGGCATCACACTGAACTTCGCCTGGATCCAGCTTGGTGGCCTGCGCGTCGGTAAGGACGAATCGGCCTTCGATACGTTTATCGGCTATGCCGGCAACGTCATCAACGATACGCTCGTTCCCTACGGCGATTTTGACACCAACGTCGTGCAGTACTACTTCGACGCAGGCAATGGCTTCTCCGCCGTGGTATCGCTCGAAGAGGGTTCTGGCGTCGTCGGCACGATCGACAGCTACGTTCCGCATCTTGTCGGCGGCGTGAAGTACACGCAGGGCTGGGGCGCCATCACCGGCGTCGTGGCTTACGACAGCAACTACGAAGAGGTAGCCGGCAAGGTCCGATTGGATGTGAACGCCACCAACGAACTGTCGCTGTTCATTATGGCTGGCTATGGGACCGACGACAACCTAACCGACGGGACCTACGCTATTCCTGCCGGCGGTCGCGGCTTCTACAAGCAGTGGGGTGGCAACTGGGCCGTCTGGGGCGGCGGCACCTACAAGTTCAACGAGAAGACCTCTTTCAACCTTCAGGCGGCGTATGACGAGTGGAAGAACCTCGGCATTGCCGCCAATGTCGCCTACGATATCGTTCCTGGTCTGACGATCACGGCCGAAGTCGACTATCTCCACGCTGGCAAGTTCGGGGATGTGGACTTCTCTAACTGGACCAATGCCGACAAGAAGAACAGCGTCGGCGGTCTCCTCCGCTTCCAACGCTCGTTCTGAGGATTGAAGAGCCCGTTGCCGCGTTCGAAGCGGTAACTGTGAGCCTAATTTGCGGCTGAACCATTGTGGTGAGGCTTGTAGAGGTTTTCGGCGGATTGCTTGATCACGGACCTCCAATCCGAGCATTTCGTCGATGAGAAGGGCGCCCTGTTCCCGGGCGCCCTTTTTAAGGGTTATCATCAGACTCGCGCAAGCGAGATGGATCGCGCCCAACAGTGAGGCGGACCGCACTCTCCATGCCAGAACGGCATGATCTGCAACTCGGCGCTGGCGGCAGTTCAATGTTGAAAAGCAAAGGCGTCGAGCCGGCATCCGGTCACCCGATTCCGCGCCGGCAAGAGGTCCGCGCCGCCGCCCCCTGGGACCAGCATCTCGCACTTGGAAAGTTAGGCGTTCCCCGCCGGCTGCGGTATCGAAAGCGCTCTCGCCGATCTCCTCGACTTCTATCGAGATCGGATTGCCGGTATATTCTGCCTCTCGGTTCATCAAAGCCCACGCGGGCGTTTTTTGGCGCCGAGGCACCTTTCCCGAAATCGTCTTGATGGTTAAGTCGCTCGTTGGTCGGCGCGCCGGCGCCGATCACTCCGGGTCATAATGGGTGACGTAGTGGAGTTCGCGCAGAGCGGGGATGACGAGGGCGATGTCTTTGTACGCCTCGTGTTCGATGAAGTGCGCGGTCTCGGGCCCCGGCATGGGCTTGCCGAGGACGGGCCTCCCCTTTTTATCGACGCAGTAGATCAGGATCGGCAGCAGCAGGCCGTGGTTGGGATTGTCGAGGTCGAGTAGCCGTTTCCATTTTTTGATGTTGAGATTCATGGCCGCGTAGAACCCCTGGGACCACGGCCGGGGGTCGATGCCGCCGCAGGGCTTGGTTGCGAATCAGGGCGCATAATCCTGCGGTCTGTCGAAGAGCGTCTCGTTGATCCGGTTGTGGATCCTGGCGACGCTGGCAAACACGGCGTGATAGGTTGCAGACCCTTTGGCCAAGACGTCGCGCCGCAATCCCATGACCGCGCACATCCAGTATTGCGGGTCCGGGAACCGCGACCGCTGCCGTTACGAAGCCATCCAGCGCCGACATGGTCCGCACCAGCGGGCGGCGGTTGGTCTTGGCGGCCATCCAGGCCTCCAGCGCCTCGTCCGACAGCGCCATGTCATCGATCGCGCTCATGCCGCCAACGGGAGCGGCATCTCTTGGCGGCGTGCCCAGTTCCACGGCATCAGCTCGTCCCAGCGCGAGGCTGTCCAGTCGTTCTGGATGCGCTCGGCGACATCGGCCATGTAGGCTTCGGCATCGACGCCGCAGAGCTTGCAGATCTCAGTGATGCTGAGGACGACCGCTGACTGCTCGGCCGCGGCGAAGCTGCCCGAGAAAAGCCAGTTGCGCCTGCCGACCGTAAATCCGCGAATGGCGCGCTCCGCGATGAGGTTGTCGGGCTCGAGTTGGCCATCGTAGAGGAAGCGGTTGAACGCGCGCCATCGCCTGGTGCCATAGGCGAAGGCCTTCGCGATATCGGCATGGCGCGACAAACCTTTGCCCTGGCGCATGAGCTGTCGTCGCAGCCTGGGTACCGGCCATCGCCGTCGTGCTGAGCTCGGTCGGCTGGCTGTCGTGAACGTCGAATATTTTGCGACGCAGATGGGCCAGGCAGGCGGCTTCTCGAATGGCGCCGCCCTCGTAGAGCTGATTGTAGCCTTTGAAACCGTCGGCCTGGAGGGTACCGGTAAATCCGGCGAGCTCGCCATCACGCTCTCGCCGGCGCGGCCCATGGTGGCACGATACCAGGCGATCGGCGGCTCCTTCGAACCCGAGTTGCGGTCGTCGGCGACGTAAACCCAGAGCGCGCCCTTGTGCGTCTTGCCGGTGCTGGGCGCCAGGATCGGAAGCCGCGTGTCGTCGGTGTGAATCTTGCTGCGGGTACGGCCGATCTCACGGATGCGGTTGTAGATCGGATCGAGCAAGGCAGCGGCGTAGCCGGCGCTGCGCGCAAGCGTGGATCGCTCGATATCGACGCCCTTGGCGGCCATCATCTGGGCCTGACGGTAGAAGGGAATGATAACCCCACTTGGCCATCATGATATGGGCGAGCGCGGCATAGCTGAGCTTGCCGCGTGCAATGGCCTTGGCTGGTGCCGGCGCCTGGATGATTTTATCGCAGGTCCGGCAGCTGTACTTGGGTCAAATGGTCTCGATCACCTGCCAAGCATGGGCGACCAGATCGAGCATCCCCTCACTATCTTGGCCCATGGCGCGCATGTCGCCGCCGCAGCCCGGGCAGCTTGCGCAAGAGGGCTCGCGAACGATCCGCTTGCGCGGCAGGTTCGGGTTGAGCTTGCGCACCGGCAACACCCGGACCTTGTCGGTGTCCGCGACGATAGGCAGATCGAGATCGGGCACGCTGGCGGCGAAATCGGTCTCGAGATCTTCGAGTTCGAGCTGCATCTGGCCCAGTTTCTCGGAGGAGCGGCCGAAGGCCTTGCGGTTGAAGCGATCGATCCGCAGCTGCAGGCGATGGATGCGAAGCGCGGCCTCGGCGCGCTCTCTTCGCAACTGCTCATCCCGTTCGGCGATGGTGATGTCACGGGCGGAAACGGCCGCCTCCAGCAGGGCGATCCGGGCGAGGAAATCAGCGGTTGAGGGAGCTTGTTCCGACACCCAAAGACGGAAGCAGAATCGACACAAAATCAATAAGAAACGAGCAAAATCAGCCAGCCAAACGCGGTCGGTAAGACTTGCTTGGCCGGCGCCAGTCGATCCCCTCCAGAAGCAGCGAAAGCTCCGCCTTGGTGAGCGACACCGCAACCTGATCTTTGGTCGTCGGCCAGGCAAAACAACCATCGGTGAGCCGCTTTGTGAAAAGGCAAAATCCCTGGTCGTCATGCGCCAGAATCTTGATGATATGACCCTTGAGTTCTCGGAAGCAGAAGATCGCGCCAGTATGCGGGTTGAGCGCGAGCACCTGCTGCACCATCCGTGCCAGGCTATTGATCCAGCGGCGCATATCGGTCGTGCCGCAGCAAAGGTAAATCCGGTCGGTCGGCACCACCGTGATCATCTGGTCAACTCCGCCAGGACGATACGCAGCGCTGTCGGATCAACGGTCCCATCAATCCGCAGTCGCGTGCCGCTCGGAAAGGCCACGACGATCCTGCGGGCCGGGTCCGGGCAATCGGCAACGGGGCGTTCGACACCGGGCAGATCGCTCACTTCGATCCGCGCGAAGGTCGCTATCGCCTGATCGGCGTCAAGCTCGCCGCCGGCCATCTGCTTGCGCCAGGCATAGAGTTGTGACGGAGCTACGCCGAACGCTTCCGCGACCTCGGTCACCGACGACCCCGCCGCGCTCGCCAGGTCGACCAGCGCGCGCTTCTCGGTGCAACTCCACCGCCTTCGTTGCCGCACGCGCCCGCGCACGGTTGCAAGATCTTCGGCCGCCGCCGCGGCGCCGCTTAACTCGGCGACCATATCGCCCGTTGCATGTTCCAATGTCATGGCTCGAAAACTCCATGTTCATCGGCCTCTTGCAAGGTGCCTTGGCGCACAGCTTACCGTAAACGCACGCCGAGAGCCCATCCAACACGCCGCGGAACCCAAGCTGCTCCGAACCGATCTGCAGGTGGGAATTCCATGCACCATTGGTACTTCAACGTCATTCGGTGAAGATCCGCGGTCGCAGGCCCCCCATTAACCCGCACTTTTCGACCGCCCGACCGATCTTCAACACCATCGCCTCATCGAATCGGCGTCCAACAATCTGCGCACCGATCGGCAATGGCCCCGGGCCAACGCCGCAGGGAATCGAGAGCACCGGGCAATGCGGCGTAAAATTGAAGGGGTAGGCCATTTCCGCGCTCGCCAACTTCCCGTCCACCCTAACCGGTTTGAAATCCTTGTCCCGCAACGACGCGAGCGGCGCCGTAACGCTCGTGGTCGGGCACAATAACGCGTCATGGCACTCGAAAACAGAAACGAGGTCCAGCCACATCTTCCGTCTGAGGACCTCAATGCGTTTGTAGGTCGGACCGTCGATCTTGAACGCCGCCTCGAGACAATCGGCGACTTCCGGGTCGAGCAAGTCGCGCTTCGTCTTAAGTAGGTCGCCTTCGAACGCCGCCAGATAGACACGCCAACTCATCTGCGAGGCTTCGGCAATCGATCCATCCCACGGCATGTCGATTGGCGTTACGGTCGCCCCGGCGGCGCGCAATACGTCCGCCGTCGTCTGCATCGCTTTGGCGACCGCATCGTCGACGGCGAAATAGCCAAGGTCGACGGAAAGGGCGATCCTCAAACCGCTTACGTCGCCCTCCATATCGAACGGGATGGCCTGCTCTGGCAAGGACATCGGGTCGCGCTCGTCAGGCCCCTTGGTCGCGTCCAAGAAAAGCCAAGCGTCTTCGACCGTGCGGGCAAGAGGGCCAAAGTGCGAAAGGGTGTCGTGGACGGACTTGAGAATGTCCATTGGAATGCGTCCAAGCGACGGTTTCAACCCGACGCAGCCGCAGTAACTGGCCGGGATCCGAATCGACCCGCCCATATCCGTGCCTTCGGCCAAGGGCACCATGTTGGCCGCGACCGCCGCACCGGCTCCGCCAGACGATCCGCCTGACGTCCTAGTCGTGTCCCAAGGGTTCACTGTAGTCCCAAAAACCCGGTTGTGGCAAAAGCCGTCATGCGCGAATTCGGGCGTGTTGGTCTTGCCGATCACGATCGCGCCGGCCGCCTTTAGCCGCTGCACGTAAATCGGATCGAACGCGCCGATGTTGTCCTTGTAGACCAGCGAGCCGTATGTCGTTCGCTTTCCCTTCAGGGGCGTGAAATCCTTCACCGCGACCGGGACCCCGGCCAACGGCCCGACATCCTCTTCGTCGGCGATACGGCTGTCGATCCGGCGCGCCGCGGCCAGTGCGTCCTCCTCATACAAGTCGCAAAAAGCATTCAACGCCCCGTTGGTGCGGCGGATCCGTTCAAGAGACGTAGCGACGGCTTCAGCCGCGGAAGTCTCCCGATTTCGGACTGCGGACGCGATACTCTTAGCCGTCGTCGGGTCACTCATAGTCTTCATTCCTTGGCGCCCTGGAAAAGTTTCCAATCTCTAGAGGGGCGCGCGCTAATGTCAGAGTAGAGCCCCCACTGCAAACCATGCTCGGGTCAGAACAAGGTGTCGGTAGGCCGGCAGGGAGTAGATGGTGCAAGTCCATCGCAATGAACGAGTAGCAATCTGATCTTCCCTCACGTTGATGGGCTCTCCCGCACTTGCGTCGATACGCTGCCAAGAGCACTCTCCGGCGCAGAAGATCGAAGCCGGCCCGTCCAGGAACGTGAGGCGCGTGATCTGGCCCTCAGCTTGCCCACTGCTCCGTCGCCGATATCGGCGACCTTGAGTTCATGAATAGCTGCGCAGTGAAGCACACGATTATAGGTATCGACGCAGTCGACGGCGCGCAGCGCGCGGGGACCGAAGCGGGCACCCGAGCGGTTGGCGACGCCGAGATCCATGGGCACGCCTGATATTGCGATCTGCAGATCGCCAAAATCCGGGTTGTCGGGGTCGATTTGCCAGTACGGGGCCGACAAGAACGTCTGCACGCCTGTATAGGGCGGCGCTCCTGCCACTCTTGTGCATTCGAGCCGCGACCTTGCGGAAGCGCGGGTCCAAGAACACGCGGTCTCCTTGACCGCTGTATTTAGCGTGCAGCGCAGCGAGACTGGCCTCGTCCCACGTCATGAAAATCACCTCTTTTTGTAATAATGGAACAGCGTTCTTTCTTGCGCCACACCCGCACTCTTCGGCTAGTCCTGATCCGACTGGCTGCGGTTGCCTATGAAACAACTATCGTCCTGCGACGCGAGCGCTTGCGGACGCTGAGCTACGCTGCCAAGCGACGCTTCCTGAAATCACTGATGATCTCCCGCGCGGCGTTGTGGCCGGGCAGGCCGGAGACGCCGCCGCCGGGGTGCGTACCGGAACCGCACATGTAAAGGTTCCGAAGCGGTCCGCGGTACTGGGCGTAGCCGGCGACCGGGCGCATGGACCAGAGCTGGTCCAGGTGCAGGGCGCCGTGAAAAATGTCGCCCCCAACCAAGCCGAATTCGCGCTCCAGGTCCAGCGGGCTCAGCACCTGTCGGCCCAGGATGCTGGATTTGAAGTTTGGGGCGTAGCGGTCGACCGTAGCGACGACCAGGTCGGCCACCTCCTCCTTCACGTCGTCCCAGGTCCGGCCACCGGAGAGCTGCGGGTTGAAATGCTGGCAGAACAGACTCATCACGTGTCGGCCTCGCGGGGCGAGGCTGTCGTCATAAAGGCTCGGGATATGCATCGAGATCACCGGCTCTTTCGACCAAGAGCCGCGCTTCGCATCATCGTAGGCGCGTTCGAGGTAGTCCAGCGACCAGCAGATATGGATCCCACCATTCAGCGCCGTCGCAGGAGCTTCTATCCGGTCCAGACCACTGAAGCGCGGCAACTCCGACAGTGCTACATTCATCCGAAAAGTGCCTGAGCGACAGCGCCAGCCCTTGATCTGGCGGATGAATTCCGAGTCCAGGGACGAGCGGTCCATCATTTTGAGATAGAGCAGCTTGGGGCCGACATTGGCGGCGACGGCTCTCGCGCGGATCGCGGTGCCGTCCTCTAATACAACCCCGCGCGCAACACCCTTCTCCACGATCACCTCGCGCACGGACGAATTTAGACGGATCTCAGCGCCCTTGGCCTCGGCGGAGCGGGCCATCGCCTGGGTGATTGCACCCATGCCGCCGCGGGCATGGCCCCAGGCGCCTTTCTTGCCGTTGATCTCGCCGATTACGTGATGGATGAGAACGTAGGCGGAACCCGGGTGGTAAGGGCTGACCATGTTGCCAACAATGCTGTCGAAGCTTAAATGGCCCTTAAGCGGATCGCACTCAAACCACTCGTTCAGATAGTCCCCGATACTCATTGTCATCAGGTCCACGAACCCGCGCTGCATGGCAGGAGAGAGCTTACGGAACCGGTTGCCCATCGTCAGCAGGCTTAGCAGGTCTCGAAACCCGCCGCCGAGATTTGGCGGAGTCTCCAACAATGTGCTGCGGATCACGTCTGCAGCACTTTCCAGCTGAGCCTGGAAGGCACGGTAGCGGCTGGCGTCACACTGGGAAAAGCGGGCGATCTCCCGCTCAGCGGCTTCGGCATTGCCCGGCATTATCATGGCGCCGCCGTCGGGCAGAGGCAGACAGGTGGGACCCGACCGCTCCATGATCTCCAGGCCGTGGGCGCCAAGCTCCAGGTCCCGAATGACCTGAGGATGAAGTAAGCCAACGACGTAGGAGCACACTGAATTCCGGAAACCGGGATGGAATTCCTCAGTCACGGCAGCGCCGCCAACTACGCTGCGCCGCTCGAGCACGACGGTTTTCAGGCCGGCGCGGGCAAGATAGCCGGCCGTCGTCAACCCGTTGTGTCCGCCGCCGACGATCGCGACATCGTAGTCCGCTTTGTTCGACACTTTTGACCCTTTCTACATTTCGCTTTCGTCGTTGCCGTCGAAAGCGTGGCGTTAGACCAGCCCGATCTCCATTCTTGCCTTACAAAACAGCACGGGCCGACCGGGGCGCTGACGACGACCGCGTCGTACTTGTCCATGTCGGCCGCCCGAACATCCTCACGGGACCACGGCTATGACCTCGACCTCAATGCGCGCGCCGGGATCAGGGAGAGCAGAAATCCCAATCAGAACTGATGCAGGCGGGATCTCAGCCCTGAGATAGCGGCGACGGACCTTTCGAATGATGTCCATTAGCGAGGGCTCAAGATCGGTGATGTAGTACGTCACTCGCGCAACGTGCTCGAAGCCAAGGCCGCCGGCTCTCAATGTACGATCAATACTCTCGAAGACTGCCATGAGTTGGTCCTCGAAGGAGGACACAACTATGTTCCCCTTCTCATCGGCGCCAACGTGTCCGCTGGAGACGAACACACCGCTACCCTTGAGGATTATACCCTGTGACAAGCTAGGCACGGCTTCTGACGGGTTAACAGGAACGAGCGAACTATTTTCCATAGCGGACTATTCTCCATAGCGGGTGGCGGCATATTCTACCGGCATGGCGATATAAGCATCGCCCAGCTGGCACATGACGATGTGACTAGGTCGGGGCTTTTGGGTGCATCAAGTCATTCCACCTCCCGAAGGGCAGCAGCTCGGCCTGCCAACCTGCCAGACGTAAACGCCCATCCCAAATGGTGGCCATGGCCTTCCAGGATGATCCCGCCCTGGCCGGTTGCTCCGGCAGCAAAGAGACCCGGGATGGCTTCTCCACCTTTCGAGAGAACCTCCATAGCGGTCGAAATTCTTAGTCCCCCTTCAGTCAAGACCCAGCTTCGAACTGGCCCGAGTGCAATGAAGGGCGGCTTCAGCAACCCTGGCGTACCTGCACGGGGATTACTATTGTAATCCGAGACAGTTTTCTCGAGTTTAGTTGAAGGAACACCAATCTTTCGAGCGAGTGCTCGTAGTGAATTCGCCGTACTATAAATATCTTTGCGATTACGCTTATAGTCTGGAAGATAGGCATAAGCGATTCCTGGAGCTGTCGAAATATAGTTAGGCCAACTGCTGAATTTCTTGGCAAGAAGACCATCCAATATTATATACGCTTCTTTGTATGGCTGCTGAGGTACGGCGAGCTGAGGCTTGTCGCATTCGTCAGCAAAGCGAGAGCCGTCTCTGTTTATCAGTATCGCGCCACTTTCATATAACTTTCGCTGTGGTTCCAGTACTGTTGTAAGAAACATCATGATGAAAGGTCGGATTATAGGTTGAGGCAAGTTGGCCATGGACCATTTCATCAGCAATGCCAGAAATCGACTCGGTGGCAACATTGTCATGAGATTGATCCTGGGTGGCACGAATCGAAGTTGCGGGCCGCTGACGATGTCGCCGTTCACAATTTCAGCACCAATGTCCAATGCAAGCTGATGCGCATCACCTGTGCTTGTTTCAACCAGTGCACCCGCCTGCGCGATTGCTTCGCCGGCATAGGTTCTTTTCATTTCCCGATTGGCGCTGAAATCTCCGCCAGCCAGGACGACGCCACGAAGCGCCATGAAGCGACGCTGCGAGCCATCTGCTTCAGCCTCGACCCCAACAACCCTCCCGCGCTCGAACAATAGACGACGAACACGATGATTAAGGCGTATATCGACGCCAAGCTCACGGGCGCGCCCATACAACGCATGTGCGTAGGCTCGCGAATTTGGCAGGACGTTGTGCATACGAGGAACGCGATGGGGAGGTTCTGGCATGGGGCCGAAAAAGACGACTCCCATGTCGAGTAATTTCTTTAGAGTATCGGGAACATTCTCCACGAAGGCTCTGCGGAGCTCGGGATTGTCGCGGCACAATAGTGCGCCGTGAAACAGCGCCATGTCGTCAAAGTGCGCAGCCGGCGTGTCGTGGATGCCCATGGCAGCCTGCATCGGCGATGCGCTCGACGAGAGAGAACCAATAGCCCAATTTGTCGTTCCGCCCGGCGCCCAATTCTTCTCTAGCACCAACACGCGTCGGCCCATTTCAGCCGCCTCGACCGCAGCGAACAGACCAGATCCTCCGGCTCCGACGACGATCACGTCTGCGGAATTTACAGCGGCATCCGCCACGAACTTTCTCCTTCGACTGAGCTCTCAGCGTCAACATTGCTGAAACGATCCCTCATCGTTCCGGCTGCGCCGCCTTTGTTGTGTCCCGAGGATTTTTCTGGCGAGGCCGGTTGACCTCGCCAAAGAAAAGGCCTACCCATTGATGGAATAACGTTCCAGATAATATGAGATGTCACAGAAGAAGCAAAATGGCAAGCGAAATTGTTCAAAAACTCGTCGCTGCACATCAAGGCGGCCACCGCGTTCTGGTCGAGGCATCAGAGCTACAAGCGATGAGTCGCGCTCAAGCCTTAAGCATTCAGGGTGAAGTCGTAAGTGCATTGTCGGTTCCAGTTGTTGGCTGGAAAGTTGCCGCTCTGCCTGATGGAGACTTGATATCAGCGCCCATCGTCGAAAGCCGGCTTCAATGGAGTCCGGCATCGATTTCTCCTGCGATTTTTGGGCTCGGCGGCGTCGAATGCGAGATCGCCTTCCGCTTTGGGAAAGAGCCAGTTCCCGGGAAAAACGGCTTCGCGAGAGAGCACATTATCGAGGCCATCGGCGGGGTCTGCGCGGCAGTTGAGGTCGTAGATAGCCGCTGGACGACCACCTTCTCCACTCCTCGTAACGCAATGATTGCGGACTTGCTTTCGAACGGCGCGCTGGTCGTTGGCTCGGTAAACAGCAACTGGCGAGATGTGGCTTTTGAAGCCCTGAGGGCTCGTCTCGTCATTAACCGAATTACGATCTGCCAAGGTACCGGCGGCCATCCCGACGGAGACCTCATTGGCCTCTTGGTCATGTTGGCAAACGACCTGCGAAAAAGGGGCCTTGCCCTCAGGCCCGGCGAGTTTGTCACGACTGGAAGCTACACAGGTTTTCATACGGCAAATCCCGGTGACGAGATTGTAGCCGAGTTTGACGGGTTCGCGTCCGTTTCGGTGAACTTCAATAGTTTTGAGAATAGCGGAGAAATCTATGCTTTGCGGTAAAGGCATGGTGGCCATCTGGAACGGAATATCAGAGGACGGGCGCCTAGACTTCTATCAGTGGCACATACACGAGCACATGCCTGAGAGAACCGGCATTCCTGGGTTTTTGCGGGGCCGACGCTATCGAGCTGCCGATAGGGAAACCCATCCTGAGTTCTTTACACTCTACGAAGTTGAGCAATTCGATGTCATTACAGGCGAGGAGTATGCCAAGCGGCTCAATGCCCCTACTCCGTGGACGAGGCGGGCAACATCGCATTTTCTCAATACGTCCCGCGCGCTAGCGCGAGTCCTCTCGTCGGAAGGCCCTGGGCCGGGTGGCGTCCTTGCCACGGTGCGCTTCCAGTCTGCGGCAACCGATGACCAGCAGGCCACGAGTGAGCTATCAGCGCTCGTGTCCAGCACTACGCGATCCCCGCTCCTGACTGGAGCGCATCTTTGCAAGGCAGATGAAGAGGCCACCCGGGTACGCAGCGCGGAGAGTGAAGGGCGCACGGATTATGATGCGCCGCCCAATTGGTTCATCCTTCTGGAGGGATGTACCGTGGAGTCCTTGGAGGCGCCTCTCCAAGCTGTTCTTCAACATCCTGTCGTACGAAAGGCGCAAGTCGGCCGCTATCTGCTCGAATACACTCGTTTGAAGACCGACGCGGCGGCCGGCTGAGCTTAAGGAAAATGATATGAAACTTTTGCGGTTTGGGCCACCCGGCTCAGAACGACCGGGGTTGCTGGACGAGACCGGGGCCATCCGGGACCTTGGCGATGTTATTCCGGATTTTCGAGGCAGTTCCTTATCACGCGCTGGCTTGGAGATGTTGCGCTCGGTAGTTCCTTCGTCATTGCCCCGTGTAGAGGATAATGTTCGCCTCGGGCCTCCGGTGGCCGACGTCCGTCACTTTATTGCGGTCGGCTTGAACTACACCGATCACGCAATCGAGACCGACGCTCCCATTCCAGATGAGCCGGTTATCTTTTCGAAGGCGCCATCATGCATCGTTGGACCGAATGATGACGTACTGATGCCTCGAGAGTCGCGGATGTTAGATTGGGAGGCGGAAGTTGCAGTGGTCATCGGCGAGAATGCCTTTGAACTGGCTGAAGATGACGCGCTGTCGGTCGTTGCAGGCTATCTTATCTGCCACGACGTTTCCGAACGCGAGTTCCAGATCCATCGTGGGGGGCAGTGGATAAAAGGCAAGTCTTCGCCGAGCTTTGGTCCGCTTGGCCCTTGGCTAGTGACGCAGGATGAAGTCCCCGATCCACAGAACCTGAATCTCTGGCTCACAGTAAACGGGATCACCCGGCAGTCAGGATCGACAGCCAAGATGATTTTCCCATTCAGGCATCTAATCTCATACATCTCGCGGTTCATGGCGCTTGAGCCCGGTGACGTCATTACGACCGGCACTCCACATGGTGTGGGGCTCGGGATGAAGCCGCCGGTATTTCTGCAGGCCGGCGACGTGGTCGAGTTAGGCGCCGATGGACTTGGCCGACAACGGCAAAAGATTGTCCTTCGAGAATAAGTTTCGATCTGCGTCCGTTCGCACTCGGCGGCATTGCTTCCCAGACATACGGCGAATGTGGCGCTTATCCATGCCGATGTGATCGCGTCCACATTGACAATGCCAGCGAGTTCCAACAGAATGGAGTTCCATTGAGAACGCCATTCGGCTCTCGTAACGAGACGACAAACGAGGAATTAGAAATGAGAACTAAGTGGGCAGGCGTTTTCCCGGCGGTCACAACCAAGCTGGAGGAAAATGGCGATGTTGATCTGCTTGCGACGCAAGGCAGTATTGAGCGCCTTATTCAGAGTGGCGTTTCGGGGATTATTGTTCTCCCGATGCTGGGTGAAAACGCGTCTCTGACCCTGGATGAGAAAGAGAAAGTTATTCGAGCTGCAAAGGAAGCTGTCGGCGGGCGCGTTCCGCTTCTTTCGGGTCTCGCCGAAGTCTCAACGGAAGCCGCAGTCGATACGGCGCGCAAATTCCAGAGCTTTGGGGCGGAAGGATTGATGGCGTTCCCAAGCATTGCATACAAATCTGATCCCCGTGAGACCTCCGAATGGTACCGGACGCTGGGGGCTGGCTGCGATCTCCCAATCATGATCTATAACAATCCGATCGCGTATGGTGTCGACGTGACGCCGCAAATCCTGCGTACGCTTGAGGATGTCGATCAGATCGTCTGCATCAAGGAGGAATCCGGCGACATTCGCCGTGTCACCGATCTCTACAACGAGCTCGGAGATCGCTTTGCGGTATTCTGCGGCGTCGACGACTTGATACTCGAGAGCCTCGCCTTGGGTGTGACGGGATGGGTTTCAGGAATGACGAATGCTTGGCCTGAAGAGTGCGTGCGGATCTTCGAATTGGGCCGAGCCGGAAAGTTTGCCGAAGCGCGGGAACTGTATCGGATTATGACCCCGGCTTTTCATCTGGATACCAGCGTCAAGCTTGTCCAGTACATCAAGCTTGCTGAGCATCTTGTTTACGGAGCGCCCGAGTGGACACGTGCGCCGCGTTTGCCACTGGTCGGAGATGAACGCGAAAGGGTGGCTTCTGTGATCAACAACACTATCGCCTCGCTGAGCGCGCGCAACTCTAAGGCGGCTTAGATCAGGACGGGCGTGGTGAGCGATATTCGCGTGAGCCGCTGAAGCTTTCAGGCTCTCCGTTTCGTTTCGATCGTCCTGGCCCAAATCAGCGATCGTTCAGTTGAGGCTCTGCTGGAAAGTAAGGTCGGCCAAACGGTGTTTGATTTGTTGATTGATAGGAACGGTTCGGGTCTCTGCTCGCCAGCAGGTCAGGAGTAGCGATGCAAAGCGATATGACGCAACATCAGGACTTTACTCCGGTGCTGATCCTGCACGCTAGCGACAATGTCGCGATAGCGCGCCGAATGATAGCGCAAGGCATGCCGTTAGGTGGTTCGATAGTCGCTAAGAGGGCGGTCCCGGCAGGACACAAGGTGTCTATCAGATCCATCAAGTCCGGCGAACCAATTCTACGCTACGGTCAGATAATCGGTTTTGCCACGAAAGACATAGAGCCCGGTTTGCATGTTCATTTGCAAAATATGGCGCTCGGTGATTTCGAAAAGGACTATGCCTTCGGCGCAGCGGCTCATCAGACCGACTATGTTGAAACCCCCGACACGTTTTCGGGTATCCGCCGCTCCGACGGGCGGGCTGCAACGCGAAACTATGTCGGAATCCTTAGCAGTGTGAACTGTAGCAGTCACGTTGCGAACTTAGTGGCGGAGGTGTTCAAGAAAAATCCTTTTACCGGCGCCGACCCCTTGGCTGAGTTTCCGAATGTGGATGGTGTGGTCGCGCTAACCCACAAGACGGGTTGCGGCATGACAGGGGGCGAGCCACTAAACGTCCTGCGCCGCACGCTTGGCGGTTACGCGCGACATGTAAATTTCAGCCATGTCATAGTTCTCGGATTGGGCTGCGAGGTGAACCAGGTCGGTGGTCTGCTCGACGATCAACGTCTGGCTGGACGGGTGCGCAGCATGGACATTCAGACCATGGGCGGCGCCAGAAAAACCGTGGCAGCCGCAGTTGAATTCGTGCGGGAAGTACTCAAGGAATCGAACCGGGTTACCCGGCAACCGATCCCTGCCAGTGAACTGATCGTCGGGCTGCAGTGCGGGGGATCGGACGGCCTTTCGGGAGTCACAGCGAATCCAGCCCTAGGAGCTGCCAGCGATATTCTCGTGCGGCATGGCGGCACGGTGATCCTGTCCGAGACGCCCGAAACCTACGGCGCCGAACATCTGCTGACGCGCCGCGCCATGTCGCGCGAAGTCGGCGAAAAGCTGATCGCTTTGATGGAATGGTGGGATGCTTACTTCAAGCGGGAAGGTGCCGTTATGAACGATAATCGTTCCCCGGGGAACATGGCTGGTGGGATAAGCACGATTGTCGAGAAGTCGCTGGGAGCTATGGCCAAGGGCGGCACAACAAACCTGGTCGATGTCGTCAAATACGGCGAGGCCGTCAAGGGCCCTGGATTGGTGTTCATGGACACTCCCGGATACGACCCCGTGTCGGCGACTGGCCAAGTTGCCGGTGGCGCGAACCTCATCTGCTTCACGACGGGAAGAGGCAGCGTATTTGGATGCAAGCCGTCACCTTCCATCAAACTGGCATCTAATACGGCGATGTATCAGCGCATGCAGGACGACATGGACATCAACTGCGGCGAGATCCTCAGCGGGGGCGAGACCGTTGAGGAATGCGGGAAGCGAATTTTCGATCTGATTCTGCGTGTAGCTTCAGGAGAACGCACCAAAAGCGAAGAGTTCGACTTTGGTGCGGCCGAATTCGCGCCATGGGTTCTTGGGGCCACGGTCTAGTTCTCAAGAAAGCTATAAACATGAAAATCGTTTACTCGGAAGGCCACCGGAGCCATGATCCGCAAACGTTCATTCATCGCGGAAGGCTGGTCCAAAGCCCCGAGCGGCCCGAGCGTGCCGACATGCTGCTCTCGTCGGCCATCAATGCTGGCCACGAGGCGCTCGAGGCAAGCCAAACCGACGCCTCTATTCTGGCGCGTGTGCACACGCCGAGGTATCTCGACTTTCTGGAGAATGGCATAAATGAATGGCTTGCGATGCCTCACGCCGGCCCGGAAATTGTCCCCAACACGCACCCCAACCGTTTTGCGTCACACTACGCCAGCCATATCGTTGCACGCTCTGGATTCCACCAGGCCGACACAGCGTGTCCCGTGGGGCGCGGAACCTGGGCGGCGTCGCGATCCAGTGTCGATGTCGCCCTTAACGTCGGTGATTTGATTGCGCGCGGTCAGCACCGTGCATATGGACTTTGCCGGCCACCAGGCCATCACGCCTGCACCGAGATGGCCTGGGGATTTTGCTACCTTAATAATATTGCAATCCTAGCTGAATCCCTGCGGATGAAAGGCGCTGGGGGCGTCGCGATTCTGGATATCGATATCCACCATGGAAACGGCACTCAGCAGATCTTCTATGAGCGGCCTGACGTTTTGACGGTATCGGTTCATGCCGATCCTGATGGATTTCCGGTGTTCTTTAGCGGCTATGCAGATGAAATTGGCTCCGGTGCCGGAGAAGGCTTCAATGTCAATCTGCCGCTGAAACATGGCGGCGATGACGGGGCCTTTGTCGATGCAATTGCAGCGGGTATGCACAGGATAGCGGATTTCGGACCGGATGTCCTGCTCGTTGCGCTTGGCCTCGATGCCTATCGCGGCGATCCCCTCAGTGTTCTTGACGTCACTACCGACGGCTTCCGGAAGGCCGCGAGGGTCATAGGCAACTTCGATGCGCCCATCGCCATGTTGCAGGAAGGTGGATATCCATGCCCCGAACTTGGTGAGAACCTTGTGGCATTTCTCGGAGCTATAGAATGAATAACTCCAAAAGGCGCGCCCTTGGGTTCTCAAGCAAATCGGCGGTTGTGAACGGCAGAAAAGCCCTGTCGGGCATGGGCACGCGGCTGGCCTGGGACGAGTGCAGTTGCGAAGTGCTCTTCGATGTCTCGAGCGGGAGGAACTACTGATGGAGCTGCGGACAAAACGACTACTGCTGCGAGGATGGACAGACGAAGACGTCGAACCATTCGCCCGAATGAATGACGATCCTACAGTTATGAAATACCTCAAAAGACACGTTGATCGGGCGGCGATTGAGGCACGGGTAAACGCCGAACGTGAGCATTTCAAGGAACACGGATATGGCCTTTGGGTACTCGAGCGTTTGGGCGCTGCCGGATTTATCGGCTTCTGCGGTCTCATTAACGTTGGCGATCAATTACATTACGCACCGGCGGTTGAAATATCTTGGATGCTGCATCCGGATTTTTGGGGACGGGGGTATGTAAGCGAAGCCGCCGTCGCCGTTATCGCCTTCGGGTTCGAGAACTTAAAGTTGACCCAAATCGTCGCGAACGCTGCAGTTGGCAATGCCAACTCGCGACGCGTTATGGAACGCATAGGAATGTCCCACGATCCAAAGGACGACTTCGATCATCCGCTCAAGGCCATTGATGATGCATTGCGGCGCCAAGTCCTTTACCGGCTCACGTATGATGATTGGCAGCAAAAACGCTAGTAGCGCATCTTGATGTCGCGTTTTCTATACGCCCTCCCAAGGCGCACCAGCCCGGTAGGTAGCTTAGTCTCCTGCCGGGCTTTCAATTTTGCTGAGCGTCCAGGCTCAGGGATTTCGGGCTCGCAGCTGGTTGCGTTGAGTGGCGTCCGTTTGGCTAACAACGGAATGTGGCGAATGACACACGAGCAAAGGCCCATTTAAATGGGGAAGGTGGCGGGCACAGGTCCGGATCCAATTTCGCCTACGACGTTTGCGCCGCTCAGGAACCCTGCCTTTCGTTCGATCTGGCTAGCCACGCAGGTCTCCAGCCTTGGCTGGCTGATACAGACCGTTGCCATCAGCTGGTTAATGGCAACAATCTCGACTTCCGATCTGATGGTTGCGCTGGTGCAGGCTTCCTCGAATCTGCCCGCTTTCATTTTGTCCGTCTTCGCCGGGGCCCTGGCCGACAATTTCAGTCGTCGAAGGGTCATGTTTGCCGGCCGGTGCATTATGGCGATAGCATCTGCCATGCTGACCGCGTCTGTGGCGCTGGGCTTGGCCGACCCGTGGATGATCCTCGGCTTCAGCTTCTTAATTGCGTGCGGCGGCGCTCTTAACGATCCTGCCTGGCAAGCCTCAGTTGGCGATATCGTGGAGCGACGCGATGTTCCCGCCGCCGTTACTCTGCTCGCCGTCGGCTTCAACACTGTTCGAACCGTGGGCCCGGCGCTCGGCGGCATCGTGGTTGCCTCGTTCGGGCTTGTGACGGCTCTGGCCGTGACCACACTCAGCTATCTGGTACCTTTGGTCACCATATGGCGCTGCAAGTGGAAGGTTCGCTCTTCGCCTCTCCCGCGTGAACCGATGAGGACGGCGATCTATGACGGGGTGCGCTTCACGGCGATGTCTTCGGAAATCAAGGCGGCGATCGCGCGCGGAACCCTCTTTGGCCTGGCGAGCATTGCCATACTCGCGCTGCTGCCGCTGGTTGTCCGCGATCAGTTGGGAGGAGGCCCTGTCGCCTATGGCACGCTCATGGCTGGCTTCGGGACAGGCGCTGTCTTCGCCGGCGTCTCCAATGGCATCTTCAGAAGGCGTTTGTCTCAAGAACGGTTGATGACGCTCGCCTGCGTCGCCTGCGCGGCATGCTCCCTCGCACTTGCGCTGACTTCCTCGCTTGCGGTGGCGGCAATTGCACTCGCCTTGGGTGGCGCGGGTTGGCTCACCGCCTGGTCGGGGGTTAGCGTGAGCGTGCAGCTGGCGAGCCCGCGCTGGGTCGTAGGGCGCACCATCTCGATCTATTATGCATTGATAGATGGCGGCATCGCGGCCGGCAGTTGGGTGTGGGGCACCGTGGCCCAGGACTATTCCCTGATCGTGGCGCTGGAGGGCTCCGCTGCAGCCCTGCTTCTGGTCGCTGCAGCCGGTTTTCTGTTTCCTCTTCGCGAGCGAAGCGACTCCGAGCCCGATCCTTTGGAGGAATTCGACACCCCAGCTGTCGCCCTCGATCTGAAGCCGAGAAGCGGCCCAATCGTGGTCAAGATCGAGTACCTGATACATGAGAAGAATGTCGAGGCTTTCCTGGGCCTTATGCGCGAACGCCGACGTGTGCAGAGCCGCGTCGGCGCTCGGCATTGGACGCTTCAACGCAACCTTCAGAAGCCGTCTCATTGGACCGAGACATTTCGCACACCAACTTGGACGGATTACCTTCGCCTGAACCATCGTCTCACGACGTCGGATAAAGAACTGGACGAAAGGATATCCCGCTTGCACGGAGGGGAACTCCGACCTCAAATTGCGCTTTTGATCGAGCGACCGACAGGGCCCGCTCGCAAGCCCGAGCAACCTGTCCCTTATCTTTCCCGCCATTGACCAGGCGACTTTGGCTTCCGGTCGGGCATTTCGATTGCCGATCAGGACGGCGTTTTGGCAACATGTCGATGCTACCGTCGCATCGCACAAGCCGTCGCTGTCGCAGGGGCGCGACGTCGACCGATCGTTGCCCTGTAGGTGAGCTCCGTGACCGTTCCTATTCCCGGCACAGTCATGGGACGACGGCAGACTCTGATCCTTCCTAAGCAGGGGCTCGATGGTTCCCGTCAGAAGCCGATTTGGTTCCACATGCTTGCATTAAGTCTCGGACGCCTTTTCCGGTAAGTCCCGGACCCGCGACTTAGTGGAAAGTGTTGTCCGGTTTTGCGAAATGCGCACACAAGCTCGCGTAGCCGCTTCGAAACCGGCACGCGTGCCGCGCCAATCTTCAATCCAGCAGCTGCAGAAGCCCGCGATAATCTGCTTGTTTGCTGTCCTCGCCCAGCGGCTTCCGCGCTGCCGTAAACGTCCGTAGCCCCCTGGCCAGCAGCAGACTTCATAGAACGGATTTGAACCAGCCGGTGCGGACAATCTGAGGAGCACCTGGGCATCATTGCGGTCTGTTTTCACGGTCATGGCGCCGAGAGCAGCCTTGACATGCCGACTTTCGAGAGTGCGCATTTCGCAAAAGCCGGACAGGGGGTTCCGCTAATTCCCGGACAGTGATGGAGTGCACCCCTCGACTGAGACAAATAAATAGGGGACAGTTTCTGGATTGCAGGAACTGGAAATGGTTGGAAGAAAGCCGAGATTTAGCGAACAAGAGAAGCTCTCCATGCTCTTGCGGATGCAAAACGGGGAGAACGTCAGCCGATTAGCTGATGAACTGGGTATTCACCGCCAACGCTTATATGCCTGGCGTGAGCAGCTGCGGACGTGTGGCAATCTAATGCCGAGCCGACCGGGGCGCCCAAAGAAGCGGCCTCCCGAGGCACCGCCAGATCGGGATGCCTTGGCGGCAGGTTTTGCACTGTCGGCTGAACAGCGTCGTGCCGATGTGTTGGCGAAAGCCCGCCGCCGCATTGTCGAACTTGAACGCAAGATTGGGCAGCACAAGGTTTAACTTGATTTTTTTCAAGAAGCCTTGCGGCATGTCAGGGGCAATCAACAGCAGAAAGACGCACCTGGCGGTGACGCGTCTTCGAGGTCATTCAAAAAATGACAGCCCATGTGCCGCAAGGCTCTCCAGGAATTGAACAGATGTGCCGTCTCGCCGGCGTCAGCAGGGCTGGATACTACCGGCACTGGCGGCAGTCGGCGCCGCGGCAGGAAGAAACTGGTCTGCGAGATGTCATTCAAAGGCTGGCCTTGGCCAACCGGCACTATGGCTATCCCCGGATCGGCGCCCTTCTTGGCCGCGAGGGTTGGCTGGTAAACCACAAACGTGTGTTGCGGGTAATGGGGGAGGATAATCTCTTATGCTTGCGCACTCGGCCATTTGTGCCGCGCACTACAGATTCCCGGCACAGCTGGCGGGTGGTGCCGAACCTTGCCCGACGGATGGAACTGACAGGCGTCAACCAGCTTTGGGTCGCCGACATCACGTATTTGCACCTTGCCGAGCAGTTCGCCTATCTGGCGGTTGTGCTCGATGCATTCAGTCGCAAGGTCATCGGATGGTCGCTCGAACTCCACTTGCGGGCCAGCCTTGCTGTCGATGCCCTAAAAATGGCGATCTCCGCACGTGTTCCGGTTCCCGGCAGTTTGATCCATCATTCGGACAGGGGCGTTCAATACGCTTGCACCACCTATTCTGATATCCTGCATGGGCATGGGATCCAGCCGAGCATGAGCCGGGTGGGGAACCCTTATGATAACGCACGCGCGGAAAGCTTCATGAAAACCTTGAAGCAGGAAGAAGTCGCAGGATTGGCCTATCGCGATGCACCAGATGCGCGGCGGCGTATCGCGAGCTTCATTGAAAATGTTTACAATCGGCAAAGGCTGCATTCAGCACTCGACTATCTCACCCCGGAGGAATACGAAAAGACCTTGTCGACACCGTCGGAAAATGCCGCATTTGAACTCACGAGCAGGGAATTGTCTCGCAATTTCTCTGTCTCACAATAGGGGTGCACTCCACATTGTCCGGGAATTAGCGGAACCCCCGTCCGGCTTTTGCGAAATGCGCATTCGAGAGACCACCGTCACTTTGACGTCGGCCAGATGAAATCCACTCGGATGTCGCGCCGGCCTCTGGACCGCTACGAACGAGGTAATCTTCCCATAAGCCATAAGCTGAGGGCGGCGGTTACGGCACCGAGATCACCGTAGACTTTGTCTGCCAAAGCATCTCACCGCTCTCGCTGACGACGCAACTGGCCACCGCCTCGAACGATATATCCAGTTCTGCAGTCCTGGATATACGCCTATGCTGGTCTACTCTTATACTCTTGCCAGGCCGGCTCAGATCATCGGGCGTAAGCGCTATTTTCGCTGCACGTTGACGCGAGCGCTTTCGACGGATGGCCTTCGAATCGGGAACGGTATCTGGTCTGATCAGGCTGCTGTTGCTTTGGCGAAGTTGAAGGGCAGCA
>NZ_JAMYNE010000039.1:0-42657 GCF_040318915.1 Mesorhizobium sp. M0991
CTCGTTGCGACGATCGAACCCGGCGAATGCAAAAACTACTTCGCAAACGCCGGATACGCTTCCGTCAAAACGTGAAAGACTCTAGTGATCTGTTAGACAGTAGAGTGCGCAGATTGCCGAGCCATGCGATGCGGTGCCTGACTCAGGCAGCAGGCCACGAGCGTCTGGGCTAGCCTCGTTCGCTCGCGGCTGTTGCTGCTACCTCGTAGCTGCCTACCGCAGGTCCAGCTGCAATTGGCCGCTATAGTCCTCCGTCGTCAGGAAGAAGCCCTCATCGATGGCCTTGGCTTTGAACGCGGGATCGGAGCCGAGGTCCTGGAATTCCGGCTTCAATGTGCCGGAGGCGTCGAAGTAGCGATCTCGAAAGCTCGCCCGGTCAAGCCCTGCATAGTCTCCGCCCTTACCTGCGACGGTGCAGGATTTCAGTTCGGTTTGGTCGGCAGCGTCAGCCGGGAAACTCTTCCTTGCGAAATCCATGGGACCGATGCCTGGCGCTATGCTGCGGGGGAATTGTGTGACGCACCGCGCTGTCGCATCACCCGCAGCGATCGTCAGATCGAAATAGGGAGGCCTCAGGCCCTTGGTCGCGAGGTAGGCAAAGGCACGGATGCGATTGGCTGCCCTCAAGGTATCAAGGTCTGTCGTCTCCAGAATGCCGCCATTGATGGTGAGCTTTCCAGTTCCGCCAAGTGCTGCAATTTGCTTCTGCAGCCAGTCTGAGTCGCGATCGATCCAGGTCAGGAAATCGAGCGGAATCGCTTGTGGCTCCTTCATCTGCGGGTTCATGGATTGGGCGAGCGCCCCCGCGGTGGCGAGCATCGCCAGCCCGGCCAGGGCCGCCGTAAGGAGAGGGAAGTTTCGCATGTCATGCCTCCGTCCTTCTACGTTGCCGCGAATCAGTTGTAGTGGTTGCGCGGCTTGATGCCGAGCATGTCGCGCAATTGGTTCTCTGTTATGTCGTCAGGCCGCGGCGTTCCGCCGACACCGACGGTCCGCGCTTCCTCGTCCATAGAGGTATGCGGCTTTCCATCCAGCCCGTTGTAGGTGGCTGGCCCCATGCCGGAGATCTGCCCCGCCTGGATGTGGGAGGCGTGGATCTGCTCATGGGCAAGCACGATGCCAGGGTCGGCCGGGTTTTTCGCGACCGTGCCGGTCGACTTGTCGAACTCGCTCGACGTGCGGATACGGGCCGCGGCCGGATCGTAAGAGATGATCGCCCCTCCCGGTGTCGTCATCGGGTTCTTCGTGGGATCGGCGAGATCGGTTCCCGTACGGCCGGCGACGTTCTGGATCGTCACCGTTTCCGGGCTGTCGACAATCCTTTTGGTGAGTTCGCGCCCTGTATCCATTCCGGTACCGGGCACGAAGAAGTCCTTGACGTCGAGCCAGGCGCCGTGGAGCCAGCTTTGCGAAACCTCGCCGGTCTTGCTGTCGACTCGGGCAGTCGGGTCGGTACGCTGGATGTCCTCCTCAACCTGCCGCCGGTAGGCGGCATCGCCGGCCACGATCTCCTTTAGGCCTGTCGGGTCGATATAGGCCATCGGATTGTTGTTGGCATAAGCGAAGAGATTGCATGAGGTTGGGTTGCCGGTGCAGCGCTCAGGATCGCCGACATAGAGCGGGTCGGGTGAGACGAAGCGGCCAAGGGCCGGATCGTAGTAGCGGGCACCGAAATAGTAGAGCCCGGTATCGTCGTCGAGATATTTGCCGGTGAACCGATGGTGCGTCTTTTCGCGCGGCAACTCGCCCGAAACATCCGTCAAGTGATCGGCCCAGGCAGGAGCCAGCAGCTCCGGCTTGTGCTCGGTTCCGTATGCCCGATAGAGCATCTGCTCCACCGGGGTGCCGCCCGAGGCGATCACATAGTCGCTGCTCTCAATATGGTCCTTGAGGTAATAAAACCATTTGCCGGTACCGTGCTCGAGCCGCACCAACTTGGTTGAGGCAATGTTGACATAGCTCTCCTCGCCCTTTGGGCCGACCTCGAATGTCTCCACCGGATAGAGATAAAGCTGGTCAGGCTTCGATCCGTCCGGAGTGGCGACCTTCTTGTATAGGCGCCGACCGGTCTGGTCGTAGCCGTAAAAGACGTCGTTCGTTGCGGTCTGCGCTCGGATGAGCCTGCCGTTGATGTCGAAGACAGTGCCGGTAAGGTTCGGCGACGTCGCCAGCTGACCGAAGCCGTCGAAACCATATGGCTTCGACGCGCTGCCGGCCGGAATGAGGCCGGTTGCGCTGGCTGCCGCCGGGACAATCCCTGCCCCGGGATCGAGCTCGTCATTGCGGGCGAAGGTGCCGGCCGGCGAATAGCCGAATTCGGCATGCTTGCCGTAGCGATCGATGCTCACGAGCTCGTTCTTGAAGTCATAGTGAAAGCTGCCGGAGCGATCGACGTGGGTCGCGCCGCCGGCACCACTGCCCAGCGCATCGACGATCTGTGTGATCGAGCCGTTCGAATTGAACGCCATCGCCAGGTCCTGCAGCGGAACGCCTCCCGCTTGCGAGACAATATGCGTCAGGAACAGCGTCGTCGGATCGTAGGTCATCTGCGTGAAGGCGCCGAGCCGGTAGTCGACGCGCTCGATGCGTCCTTCCGGATTGTAGGTGATGTTCTCGATCACTTTCTGCGGGCCGGCGAAGTCTGGATGGGATACCGTCACGGAGCGGAGGTTCTTGTCCGGTCCAAGCGCGAATTTCGACGCGAGGCCGCGTGGGCCAATCGATGAGTCAATCCGGCCATCGAGCGTGTGATGGAAGCGATCGGCATATTTTACGTGGTTGATCTCCACCTCGTTGGCCGTCATACGGCCATTGGCATTGTAGGCGTAGCGTTCGACCGCGTCGAACAGGCCATTGGGATCGTGGATTATGACCTCGGTTATTTTGTCGAGCGGTAATGCGATCGGCAGTTCGAACCCGTCCGCAGAGGCGATGTCGACGCCCCGGTCGTAGCGGTATTCAAGATGGAGGACACCATCGTCAACCTCAGTGAGTTTGCGGTTGAGGAAGTCGTAGGTGGACGTCTGCACGGAAGCTTCGCCGTTCGTGCCGACGCGCGCGATCGCTGATTGCCGCCCGCGCGCGTCGTAGAAGGCGTACCGGTCGCCCATTCCGGGAATCGACTGGAATTCGATGTCGCCGACCGAATTGTAGACTAGCCGTCGAGGAGTGGTTTCGCCCGGCAGCCAAATCTCGCTCAAATAGCCGAAGGAATCGCGCACGAAGCGGGAGATGTGCATTACGCCGTCGCCGTTGGCGGCGATGAAGCCGGTCACTCCGTTCTCGTTGCTGAGCGAATATTCCTCGCTCCGTACCGTACCGTCGAACTGATCGGCATAGGTCGTGATTGTGTGCGTGCCCCAAGGCCCGAAGGTCATCTCGGAAAGCTTGCCAGACGGGTAGGACTCGCGCACCATGCGGCCTGCCGCGTCGTATGTGTACGCGTTGCCGATTTCGTGATCCGGGCGCGGAACGTCGCCGAGGTCGAACACCTTCTGCAGGTTCAGGTCGTCGACACCGCCGAAGCTCCTGACGACGAATGGGGTCCAGCGGAACACCAGTTTCTCGTTACGATTGTAGAGCGCGAAGTTGCGGACCCGCACGCCCCCCTCGGCAACGCTTTCCAGATCGGCGACCTGGTTCCCGCGCGCATTATATGCCGCCAGTTCGGCTATGAACTCGCTTTCGCCTTCCGGCGTTTCAGCTGCGCTCTTGTAGCGGCGCTTCGATGTCAGGATCAGTGAGGGCAGGCCGCTCTCGCCGATCTTGTAGCTGTAGAATTTCTCCGCACCGTCGGCTGCCGCCTCGTGGATCCTGCGGCCGAGCGCGTCATAGTCGTTGGTGACGACCATGCCGAGGGGAGTCGTCATCGTCCGCACAGCTCCGGCCCGTGGTCCGTCGTAGGTCATAGACGTGACCTGGTTGAGCTCGGACGCACCACCTGCCATCTTGGTGTGGCTCAGCGGCAGGGTGCCGGTCTCCTCGTAGAGAACGGCCTCTGTCTGCCCTAGGTCGTCCGACAGCGCCGTGGTGTTGCCGAAGACGTCATAGGCCATGCTCTTGGTGAGCGTGCGGGTGGCGTTGCGGAACTGCTCGAGCGACGCCGGCAAGCTGCTGAGGCCTGAAAAGACTTCGAGCGTCCGGGTGCCCATGCGACCGCCCGCGTCGGCTAGATAGGTGAAGCTTTCACGGCTGAGCAGTCGCGTGCCGGTAAGGATACGGCGCTCGGATGCGGCGTTGACAATGCTGAGCGCGGCGAGATCGGCCCGCGATTGCGCATACCCGGTCTGGGTGGTGCGGCTAAAGCCCTGGACAGTCAAACCCGCGGGTCCCGGGATATCGCGAACCTGCACCGTTTCCGAGGCGGGCATATTGAATTCGTCGAAGTCCGTATAGGTCTGGGTTTTAACCGGATCCTTGCATTCGGGATCCGCCGGTTCCTGCTGTTCGGCCTCGCCGGCGGACTCGGTTAGAGTTTCCTTGACTTTCCTGAGGTATGACGAGCCGTCGCCGTTCGGGTGGGCTTCCCAAATCGAAGCCTCGCATTTGAGCATCATGCCGGTCGTCGGCAGCTTCTGGCTGCGCGTGGCAGTCGACAGCGAGTGCAGCGCCGCCGCCGACGGATCAAGCGTCTCGGTTGTCTCCGCGCTCGCAACGAGTGTCGCCTCGGGCTTCACTTCATAGATCTTGCGGATCTTCAGTTTGCCGGCGAGGTTCAGGTCAGCCGCCGTTTCGGCGAAGGTGTAATATTGTTCGCGATCGAGACTTGAACGCTGCGTGACACGCTGGCCGGCCGCGTTCTCGTCGCCGTAAGCGACCTTCTCGACATCCGAGAAGCCGATGAAACGGCGATTGATCACGTCGTAGAATGGGTTGTGGTAGAAATATTCGTCCGTCTGCACCTGGTCGCGAGCCTGGCCCGGTATTCCCTGCGACGTGACGAGCTGCTTGGCGACGACAACAGGGAAGTGCAGGTTGCGCGTCGGCTGGCCGTTGGCGCGGTCGCGCAGCATCTCGTCGATCGAGGTCGCATAGCGAATGTCGTGCCGCCGGCCGGAATCAAAGTCGACGACCGTGAGCAGGTTGGCCTTGACGAGTTGCATCGTGTCGGTGCGGTTGAAGTCAATGACGACGACGGGCTTCACCTCATCGCCGGACGGCTTCTGGAACACGATGATTTCGGTCTGACCGTCGCCGTCGATGTCGGCGACGCGCGAACCGAAGGTCTGTGTCGACGTGCCGAGTTGAACCCGCAGATTGAGTGTGATGCCGAGCGGATCTTTCAGGTAGGTGCCGTCGCCAAAGCCGAGCCAGATGCGCATCTGGTCGGTGCGCTCGCCCATAGACGCGAAATCGATGATGCCGTCCCCATTGGCGTCGATGTACCACATCGTGGCGAGGCTATCGCCGGGCAGCATGCCGCCAATCTTCGAGAAGGTGCCGTGACCGCAGACCGGATCGCTGATCGCGGCATCTCCGAACAGCAACGCATTCGAGTCCGTCGAGAAGGCGTTGCCCTGGTTCTCGTAGAGGCAGAAGCCCTGGTCGGCTGGGCGGATGACGACGAGATCGGGCAGCCGGTCGCCATTGATGTCGACCATCCGCACATTGTTGCGACCGAGTATCTGGCCGTCCTGGCTGTTGAATGGGAACGCCTTGGTCAGCGTGCCGAAGTTGACGCTGTAACCGCCATCGGCCTGGCGCCGTGTGAGATTGAGGAATATCCGCCATTCGGTGCGGCCATCAGCGTTGAGGCGCGTCGTGACGATGTCAGACAGGCTGTCCATATTGACGTCGGCGAAGCGGCCGTTGCCGCCCGCGAATGTCGTCGGCGAGACGCCGAGTAGCGGGATCGAGCGGCCGAGATAGGGGAAAGTCCCGTCGGCCTTGCCATCATAGACGTGCATCAACCCATCTTCGATTTCGACGATGTCGACGAAGCTGTCACCAAGGATGTCGGCAAAAGCGAAGCGGTTGTCGGTGAGCCGTGGCGCGATCTGGCGCATCAGTCCAGCCTCGGTCGGACGCGACAGGATGAGCTGGCTCGTTTCGCCGAAGGCGCTGTTCAGGTCGCCGCTGCCAAGATGCACGGTCGCGCCATCATCCTTGCTCTGCACGATGTCGGCCAGCGCATCCATATTGAGGTCGGCCAACTCGAAATTCTGCGGGGGGATGTCGCCAGCGAACGCCATCTTTGGCGCTTCGAACACGACGGGGCGCGACGCCAGCTCGGCGCTTGTCCACGACGAATAGCCGAAATGGATATCCGGGAACTTCAGCGTCGATTGCGCCAGCGCCTCGCCGCCGGTGTCGCCATAGCGATAAAGCACGCGCAGCTGGTCGAGCACATTGACCGACTGGGTATCGATAAGCGGTGTCAGGTCGGCCTGAGCCTTCGCCAGGCAGTCCGGATGCGCCCGGACGATGAACTTCGACGTGTCACTGGTATCACGGCCGACATATCCCATGCACCATTGGCCGTAGACGGTGTCCTTAAACTTGGCTGTCATCTTGCCGTAGAGCCGGGCGTTTTCCTGTCTGCTGCCATTGGTGTGGCTGACGAGCGTCGATTGTGTCTCGATCAAGTCGAACTGATAGCTGCTCTGGCCGCCGGCGAAGCTGGCCTTTGTAAGATAGCTGCGTCCACCGAAACGCTGGTAGTCGTAGCGGACGGCTTCGCGGTTGGCGTTGAGCTGCAGAACCAGCGGCCATTTCGTGACGTAGGGGGTGGCTATATCGAAATTGCCCTCCGCCACGGACGGATCGCCGCTGAAGATCAGCCGCGTTCCGTTGGCATTAATCACCTCGAAGCCTGAGGGGATGGTATCGGTGTGCAGGCCGCCTGTCAGGTCGAGCGAAACGACGTCGAACGCGCCAGTGTGGTAGAGGATCTTGACGAAATCCTCGGCGTATTCGGGCTTGTACTCCCAGACGCCGTTCTGGTTTCCGAGAAAGACGAGCCGAGCGCCCATGTATGACAGGCGGGAGAAGAAATCGCCGCCCGGCTTGGTGCCGGGCAAGGCCGTGCCGAGATCGTCATTGACGGCGATCGCCTGGGTGTTGAACTGCCAGCCGATGCCGAGCCCGTTGCCGGTATCGCCCGCGAACTGGCTGTAGGTGAGGCTCATCTGCGGCCCGAACTGGCCGCGCGTCGGCAAGGTGGGCAGCGGCAAGGTGAAGTTCGCGGATCCCGTGTTGTTGTTCAGCGAGAAGCTGCCTTCCTCTTGCGAGACGGTGCCGCCCGCCGCGGGCAATTGCACGACTGACGTCGCCGATTTGTCTTCGGCGCGGGCCGGGGAGCCGAGTACTGCGGCGCCGGCGGTCAGGGCTGCGAGAGTGGCAAAGGTCTTTGCGAACATGGGACTACCTCTCCGGATGCAGGCATTACTGATGAATGTGCGGGCTCACGATGATGAGTTGCAAGCAATTCGGGCGTGGACAGATGACCGAGGGCTGGACGGCGATCGCGTCTTGCAAGTGAATGTTTCCATCGAAGATACGCAACGGCTCGCGCTTGCAGGCTTCGGCGACTTGCTGGAGGAGCGGCTGCGGGAACGAGCAGATCGGGTTGTTGCCGAGATAGGACTTTCCGATCACCGGATGGACCTGAGCGAAATTCTCAACCCGGTTACCCCTCAGATCGACGACCGACAGCGCCGGAAGCGTGCCGAGCGGCAGCGCATTGAAAACGCGGTTGTTGCGCAGATCGACATCCGACAACGCTGGCATGCTCGACAGATTGCCGACATTGGTGATCTGGTTGTTATTCAGGTAGATGTATTTGAGCCCGCTCGAGCCGAAGCGCGGGATGGCCGACAGCCGGTTGGTGGCGAGGTTCAGCTTCTGAAGTCCCGTCAGCGATGCGATCGGCGACGCGTCGGTGATCAGGTTGTCGAACAGGTTGAGTTCGCCCAGCGCCCGGAAATAGACCACAGGGTTGACGGCGATGATCGACTTCTTGTTCAGCGTCAGGCTGGTCAATGACTGCGCCCAGTTCTGCGCTGCGCTGCAATCGGTGCTGTCGATGTGGCCGGCCTGCATGCGGCTGTCGAGTGCCGCCATGAAGCCGCGCGAGTCGCCGAGCGCGATCGAATCGAACCGGTAGACGATGCAGTATTCAGCGAAGCTGGCGTACTGCAGCGGCAGGTTGCGCATTCCGGCGTCGTCGAGCAACGGCAGGTCCGCCAACGGCATAACGGATTGCACCTGGGTGTTCGAGAAATAGAGCTTGGTGAGCTTGTTGAGCAGCCCGATGCCGATCAGGTTCGACAGTGGATTGCCGTCGACGTTCAGTTGTTCAAGGCGGCGCAGTTGCAATACCCCTTGAATCGAGGGGATCTGGTTGTTGCGAATCCAAAGTTTTGTCAGCCCCGGTACTGCCGACAGCGCCGAGACGTCGGACAGCTGGTTGTCGGACAGGTCGATGGAGGTCAGATTGCCCATCACCTGGAAGAGCGAGACGCTGGTCAACCCACGGTTCTTCGCATCGGCGAACTGGCGTGAGCTGAGATCGTCATAGGCTCTGCCGCAGACAGTCTTGCCTGAGATGGACAACAGCGCGTTCACTTCTGCGGCTTGCGCGGGGGTCAGAAAGTCGGTCTGGTTGCGCATCAGGCATGCCGACAGGAAATCAGTCGCTTGCACAGGATTGTCGGAAAGATCGAGATTGATCAGGCCCGACAGCGCCGCCAGCGGCCTGACATTAGCGATCGAATTCTTTGACAGGTTGAGTATGCCGAGATTGGTCAGGCCGGCGAGCGGCGCGACGTCGGTGATGTCATTGCTCGAGAGGTTGAGCGAGGTGAGTTGCGGCAAGGTGGCGAGCGGACGCAGGTCGCTGACGATCTTGGACGACAGGTCGAGCGCCGTGGTCGCCAGCAGCTTGTTGCCGACCGCCGAACATGTTCCGCCGCCCTCCAATTCGACCATGGCGCGAACGGTCTGCCCAAGCGGGGTCGCGGCATCGCGGTGCAGCACGCAAAGGTCAACGAAGCTTTGCCCGCCGCCCGCTACGATTGGGTTGCCGCTGAGGTTGATGGCTAGCGTCGAGGGGAAGCTTCCGAGATTGGCGAAGGTATCGATCTTGTTGTTGGCAAGGTTGAGGCTGGTCAGCCCGCCGAGCGCGCTGAGCGGTTCGAGCATGTCGCCTGTGAGTCCATTGTTGCCAATGGACAGTATCGAGAGCGCCTGCAGGAATTGCAGCGGCTCAAGGCTGGCGATCTTGTTGTTGTCGAGTGTAAGGTTCGTAAGTAACGCCAGCGCTGACAGCGCGCGGATGTCGGTGATGTCGTTGTCGGAGAGGTCGGCCCGGGTCAGCGCGGTCAGTGGCGCCAGCGCGTTGATGTTGCTGATGTGATTGCCGGAAATGTCGAGGAAGGTCAGCGTCTTGAGCTTGGCCAGCGGACCGGGCTCGGCGATCGAATTGTTGGCGATCGACAGGCTGGTGAGGTTCGTCAGCACTGTAATCGGCTCGAGCGATTGCACGCCCTTGCCGTTCAAGTTCAGCGTCGCGATCGATTCCAAGAAGGTCTGGGCGGTGGCGCAGGCGGCCGAGTTGCCGAGCGCAGAGACCCCGCCGGGCGTTGAATCGAGCACCGCCATCACGGTCGCCGTTTCAGCCGGCGTGCGGTCGCCCTTGACGCACCATTTTGCGAAGGTCGTCGGCTTATCGACCAGCGGCGCGCCGGAGAGGCACGCGATGGTGTGGATCTTGCCGACGAAGAACGGCGTGGGATCCGCGTTCAGAGCCTGGTCGAGATTCAGCTTCAGCTCGGTGACCAGCGGCGCGCAGCTGGGAATGTAGATCCGGTCGGAAAATGTCGTCGCGCCGAAATCGGAGGGGAATTGCAGGTAATAGACGAGGCCGCTGCCATTATCGTGCGCGAACACCTTGATCGGATATGTCTCGCCCGACGGGCACAGCAGCGGGTTGGCAGCGGGATCCGCGGCGACGATCGCGCTGTCGACGGCGGTTAGCACCTCCGAGGGAACCGTCGCGAAGCCAAGTCCGCGAATCACTGCTTCCTCGTCAGCCTGGTCCTTGCAACGGATGCGATAACCGCGCCCGTCGGAGATAAGCAGCGGATAGTGCAGTCGGTTCGCCTCCAGAGACGGATCCTCGAACAACACAACCTTCGGTTCGTCCGCGCGGGTCAGGCCGGCGCCGGCGGTCACGAGCAGGACCAGACCGAGGAGCAGCGATCGGGCGATGCGTTTCATCTGGCTTCTCCTTTCGAGGCTCCAGGCTGATCGATGCAGGTCAATCAGCCCGAACCATTAGCGACGCTACCTCTCGTCCGCCGCCTTGACGGTCCAATAGCTCGACGGATCGCGATCGCAGGCGAACTGAAGGGCCGGGATGTTGTTCAAGTTGCTAACCCCGCCGGCAATCGTCAGGCACTTGCCCGTCTGGACGTTCTCCGCCTGAACTCCGTCGCGCGTCTCGATTAGATTCCAGCGGCGTGAAGGATCGCCGTCACAGTTGAATTGCAGGGCCGGGATATTGTTTTCGGTGCTGACTCCGCCGGCAATCGTCAGGCACTTGCCTGTCTGGACGTTCGCCACCTGGAAGCCGTCGCCTGTTTCGACCAGCCTCCAGCGCTGCCATTGACTATTGTCGCAGTCGAATTGCACCGTCGGCGCGTTATTGTCGGTTCTTCCTTGCGCGACCGACAGGCACTTTTCGGTTTGCCGGTTCACCAGCACGACCTCGGGGTCGGCCGCCCGTATACTCCAGAACCGTGCCGGATCGCGGTCGCAGTTGAACTGGAGGGCAGGGATGTCGTCGTCGGTGCTCACCCCGCCGGCAATCGTCAGGCATTTTTTCGTCTGCACGTTTTCAGCCTGAAAGCCGTCGCCGGTCGCGGTCAGCTTCCAGCGTCGCGACGGGTCCCGGTCGCAGTTGAATTGGAGGGCCGGGATATTGTTGTCCGTGCTGATCCCGCCGGCAATGGTCAGGCATTTTCCGGACCGCACGTTCTGCAGCTGAAAACCGTCGTCCGTCTCGACCAGCTTCCAGCGGCGCCACTGGTCGCCGTCGCAGTTGAACTGTACTGCCGGCGCGTTGTTGTCGAGGCGCCCCTCGGCAACGGCCAGGCATTTGCCGGTCTGCATGTTTGCCAGCACCACGTCGGCCTCCTTGATTGCCGTGATGCAGGCTTCGAAAATCTTCCCGGAGGCGACGGTTGAATGCTCCGGTCGACTGATGCAGACCGGATTGCCGTCCAGCGAAGGGTTGAATGGCAGGATGGCGCTGACGGACTGCACCGTGGCCAGGCGGTTGGCGCGCAGGTTCAGAGCGGTAAGTTTGGTCAAGCCCGTCAAGGCGCGCGCATCCGCGATCCGGTTCTTCGACAGGTCGAGCACCGTGAGTTCTTGCAGAAAGCGCAGCGGCGACACGTCTGTGATCTTGTTGTTGGCCAGAACCAGCCGCATCAAAGCCCGCGCCGAGGCGAGCGGTCGCAGGTCGGCGATCTGGTTGGAACTGAGGTCGGCGTCGGCCAGCTTCTTCATCACGGCCGCCACGTTGATGTTGCTGATCCTGTTTCGCGACAGATCGAGGAACGTCAGCTCGGTGAGCTTTTCGAGATCGCGCGTGTCGGCAATTTCATTGCCGGACAAGGTCAGGCTCGTCAGATGGGTGAGTGTCGCCAGCGGCTCAAGGTTGGTCAGCCGTCGCCCGGCGAGGTCGAGCGTCGTGCTAGACGCGAGAAAATCCTGCGCGCTTGCGCACGCGGCCGGATTGCCCAGCGCAGAGGCACCGCCGGGTGTCAGGGCAAGCAGCTCCTCGACCGTCGTCTGCTGGGCGGGATCAAGGTCATCCTTGAAGCACCAGCTGGCAAAGGTCGTCGGCCGGCCGACAAGTGGCGCGCCGGCGACGCATGCAATGGTATGAACCTTTCCGGCGAAGAATGCGGTGGGATCGGCGTCAATCGCCTGATTGAGATTGAGTTTCAGTTCCGCGACTAGGGGCGCGCAGCCGGGAATGTAGAGTTGGTCGGAGAAGGATGTTGATCCGAAATCGGTCGGGAACTGCAGGTAGTAGACGAGCCCGCTGCCACCGTCGTGCGCAAAGACCTTGATCGGGTAGTTCTCGTCGGACGGACACAACAGCGGATTGGCGGCGGGGTCGGCCGCGATGACCGCATTGTCGACGGCGGTCAGCACTTGCGACGGAACGGTGGCGAAGCCCAGTCCACGGATCACCGCCTCTTCGTCAGCCTGGTCGTTGCAGCGGATGCGGTAGCCGCGTCCTTCGGAGATGAGCAGGGGATAGTGCAAGCGGCTGGCGTTCAGCGTCGGGTCCTCCAACAGGACGACCTTCGGCTCCTCGGCGCGGGCCGGACCGGCATCGACCGCCAGGAGCAGCGTCAGCAGAAGGAGCAGCGAGCAAGCGATGCAGTTCATCTGGTTTCTCCTTTCCGCTCTATTCGACCAGGCTGAAGCGGCCTGGCCCGCAAGCCCGGCTCGTATTGTCGCGTGCGATGTCGTTGCCCGGCAGCAGGAAACTGGCGCTTGAGCCGCTGTCTGCGAAACTGACCGCGCAGCGGAAGCCGGATACCGTCGAGGTGGTGAAATTCGCCGACGAACCGCGCTCGAGCTGGATGGCGGAGCCGATCGCAAGGCCAGTGGCGGTCGGCGCGAAGCTATCCGAGCGGCCCGCCACGATCGCCCCTCGCAGAACCAGCGGATTGGCGGCGGCGACATCGGTAAAGTCCACCCGCATCAGGCTGTCGGAGGTGAGCACCGCGCCGAAGCGCGCGCGGACAATAGTGGACCGGGCGGGCGCCTGGGCCGAGATCAGCAGCCGTGCCCTTACGCCTTGGATCGCCAGCATGTCTGCTTCCACCCTGAGGCCGCGCGCATAAAGATCGGCCAGGCACAGAGACACGCCACGCGCCACCGGCGACAATCCGTCCGCCACGGTGCCGATCGTCACATTGTCGAGCGCGACAGTGCCGTTCTGCGCGATCACGGCGACGACCTCGTCGGTCGTTTGATCGGCTGCCCGTGCCAGATCGATCCGCTCAAGCTCGAGCCGCGGCAAACCATCCGCAACGATGATCACGCCAGTCGCGGACAGGATGCATGACGAGGTTCCGGCCGGCACGCGGTTGGCGGTGCCGACGAGCCGCGTGCGGGCGACGCCGGGGGCAGGCGCCATATGCACCGTCTGGAACGGCAATCCCTTCAAGACCAGTGTCTGCGGCACCTGGACCGCTGCAGGCAGTTCGAGCCTGAGATTGACCCGCCCGGCGCAATCGCCCTCGGCGGAGAATTGCGTCAGCGTCAGCGAGCCGCCATCATTAATGCGGCGAACGCACGTATCGCTGGCCGAGCCGCGACAATCGAAACCGGTAGCCGGCGGCGGAGCGGCTGTCAGCGCGCGATCAGTCTCGCCCATCCAGTCGCCAATGCCGGGGGCAGACAGGCCGAGCGCCGAGGTGAGAAGCGGGCAGCCCGTGAAGGACAGGCTTCGCCCTTCCGCGAAGGTCCAGTCCAGCCGCGCATTGCCGAGGGGGTCAAGCGAGCTGATGGACGGGCCGGCTGGCAGCGGCGCCAGGCCGAGGTCGATGCCCGGCTGCGCGAAGGCCGCGTGCTCGCGCTGATAGCCGTCGCAATTCGACAGACACAGGTCGACGAAGGGCGCCGAACGAAGCGCAGCCACCGCGTCGGCGCCGAGCAGGGTTACGGCCTCGGCCTCGGCGATTCCGAAGAATGCTCGCAATTTCTTCTCTACCGCTTCCGCCGCAGCCGCATCGACGATGATGTCGCGCGTCGCCCTGCCGTCGAGGCGCACAATGGGCAGGTAGGAGGGCTGCGCGCCTTCGCCGGGCGGCGTGTAGCGCACGACATAGACCGTGTCGCCGATGCTGTCGGCGCTGAGGAAGGTTTCAAACCGGTGCAGGCTCCAGCGGGCGACGCTCGGCACTGCTAGGTCCAACGGGCCGCCGAGATCGCCGCGCCCGCAATCGAGTACGAACGGTGTCCCAACGCTGGGCGGCGTGACGAAGCCCTGGAGCACCCCCGGCAGTTGCAGTCGCTCGCGGATGGCGAGCGCCGCCTTGATCTCCGCGCAGGCGGTGGGCACGGCAAAATAGCCGCTGCCCGAGGGGGAGGGGAGATAATAATTGCCCGATGCCTCGACGTCGGCCCAGATCGCGGTTGTCGCCGGCCAGTCGATATCGAATGCGGTGCCAAGGCATGGCAGCCGCGGCTGCGCCCCAAAGCCGTTTTCAGCTTGAACCTTGGCGAGCGTCGTCTGCGAGACCGTGGCGGTGTCGGGCAGATGCAGCAGCCGCTTCGCCTGGCCTGGGCTGGTGCAGCCGGCGAGTTCCACCGCCTTGCCGTCGAAAAGCGCGACATAGACGTCCTTGTTCTGGTCGGTCACGAAAGCAGCAAGCTGCGGCTCGGCGCGGGCCACCGAAGCGCCCGCGAGAAACAGGGCGAGCAAGGCGGGCGCCTGTCTCATCGCAATTCGCTCAGGCAGCTTGCTGCGCGGACGGGATCCATGTTGACCTCGGTCATCAACGGATCGAGGCCGGCCGACTGGCACAACTCCTTGACCGAGATCGAGTGCGGCCCCTGGAAGTCGACCGTAAGCTTTCCGCTGGTGATCTGCCCGTTCTGGCCGACGCACAGCGGATTGTTGGCCAGCGCCGGCCGACGGCAGGTGCGGATGACGTCGGCCATCGCGCGGCGATTGGTCAGTTCGCAGAAGTAGATACGGCAGAGCGCGGCGACAGTGGCGCGGTTCTCGGCGTCGGCATTGATGATGCGCTTGATGTCTGCGACCAGCGCGCCCGCCTTGGCTTCGAAGGCGAGGCTTTCGACGCGGGTCTTCTCGCCCGTGATCTCACCCGACCGTTCGGTGATCTTCGGCATCAGGTTGATGTTTTCCGAGGTTATGAACAGCCCGCCTTTCCAGCGGTCGAACTCGTCAAGGATCGAGGTCGCCCTGAGGATCGCCTCGCGGTAGGCGCTGTAGATCGACCCCATCTTGGTGTCGCGCGCCGCCTCGTAGACCTGGTTCAGCGCGGCATACTCCTTGTTCACTGCATCGGCACCGGTCTTGATGTCGTCGATGCCGGCGCGCGAACTCTGCATCAGGCCCTCGGCGCGCTTCAGCTTGCGGGAAAACATCGCCGTGATCGGGCTCTCAACGCTGGCGAAGTAGCTCTCGATCACCTTGCCGGCCGCCCCGTCGGAGAAGGCATCGATCTCGGTGTCGGACAGATTGGAGATCAGGCCGCACTGGGCGTCGAAATCGGCGCTCAAGGGGCCGGCCTGGCAGGTGCTCATCTCGGCCAGCCTCTGGTCGAGCGTTCGGTTCGAACCGAGTCGGTCGGCATACTCGAACAGCGCATGGTTCCATTCGATCGCATTCAAGTCAGCCTGGCTGTGCCGCCGGTCGCGGCAGAACAGCGTCTGTTCCATCCGGCTCTGGTTGCCCGAAGCGCGGTAGGCGTCGAGATGACGCGTCGCCTCGGCACAGTTGGCCAAGCCTGAAATCAGAGCGGCGAGCTGCTGGTGGACAGGCGGCAGTCCGCGTGTCTGCGCCTCGCGCATCAGATTGGCAGCGCGTTGGCTGTCGTCGGGACTGCGGGCCGGGCGGTGGAAGACGCAGAGGCCTTGCTCGAAGGTCTTCAGCGTGCCGTCCGGAATGGCCGGCCCCTCGCAGTTGGGAGCGTCGAGAACGCGCGATTCGATCGTATAGCCGGCGAGATTGTCGACAAACAGGTCGCGCGCGGCCGCTCCCGTCGCGCAAAGCGCCAGACCGAGCGCTGCTGTGACGACCATGGCTCTCACGGAGCGCTCGCGAAGATGAAATAGAGGGTGAACACAGCGCCGTCGAAGGGGCAGTCGCTCGGCTGCAGCGACAGCCGGTACGAGCCGATCAGCGGCGCACCGAGATAGGGCAGGATCAGGCTGGTGTCGTTCGATGGTCCGGGAGCGCGCGGGAACTTGCGCGCCTGGTAGCGATCCTGCACCCAGTAGCGGATGATCCGGCTGATCTCGTCGCCGCTGTCGGCCTGGTTGAAAAAGGTCTGCAAAGCGACCCGCTCGGGCCCGACCGAAATGTCGGCGCGGACCTCGCTCGACCCCTTGGTCAGCGGCTTGAGGACGAAGCCGCTGCCGCGGTGTTGCAACGCGAAGCGGTTCCACTGCGCCCCAGTGCACTGATAGTCGGTGCCGACGAAGACATCGATCAGGGTCAGGTTCTTGCGCTCACGGAATTTGTTGGGCGCCCACAGCGCGAAATAGCCGTTTGCCTTCATCAGCGCGTCGGTCGACGCGAAGGGCGAAACCTCGAACTCGACATTCTCGTCGAGCGCCAGCTTGCGGGCGAAACCGGAATTGGCGGGCACGACGATCTGGGCGACATCGATATTGATCTGCCGCTCGTCGAAGAAGCGCTTGGCAACAATGTCGTCGATCATCGCCTGAAGCTGAGTTGCGTTGCGCACATAGACCACGGGCACAGTCGCCGCCTCGCCGGTGAAGGCCTGCACCACTTCAAAGCGGCGGCGCATGAGGTGCATCAGCCGGTTGGCGGTCTCGAGCACGCGCCGCTTGGTCACCAGATATTCGGGGATGCCCTTCATCAGGTCGGCGACGGTGTCCTGGGTTGCGATGAACAGATTCTTGCTTCTCGCCGGATCGTCAATCTGGGTGACGAGCTTCGTCATGTCCTCCTGCTGCTTCGTCACCTCGGCCTGAACGTTGCTCTGGAACTTCAGCATGCTGTCCTGCAGCGCGCGGCTCTTGAGACCGAGTTCCTTGGCCTGGTTCAGGCCTGCGACGAGTTCCTCGGTGTTGCCGCGCGACTGTGTAATGCGCTGCTCGACGAAGGCGAGCTCGGCATCGTTCAGCGCCAGCATCTTGTCCTTCTGCCGGTCGCGCAGTTCGTTGATCAGGTTGGTAGAGGCATTTGATTCCTCGGCGAGGCCAGTCACGGTCGTCTGCGCGGCGCGAACGCGGTCGATGCGGCCGTTGGTTGCGGCGACCAGTTCGGCGACACGTGCATTGTCGTCGTTGAGCTGAGCTTCCGACAGGGACAGCTTGTCGAGTTCGAGATTGACAATAGCGATCTCGTTGGTCAGCCGGTCGATCGTGCGTTGCTGGTCGGCGATCTGGAAACTGAGCATGTCGTTTTCGCGCGCCTGAAGATCGAGCCCGGCGAGTATGCGTGCATGGTCGGACGTGAGTCGCGCCACCTGCTCGTCGATGCCGAGATCCTGGCTCTGGCAGTCGACCGCCGCCATCGAGCCCTGCAGCGTCAGTTCCTTGATCTCCTCGGCTCCCTGCGCCAGCCGACCGGCGAGCTGGAAGTGGGTGTCGATGAGTGCCCGGGCTTTGAGCGCCTTGTCGAGGTCGAGTTCCTCGTTCGCCTGGCGAAGCTGCGTGATCCGCTGCTTCAGGCCATTGATCTGGTTGATGTTCTCCTGCGTCACCCGGCCGGTCGCGATGATCGTCGACAGGATCGACTGCGCCGCTTCGAGCGATGCCTTGACGACCTTGGAGGTGTCGATCTTGGTCGCCGCGCCGCTGGCGAGCCCGCAGGCGCAGACATTGACCTCGGGTATCGCCGCGGAGATCGCGTAGGCGGCCTGGATGGCGGTGAGTGTGATCTGCGCGGCCTGCGTCGTGCCGTTGAACGCGGCGAACCAGGCGATCACCTCGGTGAGCTGGCCGTCGACCTGGTCACGCGCCTCCTCGAGGTCTGCCTTCCTCTTAGCGTAGACGTCACGCTCGGCTTGGTAGAGTTTCTTGGCGAAGTCGGTTTCCGTCTGCGTGAACGAGCCGCAACTGACGTTCGCCAGTTCCTGCGGCAGCGAGATGTTCGACGTGATCATCTGTTGATCGGACATCAGCGGCTCGACGTCGGCGAAATCGGCGTCACCGATGACGCACTTCATCAGGAAAGCCCTGGCCTGGGTCTGCGTGGTGAGGAGCTGAGCCCTGAGGCCTGATTGTCCGTCCGGGCCGCACATCTGGGCCACGTACTGGTTACGTGTGAACGCCGGCGTTACTGTCTGGCACGGCTGTTCACCCGCCAGCAGTGGGGTGAACGGATGGGCCGGCGTTTCTCCGATCAAGGCAAGCTGGTTCTCGATGCCGCAAAGCTGCTCGCGGTCGACGGCCCGGCGGCGCTGATAGAGATCGGTCTGGCGCAGTTGCAGTTCAGTGATTGCTCCGTTCGCGCGAGCGATCGCACCCTGGTTGTTGGTGATTTGCGTTTGGAGGATCTGCCGCTGGCGAACCGCCTGTTCGAGCTGGTTGGCGTTGCGCTCGGTCTGGCGGGCATATTCGGTGATCTGGCTTTCGAGCGAGGAAATCTGCAGATCGAGGTTCATCTGCGTCATTTCCCAGTTCAGCAGCCAGCGCAGTTCGTTGCGCCGCTCGATTTCGGCCTCCTTGGAGAGGACGATCAGGTCGAGTTCCTGCCTGTCGTTGATTTGACGGCGCTGGTTCTCGAACTCGGCGATCTTGGTGGCGAGCTCGATCTCCAGCGACCTGATCTGCTGGCGATAGCCGAACGTGTCCTTCTCGGCATCGACCGCGTTGATCTCTTGCTGGACAGTGGTGGCGAAAGTCTGCGCCTCGTGTTCCAGCTTGCCGATCTTGTGGGCGATCAGGTTGACTTCCTGACTACGGATCGTCCGCTCCTCGTCGATCGCGCGGGTCGCTTCGCCCTCTTTGTTGGCGTACCACCGGTCAACCAACGTCTCGACATTGCGCTCAACATCGGTCAGCCGCTGTTCGCTCTCGGTCAGTGCCTGCTGCAGTTCCTCGAACGGGATCGTCGTGAACTGCATCGGGTCGATATTGAGGAACAGGAAACCCTTGCGCACACTGTCCATGCGTGCGTTCAGGTCGCTCTGCTGCAGCAGCAGGTCGGCTCGCAGGTCGTCGTAGGTGGACTCGCCCGGAATATCCATTTGCGTCTCGACCAGCACCCACATCGCGGCTTCGTAGTTGGTGTAGGCCTTGGAGAGGTTGGGTTGGCTGTCGAGACCAGCGCCTCCAACGGCGCCCAGTGTATCGCTGACCAGGAAGTCGAGCACCTTGACGCGAGCCTCCGAAAGGGTCTGGTACCATACGTCGCCGGTATTCATCAGCAGTTGGATCTTCAGCGAAGACAGCGCCGTCAGCTGCCGCACGAAGGTGCGGTAGCTCGCATCCTCTCCCGCCGTGGTGCCATGGTCACCCCCTTGTTGTCGGGCGAGAACGCGAAGGCCCCGGTCGACGATCTCGATCCCTTGCCGGCCGAATTCCTGCGCCGCCTGCGGCGAAACCGGCGTATCGTTGCGGCTGACGCCGCTCGCCGATGACAGGAAGGGCATGTCAGCAGCGAGGAACAGGCGATAGCGCCCCAGTTGCAGGTGGCAGTCGAAATCGCACACGATCGCCAGCCGTCCGGTCGTCTCGTCGCCGCAGGTCGTCAAGAACTGTTCGAGTTCGGTTGCGACTTCACCCATATATTTCACGTCGGCTCGGAAATTGGCGATCTTGAGCAGCGTCGTCAGCTCGCCGGCATGGCCGGCGGCCGCGTCGACGTCGAGCGCCATGCAATCTTGCGCGCGCGCCATTCCCGCAGCCGCAAAGATGATGCTGATGACCAGTCCGCAAAGCAGGAAGAACCGCCTCATGGCTGCCCCGCCATCAGAAAGACCTCGGAAATCTGGCGCACATGCCGGGCAAGTTCGGCCATCTGCGCCTTGGAAAGCGACGGATTCTGGAACCGTGCGACCACTGCGCGGGCATGGTTGATACAGTCCTCGTAGGGGCTGCTGATTTTCGCGGTCAGCGCGCCAGTGTCGAGCGTGAGGTCGAGCGCTGAATACGCTCCACCCAGTCCTGCGCAGGAAGAAAGCTCAGCCGTGATCGCAGGATCGTCGACAACATGCGTGAGGCCCGACAGAGCCGTCATCACCCCTTCGATCTGCCCGACGATCTGCGCCATCCTTGCCTTCCCGTCTTCGAACTCCTTCAGCGAATCCGGCTGGTTGAGGCTGGAGAGATCGACCGCTTGCAGCGTGGCGATCGTCTCGGCTGCCTTCAGCTGATCCGCCTTGACGAGCACCATGTTGGCCTGCGCGTTGCCGAGCACACGCTCCAACTCCATAACCTCGGCCGACTTGATCGACACGTCCATCTCGTTGACCAGCGACTGGTATTCGGTCGAAGCGGCGTTCATCAGGTTGAGCGTATCGTCGACCTTCGTCCTGACTGCCTTGACGATCTGGCCGCGCACCCGCGTCTCGATCAGCTCGGTCGTTTCGGCGCGCCCGCGCACTGGCTTGGCCGAACAGACCAGCTTCGCCAGCGCGTCCGAGCCGAGCCGTGCGCGCACGGCCTCGACGATCGGGAATAGCGGACGCCAGGCGGCAGGCAGCGCATCCGCGCTTGCGCCCGACAAAGGCCCGGCATCGATTTCGTTCATTCTCGTCAGATGCCGGCATTTCGCCGGCAAGTCGGCCCCCGAGAAGTAAAGCCGCCCGGTGACCAGATAAGCCTCGATGGCGGCTGCGTATTGTCGGCCGACGAGGGCGGCGAGCTCTTCGGCGCTATCGGTCGAAACTGGGGCGAAGAAGCGGTAGCGGCTGAGATAAATCTCCGCCCAGGCAAGGCGTCGCAACAGCACCGAGGCATCGTCGGCCGAAAGCGGGATGACCGGAAAACCGACGCTGCGGCTGCCGCCGGAAGGGGCCGATGCCTCGCCGATTACCTCGCCGGCGAAGGGCAGGCCGAAATCGGGCTGCGTCGCCTCGCGACTCGGTTCGACGGCGGCGGGACCGGGGGCGAGCAGGCTGAACCGGGTCGTCTCGGGCGTCGCGCTAGAGAGCGTCGCGTTCCAGAAACTGTCAAGCTTCTCCGACGTGTAAGCGCGCTCCAGGATCGATGCGGCGCCGGCTTCGCCGGCCAGGACGCAACTGACGATTAGAAACAGCACAATGTCTCGGATGCTTGTCATCGGCAGTACCACACCCTGTCGGCCGCGCCAGCCTGGGCGCAGATTCCGGTCGCACCGCCGTGCGCCTTCCAGTCAGCCTTTATTTTGGCGAGATCGTTGAATGCGCCCTGTGCCGCATTGTCGGCATGAACCTCGGCGTCCAGTCGCCAGAAGGGCTTTGCCGGATCGGTCGGCAGCAGCACTCCGATCATGTTGATGTGGAAGGCAGAGATTTTGAGAAAGTCCTCGGCGCTTGCAACAGTGTTGCGATTGAGATTTGCGTATTGCTCAGGCGTGACGTCGCCGAGCGCCCGCTTGAACTCTCCCTCCGAGACTTCGACGGAGCGCAGCATCTGCGTTGTCTTCGCCGCCAGCCCGTCGAGGATCGAGGTGTTGGCGACCAGCGTCGCGCCCGCACCGCTCACCGGTCCGAAGATCTCTGCAAAAATGGCGCGGATCGCCTTCAAGTGCGTATCGGCCGATTTGATCTCGACGCGGCGCAGAGCGATGCCTGTTTCGAGATCGGACGCTCGACTGACAAAGCTTCTCAGCGCCAGTTGCAGCGTGTCGAACGAGGAACGGGCTTCCGGCGGCGGCTGCAGGAATACCGAGCGCGCATAACGTACGGCCTCGCTACGGGCGATGTCCTCGACGGTAGCGCGTGTCAGCGCCGATTCCGGACAGCCGGTGACGTCGCCGAGGTCAGTCAGCATCTGCGCGGCATGATAGATTTGATCCATCTGTCGCATGGTGCCGAACGAGCCGCTGGTGGTGAACTCAGCCTCGACGCCGGACAGATAGTCGGTCAGGTATTCGCGCGCGAACTTCACCATCTCGCACTGCACGCCGGCGGCGCGTTCGCGAATATGGCGTCCGTAGAACGATGCGCCGACGAAGTATTTCTGGTCGGGCGTCGGTTCGAACCGCTCGACGAAGAGCGACTGGATAACGGTATCATATTCGCCGCACGCATAGGTGCGTTCAAGACATGCGGGGTCGGTCTGCAGGTCGCACTGCGATAGCGCGGAGCCGCACATTTGCTGGGCTGCCGCGAGGTCAACCCCTCCGCCGAGCACAAGAACCGCGGCCAAGATGATCGCTGTATTGAAGACGCATCTCTTCAACATAACGACCAAAGGAAAATGCACAAAAGCCTCCCCTCCCGCCGAAGCGGCGGCCCCATTGCTTTTTTACTGGCAATATCTAGCAGGCTACTTTTGGTATTTGCTCGTTACAGCGAAAATTGGCCGCCAAAGGCGTGGCCAATTCAACCTCACATTCGCTATAAAACGCCTCAATAAAGTAAGTTAAAACAATTTGTCTGTCAACACACCTGGCTTTTTGCATTCCATCCCGGAAAACTCGGCCTAAGTGTCGAGGCAGTTAACATATCGTAAAGAATTGTCTTTCCGCTTGCTTTGGCCTCGTCCAAGCGTCGTTCGGCGCCCACGTTCGAGTGCGGAAGGTCACGATCTGGCCTGAGAAGCCGAAGAACTGCGCTGAGGAAGAGCAGACCAACGTCCAGCGATCGCCTGGCGATCGCCAATTTGGCAAATTCATAACGACTCTATGATTACCTTCCACAATCGCGGAAATATAGCTCGCATAAGAGCGATATGGTGCTCAATAGGTCACGCCAGTAGCTAGTCCACGCCTGTGGCCGGCACCCCAAAGACGCACCATGCGCTTGCCTTCTTGGTCGCTTCAAGCGGACGCACCAGAGTCGTGGGTGCACTGAATGTGACGACCGCGAAGGATCCTGCCAGCCCTGGCCATTCAGTGCGCGTCCAGTATTCGGTTTCGCTACGCGCGAGCGGTGGCAGCTTGTATTGCGCGAACGCCTCGCGCTGCCTTGGCCAGTCCGCCGAATCGAGGCTCGTCAATTCCGCCATCGTCGGAAGTTGCCAGCCCATGTCGCCGTACGGCCCGCCTTGTCCGAGCGTAGCGCAATACCCCATCGCATCGCTCAGCGTGGCAGGCTGATCAAGCCTGTCTATCCTGGCGACGAGGCAAGTGCGTTGGTCAACGAAGGCCCTGCCGCCATGTTCAGCGAGCAGCCAGAAATTTTGGTCATTCAGCGGCTGGCGGGCCTGCTTGTGCACAATACCGCAAGGTGCGGCTTGGGACTGTGGCGCCGACATGGTTGCGAAAACGGCAAAGCCAATGCTGAAAGTCGCAAGGGTGGCAATCCGAAGCATGCCTTCCTCCTTCCTGCCCACGTGTTCCGCGTGGCATCCGAATAAGCGTAGTTGAACCGGCGAACAATTAAAAGTTCCTGCACTTCGGAGATGGCAGGAACTTCCTTGAATTTACGGCCACCATGACGGACATCCCAGTTGGTGCTCGGCCGAAAATCTGCTGCAAGAGGTTTCCATACATGGGGAACTGGTTGCGTGACGTATGCCAACTGCATGGGAGCATATTGGCGAACAGCCGACCACAGCTAACTTATTAGACCATACAGGGGGCGCCAAAGGGCGAGCGCGACGGCGCGACAAGGCCCGTTCGCTTAAGTGCGGAGCGAGTGTTGACTCATACCTAAAACAGCGACCCTTGCGCCGGCGCGTGTTCAGGCGCTGCCGCGAACTTAATCTGTGTCGCCGGCTTGTCGACGATCACCAGCGCATCATCGGGCGCCGTGCGCTGCAGGTGTCTTGCCTCCGACCATGGCGCGGTGAGCCAGGTCTGGGTTTCTTCCGGCGTGGTCAGGATCACCGGCATTGCCTTGTCGTGGATCGGCGCGTTGGGCCTGGTCGTCATGAAGCCATAGACCTGGTGATCGCCGGGGCCGTCCTTGACCTTGCGAATGCCCTGCCAGCGCGTCCACAGGCCGGCAAAGAAGAACAGCGGGCGGTCCTCGCCGAGTGCAAACCAGTAGTTGCGCTGGATGCCGGTCTCGGGGTCCTTGTCGCCGGGCGTCGGGCTGGGCTCGGCAAAGCTGGTGACGGGCACCACGCAGCGGTTCTCGATGCCGAGATATTGCTGCCAGTGGCCGTATTGCGGATTGCGGATATTGGTGGTGCCGTAGTCGGCCTTGCCCTTCACCCGCTCCAGTGGCGTCGGCATGCCCCACAGCAGATTGGCCAGTTCGCGTTCGCCGTCCGACGCATTGCGCACCACCGGGCCTGGCTGGTTGGGATGTCGATGGAGGGTTCGAGATTGCCGAGGATGTCGCGCAAGGCGCGGGTCCACTGGCGAATGGCCTCCTGGCTGGTCGTGATATTGTAAAGATTGCACATGGCCTGGAATGTGCCCCAATCGCTGCTGTGTCGCAACGTCCACAGGGCAATAGGCACGGCTTCCATTCCCCTGAAATGGCCTGGCAGAGGTTTAGCAAGACTTGCTTTGGCGAAGCGCACACCAGGCGGCTCCTCCTAGCAGCGTTAGAATGCATCCGAGCAGTGTTGGCTGTCGCGATCTCCGAAGGGAGCGGACTACGCCCAGCCTGATCTCTGCGCAACAATATCGCGCATTTTAGATGCGCAAAAAACCTTGCCACCTGAGCGCCGATAGGAATTATCGCGCATCTGTAATGCGCGATAATTCCATGCTGCACCTTGTCGGAAAGCATCAGGCGGGTCAGTATCGGGAACGCCTTCGCTTGCTCGGGATCAGGAATCCGCCCTTCAGTAGCTCCAGAGCGTCAAGTGCCTCTTCCCCCTGCAAATTTGTCAGAGCTACCCCGTCTGTGAAGACAACCTGGTCGTCATCTATATCATACACCTCCCAAAACCCGTTCGTGACTCTTCGGAGGGCGTGACGACGTTCCATCAGCGGATGCTAATTGAGTCGCGAGAAATGGAGGCAAAAAATTGAGAACGGGCGAAATTTGCAGTGGAAAAGTTGGACGCACGGCGCAAGCTTGCCCTCCGAAGTCCACGCGCCATCTGGATCAGCTTGCCCGCAACGTTACCTGTCGGTGGCGAGGTGGCGCTAAGTACGACCAGTCCTTGGGACCTCGTCCAAGAGATTTGGACCCTTACTCGCTGGCAACTGGCCGTCGGGAGTGAGCTTGTCCACTGCGTCGGGGAGTTCTCTTGTGAGCCGGTCGAGAAGCTCGTCATGTGACAATCCGGTTTGCTCGGCCAGATCGTCCAACGTTTGCGGGTCGATTGCTTTCTCAACCTGTTCGCGCTGAACGGGTCGGTTGGATCCTTTTCCTACCCAAGAATCTACCTGATCGCCCGCACCCACATTTCTGAGACGGTCCAGGATGTCGCCGAGGCCGCCGGGCGAGCCAGCGCTAGCGTTGGGATCTGTCGATTTCCTGCCAGCGATCAACTCGCCGATCTTGTCCCTGTTCTTGTAGGCAAGCAGGCCAAGCAACGCTATGGCGACCTTTCCTATGTCAAGGCTCATTTCGCATCTCCTTCCACAAGAAGGCAAAAGTCATGCGCTTTTGAAAGGTTCCACGATTCGGGTCTCCCACCGGAATTCCGGGCTAGCCCCGAACCTGTTGTATATTAGCATCTGCGGAACTTTCGGCCCTTTCGCGTGTTGGTGCTTTGTACTCCGGCCAGACAGCAAATTGTGATCAGCTGTCGGTCACACTGGCCCGTCGGCTTCGGTCGGCGGGCTTTTTGTTGTCTTGGGTGGAACACCCGCTTGCGACGATAGTTCGATCAATAACACTATTCGCCCAGATCGGGGCCTCGCATAGGAGAGCGCCGCTTGCCCACTTGGACACAAAGAGACGAGAGAGAGCAGCGCACGTCAGATGCTGCCCGGTCGTTAATCGATGTTGAGCGCGCGGTCCGAGAGGCAAAGACGGCTCGGCTCCGGGAGCAGCGGCTGAAGGCTGAAAACACGCCCTCCTTGGAAACACGCGATTGAACAGCTTCGCAGTGAAATGGCAGTGCTGGTGGACCCCGGCTTTTGGGTAGCGCTGGCGGTCGTGCTGGTTCCCTACGGGATCCGCGTTGCACTGCTTCTGTGGGTAGCCAGCCCCCGGCTCTGAAATAGCCTTCCTTCAACCGATGACGGCGCATAACGGTTCGTTAGGCATGTTTGAGGCCGTGATGGGATTGTCTCCAAACGTTCATCGACCGCCTTCGAAGCGCTCGGTAGGCGGGCAGGCATGCATCATCTCCCAATGGGTGTCGCTCTCGCCATTTCGCTTGCATTCGGTTTAGTGGTGACGGCGATTGCCGCGAAGGATCAGTCGGAAGGCTGCGGCACGCGGTGCTCATCCGTCCTGGGCGATGTTCCCATGAGGGGCACGCGCCACGATGTGGAGGCGGAACCGGACATCGGGCACTCCGAGCCCTAAACAGAGGGCCGCCCTCCTTAGCAGCCTTTACGTGTCATTGTCCGCTACTGGCAGCCGAAGGGCATCGGCAACTTCGACTATGGCGTCCTTTATCTCTTGGTCTGTCGCGACCAAATGAGGTGCCGCCTCCCGAACCCGGCGTAGCGCGGCAGAAATCGATATGGTGTCCTCTCGGTCAGCCCTGGTGAGGACCGCATTAATTGCCTCCTCCAACACTGGATCGATCCTTGCAACGCCCATCCAACCCCCCGGTTGTAAGGGTTCGATGATACTACCGTCGTCATAAGGATCAATTCGATGTGCGAAAGCGTACCGAAGGGTTCCTCAGCGATCTGCTCCGGACTCAATTTGTTCCTGGAAATGTTTGGTAAAAATTTCTGAGCGGGTGATCGGATAACTGGCTCACGCGAAGACCCCGTGCCCCCCTTAGTTTGCCAAGTAGCGCCTTCTGCACCGGCTTGCCGGCCAAAACTCTGTTGCAATTCAGCCATGACCGGGTCGGACGCCGGCGCTGACTAAAACCGCCGGTTGGTGGACGCGTTACAGATCATGCGCCTAAAGTCGACCTGATCGCGCGCACCAGCCCAACCCCCGAAGTCCCTAGCTTGGTGCAAGTCGCTTGATCGGGTCCCGCCGTCCTGGCAGTGCGGCGGGACTTTTTGGTGCTGTAACACCCGACCGGCGCGGCGGTTCATCTTAACGCAGCAAGTCTCTCCACCGATAGGCCCGCCTTCGAAGAAATATCGCTGAATTGCGTTGGTGCATTTGTTCGGGGATCACCGGAGACGAAGCGATTTTGCAGCTTCTGTCAGGCGGGCGCGGTCGTTGCCGTAGGTCTTGATCAACTGCCGAACCTGGTCGGGCGTCAGGCCGTTCTGCTCGGCGAAATATTCCACCTCATAGTCTTCGTCCGCGGATACGCGATTGCGGTCTCGGAAATCCCGCTTACTCCTATCGTCAGCCATCTGGGTCCTCCTTCGAGTTGGATCGACAGCAACGCCGGCAAGTAACTTTCGTTGCGGCCGGCGCGGGCAATGGCGGCTGACGCCCATGGACATCTCTTCCTAAGGGAGGATGATGGCGAGCAGATGGGGGCGGCAGAGAGCGGGCTGGTCTGGGGAGCACCAATGTCAAAAAAAGAGCGAACTGAGTTCAGCCTGCAGGAAAGAATTGAACTCCAATTCCAAGAGGATGTCCGCGTCGATCCACAGCGGGCGTACGAGAAGTATGGGCTCACTGAATCCCTGAAACGTGGGGTCAGACGTAGCGCCGCGATCGTTTTTGTTCTGCTGCTCGGGCTTATCATTTGGATAGCTCTTCATCACTGAGCGCAAGGTGAGCCCGCGCGCGTTGCCGTAGCCGTTCGGAATCACGTTCCGTTCACTCTGGCTAATATAAGCTTTGTACCTAGTATTGACTGGGTGCGTAAAATTGTAAGTACCGGCGGCGGCAGCTCGAGTTCATTCCGCCGATGGAGCCCAAGCTGGTCCCAAAGCCACCCGAGGGTGAACACTGGATTCACGAGATCAAGCTCGACGGCTACCGCACCCCGATCGTCATCAACAGCTCCGAAGATATCCGCGCCTTCACCAAGTCCGGCGCTGACTGGACGAGCAAATACAAAGGGCTCGTCGAAGCCGCGCGCGAGCTCGACGTCAAGAACGCGATCTTCGAGGGTGAGGCAGTGGTCACCAATGCGGCCGGTCTGCCCGACTTCGACGCGCTGCAGCAGGCCGTCCACAGCGATCCCTAATGCAATGATTCTCGGCGCCTTCGACATCATATATCTTGATGGGCACGATCTTCGCGATATTGGCTGCAAGGCGCGCCGCGAAATGCTGTTCGGCATCATCAAGCCGAACAGCCGCATCCAGTTCAGCGAAGCCATCCCTGGCGACCCTAAGGCTATCTTCTATCTCGCCGACCAGGCGGGGCTTGAGGGCATCGTCTCCAAGCGCGCGGAGAGCCCGTATCGGAGCGGGCCAACATCAAACTGCTCGGCGTTGAGCGGGAGCCTGGCAAGGCGGCGTTCGCCCTGCTGGCGCAACCCGGTACCGGAAAATATGTCGGCTCGGCCTTCATCAGCCTGGGTCGCGACATGAAGGAACGGCTGTGGAAGCGGGTCAAGGAACATGCCGGCCCACCTCCGGAAGGCGTCAAGAAGCGACCGGCGACGCAGTGGGTGGAGCCAGGCGTGAAGCTGCGGATCAAGCATCTTCGTGGCGAGCATAAGTACATACGCCACGCTTCGCTGCTGGGCTTTGGCGACGATCCGGGGCGTTCGGGGAACTAAGGGTCCGCCTGCCAAATCCAGCATGGTCGGCGGACCCTAATCAGCGCATGAAGGGCCTGTTCTTGCGCCGATTTCTCCTCTCGGAGATGACGCACCAACTACAAAGAGCTACGGCTGTTCCCGTCGCGGCCTGTGCACGGACCATTGCGCAGGTAGGCCAGACTTAGGTCTTACGGTCTAGTGGTTTAAGCCCCGTCGAGGAACGTTCGTTGGTTGGCTCGCGTTGAGGTGAGCTTGGCGCGATGAAGCTGCGTCCCGGCAAAATTCAACAAGGAGACGGCTATGAGAATGCATCTTTCCACCGCAGCCGCGGGATTTCTGTTGTTGGCCGGCATTGGTGCCGCTGCCGCCCAGGATGTGATTATCGAACCGCAGCAGGAAACCGTCATCAAAGAATTCGTGAAGAAGCAGCCGCTCGCTTCGGTGAAAATTCCTGGAGTGGAGCTCAATATCGGTTCGGCCCTTCCGGATACAGTCGAGCTTCATGAAGTGCCGAACGTCAAATATCGCTACGTGGTGGTCGACAACCGGACCGTTCTGGTGGATCCGAGCACGCGCAAGATCGTCAAGGTCTACGACTGATCTGATCTCGGGAGCGCTGGCCCGGACAGCGGCGGCAAAGCGTCGATAGTCTGGGTCAGCCGCTCGACAGTCTCAATGATCGCTTTTGCAAGCGCCTCGCCCTCATGCACCGGCAACGGTCCATAGAGTAGGTTGACTGCCTCTTCGCTCGGCAGCACGCCGGCCGGGCAAGTGAGTTCGATCGCCATACGCACGAGCTGGCCGCCGTTGCTGCCACGGGATCGATTATTGAAGAGATCAGGTGTTTTCGTCGATTTGTGCCAGACCGACGAGGTTACCCTCGGGATCTCGGAACTGCCCAATCGTCAGCGGGGTGCCGGGCGAGCGTTCCGGCCCAAGAACTCGTGACCCGCCCAACTGCTCTACTTTGGCCAGGTATGTCTCGATATCGGTCACGCTGACGTAAATGATGGTGTGTGGATCAAAATTCCTCCCGCCTCCAACACCCCCTGCCACCGGTTGAGCCCCGGAGGGTGGGGCGAGGAAGCCATAGTCGCCTGCGTCGGAAACAAGCGGCGACACTGCTCCGCCGACCTCGAATTCCCATCCGAAGAGTAGCGAGTAAAAGCGCCGCAGATTCGCTGGATTGCGCCCTATTATTTCAAAGTGGATGATTGGTCTGGCCATGACGTCCAACCTCTTTAGGCGCTCGTAAAACAGCTACCGCCCGGGAAAGTGGCTGATGCTGCGGTTCGGCGTGGTGAGACACCTGTCCGAAGTCGTGCGCGTCGATATTCTGCCAGCACACCGGTCAATGGATGAAATGCTTAGGTTGTCAGTCCTGACCCGCTTCATGTGGCCCCATCTGGCGCTCGTCTGGCAATCGTCAAGGCCGGCCTAGCGCATCATCGCGCGAGCAATGGCGATCTGCGCCTTGACCTTGGCGTTTCCTTCTACGGCATGTTGTCGACCGCGATCCGCCGCCTGAGGCTGGTGCGAGCTTGCCCGGCGAAAATTGAGCGCCGCGCCGGCGAACGATTGATAACATGGGATGGTTGCCCGAACGATGAGCTCCAGATTGTTGCCCAGGACTTTTCGCGGCGTCGTCCCACCGAGGTTCGCACTCGACGCGTGCTATATGAGCGGTGGTCAAGGCATTTGGCCCCGCGGGCATCCAGCGGGATTTGTTCGTGACCCAGGAGACACTCGGCATGAGTAACGTCGTAACGCTTCATGGTGACAAGCGCTGGAAAGCGGTCCTAGTCTACGCCCACCAGAACGGCCCCATTGCGATCGAGCATTTTCTAGAAGAGATTTCCGAGCTTCATAACGTCATCGAACACGGCCCGGACTGGAATTCCCTGATCACGTGCACGGTGACAATCAACCGCACGGACGGTGGTGAGGAACAGAACAGCCAGGAAAAGGAGGCGCGCCATGAACATCGGTGAAATCGCGAACCGTCTTAACCGGGCTGCCGAGATCGAGCGCGCCAGCCATGTGCGTGTAGAGCCGGCCGCGCTTGGTAGTCAGCAGCTCCCTAGGTCCACACCTACACCGAGCTGGTGGTTCGAGGTGGGGGCGTCCATCCCGAACACCGACAGCAATATGATCAGCACTGTGAAAGCCGCGTCGATGTCAGCGCGAACCGCAGCCCGGACCGCCTTCGCGTCGCGGTCACGCAGCGCAAACATCTGCTGATGGTGCTGGTTGGCGGCCGAATAGCAGCACGTTGAAATAGGGGCTGATCTGCAGCCACAGGTTCTCGATGATGTTGAGCATGTTTTCCGAGCCGGCGGCCCTGTATCGAGAAGTTAATTGGCCCTGAGATAGGATTTGACGTCGCCGCCTGAACACCGTCCTTGCTCGCACCGGCCTGTCACGATCCACAATCTACAGCAAGATCGCCGAAGGGACGTTCCCGGCCCAGTTCAGGATCAGCGTCAACGGCGCAGGATGGCGGGAATCCGATATCAACAGGTGGGTTGCCGATCCGGTCAGGTGGCGGCCAGAGGGAGAAGCTTGGCCGTGACCGGTGAGCGGAAACGCACCGGTAGAGAAAGAGGGGGCCAATAGTCATGGCGACGCGGACGGCCCCGGATCCCGAGGCGCTGCGAAAGGGCGACGACGTCGCGCTCCAGCTTGCGCAGATCATCGGCCGCCGCATAGCACGTGAGGATTTTTGCCGCGCGCACCGCAGCGAACGACAACAAACCCCTGAACACCCCGACCATGGAAGACGAGGCCGCCAGGGAGTAAAGAGACTGCCTCGAGACATGCTCCCGAGACGATCTTTTCCCTTCCGATGTATCGAGTATACGACATGTATAAGGCACATCATGGAGTCTACGATGCGAGCCCTTATCGACATGAACGATGCCCAGGTTGAAGCCCTCGACACTCTTGCCAAACGGGCGCGCCAATCCCGTGCGGCCCTGATCCGGGCGGCAATAGACGATTATCTCGAGCGCCATCATCGCGAGCAGGTCGAGGATGGCTTCGGCCTATGGGGTAAGCGCAAGGTTGATGGGCTGGCTTATCAGGAGAAAGTGCGCCGCGAATGGTAGGCGCGCTTTTCGACACCAATATCCTCATCGACTATCTGAACGCCGTCCCCCGGGCCTGCGAGGAAATCGAGCGGTTCGAAAGCCGTGCCGTCAGTATCATCACCTGGATGGAAGTGATGGTTGGCGAAGACCCGGATCTGGTCGAGCCGACCGGCTTTTCCTCGAAGGCTTCAAAGTCATCGCTCTGGACGACGAGATCGCCAACCGTGCAGTAGCGCTGCGGCGAGCACATCGCATCAAGCTGCCCGACGCCGTGATTTGGGCTACGGCGCAAACCGCCGGACGCTTGCTAGTGACCCGCAATACCAAAGACCTTCCACCTGACGATCCGGGGATACGCCAACCATACACCCTGTAGCGAGCGCGCCCCCGGCCCGTAACGATAGGAGCCAGCCCATGTCCCGTATTGCCCTTTAGGCCCGTTATTCCTCCGAGAACCAGCGCGACGCCTCCATCGAGGACCAGTTGCGCCGGTGTTGTGAGCGCGCCGCGCGAGGGATGGACCGGTAGAGAACTAATCCGACCGGGCATCTCCGGAGCATCCCTTGTATTCAGTCGCTTCTTGCCGATGCTCAGGCGGGCCGTTTCGGCATGATTCTGTCAGAGGCGCTGGATCCCATCAGTCGCGATCAGGAGGACGTGGCAGGCGTCTTCAAGGGCCTGAGTTTCGCAGGCGTGACCATCGTCACCCTGTCCGAGGACCAGAAAAAAATCGACGCGGTCGAAGGGCAGCACGGAATCGCGTGCGTCGAGGGTTTCGGCCGTCTCGCGACGATTCTACCATTCCGGGTCTTTGGGAGTTGCCCTGTCACTGCCTCGTTTCCATCTGGCGGGCGCCCGACAGTTGCGGAAAGCCCGTATATTCCGGAATAAAGGAGTCTCGCCGATGACCACCACCGTCCCCGCCGCCGCCGTCTCGAAAAATTTTGGCGCCTATCAGGATGCCGCGGTCCGCGCCCCGGTCATCATCACCAAGAACGGTCGCCCGCGCACGGTGCTGCTGGCCTACGAGGATTTTGTCCGGCTGTCGAAGCGCGACCGGCGGGTCCAGCTGACAGCGGAGCTCGGCGCGAACGAGATCGCGGCGGTCGAAGCCTCTGAAATGGAGCCGGAGTCTATACCTTCCTGATCTCAGGGATGCAGACGGGCGGGCGCTACACGCAGATGGACATATTCGTGGCTAGCGGCGGCTCGCCGCCGTACCAGCGCGACTTCGAGGAATCTTACTTCAGCAGTTTGATCAGCACTGTGAAAGCCGCGTCGATGTCGGCGCGGACCGCCGCCCGGACCGCTTCCGCATTGCGGTCTCGCAGCGCTGCAAACATCTGCTGATGGTGCTGGTTGGCGGTCGAATAGTTTCCAGAATCGTGCAGCATGTTGAAATAGGGGCTGATCTGCAGCCACAGGTTCTCGATGATGCTGAGCATGTTTTCCGAGCCCGCGGCCCGGTAGATGGAAAAGTGAAAGGCGTAATTGGCCCTGAGATAGGATTTGACGTCGCCGGCGGCATTGGCCTGCTCGAGTGCCTCCAGATGCTGGCCCAGCAGCATCACGCCGTGATCGTCAATGCGTTCTGCGGCCCATGCGGCGGCGATCGCCTCGATTTCGAACCTGACGTTCCTGAGATCGATAAGCCGCGCACGACTTAATGCCGGGATACCGATCGAACGGCCGGAAACCACCATCAAGGCGTTGGCGGCGCTCAGACGCCGCAGTGCCTCGCGAACCGGCATCGGGCTGACGCCGAAAGCGTCGGCGAGGCTCTGCACCGTCACCATCTCACCTGGAACGATGCTGCCGTCGAGGATCAACTCGGTAACGTGCCGGTAAACCCTGTCCTGCAGGGTTTCCCTGGACAGCGGCGTGATCTCGACGCCCGGCTTCCTGAATGCTGCCCCAGCCATTTCTGCCAACCTTCCCCCGTTCGGGCGACGCTCTTGTCATCCCCGGCGCCTGTGCCCGGAATGCAAGGTTCGAATTGCCGCGTCAAGCGCCCGCGTGTCCAGCTTTTGCCTCTCAGCCATTTCATCATTGATCTTTGATCAAATCATGATACGGTCAGCCGCATCGAATGACAAGGAGTACGTCTCGTACCCTTGGGAGGCATTCGGTCGTCTGAACTGGGAGGAGTTTCGAATGGGTATCGGATCGAAAGGCCGGCGGCTTGCGCTGCTTGCCGGAATAGCTGTTTGCGTTCTTGGTACGTCCGCCGCCGAAGCGGCCGGAAAGCACAAGATATTTCTTAGCATGAGCTTCATCGGCAATGATTGGCAGGCCGAGGCCGCCAACATGGTCAAGGCGATGGCGTCGCACAAGAGCATGGCCGACAAGGTGGACCTCCAGGTCCAGGTGGCGGGGCCGAACGCACAGCGCCAGATCCAGCAGATCAATGCGATGGTGCAGGCAGGCGCCGAAGCCATCGTGATCTTCCCGATCTCGCCGACAGCGCTCAACCAGGTGGTGAAGAACGCCTGCGATAAGGGCGTGAAGGTGTTTGCCTATGATGCCGAGATCACCGAGCCCTGCGCCTACAATGTCCATATCGACCAGGAGGAGGCTGGCCGCGTGACGGCGGAGTGGCTGGTCAAGAAGCTTAATGGCAAAGGCAACATCATCGCGGTGACCGGCGTCCCCGGCACCTCGGTCGATGATCTGCGCACCAAAGCCGCGAAGGAGGTGTTTGCCAAGCATCCCGACATCAAGATCGTCGGCGAGGCTGTCGGCATGTGGAGCCAGGCGGTTGCCCGTACCGAACTTTCCAAAATATTGGCGACGCGCAGTTGGGACGACATCAACGGGCTGTGGATGCAGGTCGGCTGCTTCACCGCCAATTCCATGCAGCTCGAGGCCGGCAAGAAGACCAGCGAACTCCTGCCTTGCGCCGGCGAAGGTTCCAATGGCGGGCGTATCCAGATGCTGCCGGAGGGCACGGAGGTCGAGGGCGCGACGTCTCCCTACGCACCGCTCGGCGCGTCGCGCATTTCCTACGCCTCGCCGCCTTATTCCGGGGCGCTCGCTCTCAAGCTTGCCGTCGAGGCGCTTGAGGGCAAGGACGTTGCCAAGAAGACGATCCTGCCACTGCCGGTCGTCACCAACGAGACGATAAAGCTCTGCGACGAAGGCACATGGGCGGAGATGAAGGCTGGTTGCAACGCGTTCAAACCGTCGCTGGTCTCGAACCCAGGCTGGTTCGCCTCGATCTTCTCCGATCAGACACCGGAAATCGGTCTCGCAGCCGCCCTTGTAGGCCAGCCCGAGGAGTAGGCACTCCGAAAGTGGGCGTGGGGTGCTTTCGAGGCACTCCACGTACCTCTGATGCAGGCCGGGACTGGGATCATGATGTCAGCGCATTCGACAGCTGTCGGCATAGAGGGCGTCCGCAAGGCGTTTGGCGCGACAGTCGCCCTCGATGGCGTTTCCTTCGAGATCGCTTCCGGCAGCGTGCATGCCTTGCTTGGCGAGAACGGTGCGGGCAAGTCCACGCTCGTCAAGCTGCTGTCGGGGCTGGCACGGCCCGACGACGGGCAAATCACCCTGTTAGGCGAACCGGCGCCACTCGGTTCGCCGCGCGCCGCGCACGCCAAAGGCGTGCAGACAGCCTTCCAGGAAATGACGCTGGTACGCGATCTCAGCGTTCTCGATAACATGTTGCTGCCATACGCGCCCGTCGGTCCGATCGGCCTGATCAGGCGGTTGAGCGCGCGCAAGGCCGTCCGCAAGCACATCTCCGATCTGGGGTTAACGGTCGATCTCGATGCCGAGGTAGCGACGCTCGATCTCGCCGTCCGCCAGAAGATCGAAATCGCGCGCGCGCTCTATCGCAAGCCGCGCATCCTTCTGCTCGACGAGCCGACTTCGACGCTGTCGGGTGGCGATGTCGAGTGGCTGGGCGGCATCATCGCGCAGTTGAAAGCAGCCGGTACGACGGTCGTGTTCATCACCCATCGCATGCGCGAGGTGCGGGCTTTCTGCGACACGCTGACCATTCTCAGGAACGGCCACCACATCGTGACCGCGCCGGTCGCCGATGTTTCGGATGGTGAGGTGATCGAAAAGATCATCGGCCGCAGCATCGCCCAGACCTTCCCGCCGAAACCAGAAAGCGAGGCCGCCTTTGGTCCGCCGGTGCTCGGCGTACGCGATCTCAAGGCCGGGAGGAAGCTCGACGGCGTCGGTTTCGACCTGCGCAAGGGCGAGATCCTCGGTGTTGCCGGATTGCAGGGCATGGGTCAGCTCGACCTGTTCCTCGCCTGTTTCGGCATGGCCGAGATCGAGCGCGGTCATATCCTGGTCGACGGTCGCACAGTGTGGCTCGGCTCGCCCGCCGATGCGCTCAAGCCCAATATGGCAATCGGGCTAGTGCCGGAGGACCGCAAGACCGAAGGCCTGTTCCTGAAGCTCTCGGGCCGGCAGAATGCATCGCTGCCGGTCGTCGCACGCTTCACCCGGTTTGGCCTGATCAGAACAGACGAGGAGGCAAAGGCCGTACAGTCCGCCTTCTCGACCGTGGAGGTCGATAGCAGTGCCTTGTGGACGAGGGCAGGGGCGTTCTCTGGCGGCAACCAGCAAAAGATAGCCATTGCCAAATGGCTCGTCGCCGAAAGCCGGATCCTGCTGCTTTTCGATCCGACCCGGGGCATTGATGTGGGCACCAAGCACGAGCTCTACGTGATGATGCGCGACTATGTGGCGGCCGGCGGCTCGATCCTTCTGCACTCAACCGAAATTCCCGAACTGGTCCATCAATGCGACCGGGTGCTCGTCCTCTATGACGGCCATCTGGTGGCGGAGCTTGCCGGCGACGAGATCACGGAAGGCGCGATCATGCGGCCGGCGCTTGGCCATGGCGAGTTGGTCCGGGAGGCGGCGGAATGACTGTGACGAGCTTGGCCGCCGCGGCACCGACCGCGACATTGTCGCGGCTCCTCGCGCGGCATCGCGGCGCCATCATCGCGGCGATAGTCTTTGCGGCGCTCCTGCTGATCGTCGATCTGGTCAGTGCCGGGCGGCTCACCTATTTCGACATTTCGTTCCTGTCGAGCGGCGGCGCCACTTCGGCATTGGCGGCGATCGGCCAGACCCTGGTCGTTCTGTCCGGCGGTTTCGACCTGTCCGCCGGGGCGGTGATCTCGCTGGTCAATGTCGTCCTGGCAAACGGCATGGATCCGATGGCGACCCGCACGAGTGTCGCGCTGTGGACTTTGGCCGGAATTGGGGTCGGCATGCTGGTCGGCGCTTTCAACGGCTTTTTCATTGCCGTCCTGCGCATGCAGCCTATCGTCGTCACGCTGGCGACCATGTTCATTCTGCAGGGGGTAACGCTGCTGGTCATGGACAAGCCCGGCGGCTTCGTCTCGCCCGATCTTGGCGCCTTCTATCTCGGTGATGCTATCGCCGGCTGGATACCGATGCCGCTGGTAGTCATCGGCGTCGTCCTGCTCGGCTGGTTCTGGCTCAAAGGCACACGCTTCGGGACAGCGCTTTATGCGGTCGGCAGCGATCCGGATGCCGCCGCCGCGGTTGGTGTGCGCGTCGTTCTCGTACGCTTCCTGGTCTATGTCATTGCCGGCGGCTGCTATGGGCTTGCCGGCGTTTTCATCAGCGCCCAGACGGGCAGCGGCGATCCGCTGGTCGGCAACCCTTTGTTGCTATCGATGTTCGCGGCGGTCGTGGTCGGCGGTACAAGGCTGGGCGGCGGTCAAGGTGGGCCGGTCGGCACCGTCTTCGGCGCCTACATCCTGATGATGGTCGTCAACATCCTGCTCGTGCTCAACGTCTCGGCCTATTATTCGACGATCGCCGAGGGCACGATCCTGATCCTTGCCGTGCTTGCCGGCTCGCTGTCGCATGGCTCCGTGCTTGCCCGCCAACTGCGCGCGCTGCGGGCTCGGCTGGCCGCGTGGCGCGCCGGGATGCTGCCCTCGCAGATCGATCGCACCGACCGGCGACTGAGAATTGCGCGGGGCAGCGCCGGCGACCAGCAGGCGCCGCAGCCTGCCTTCCATGTCCGTAATGCCGAGACGCTGCGCTATGCGCTGCCGGCCTATGTCTGTCTTGCCATCGTCGTGATCGTCACCCAGATCTGGCTCGGGCGCGCCATCGTCAATTTTGGCTACTGGAATTCGCTGTTTGTGCTGTCGAGCTTCCTTGCCATCCTGACGCTTGGGCAAGGCAGCGTGATTCTCACCGGCGGGCTTGACCTGTCAGTGCCGTGGACGATCGGCCTGTCGGGAATCCTGCTCGCAGGTATGGTCAACGGATCCAACGCTGCACTTGCCTATGCGCTGCCGGCGGTGCTCGCCGTCGCTTGCCTCATCGGTTTCGCCAACGGTGTCGGCGTCGTCTTTCTCGGCATCTCGCCAATCGTTATGACGCTGGCCACCAACGGCATTCTGCAAGGTTTCGCTTTGCTGTACTCGCAAGGGACGCCGGCCGGCTTCTCCTCGCCGTTGCTGCGCTGGTTCATGACCGGCAAGATATTCGCCATCACGCCGGTGGTGCTGTTCATGGTCGCCTTCGTCGTCTTTGCCGTGCTGCTGCTCGGCCGCACGGCTTTCGGCCGCCGCGTCTACGGCATCGGCAACAGCCTGCGCGCAGCCCAGCTCTCCGGCGTCGCGGTCGGTCGCACGCTCATCCTCGTCTATGTGCTGTCGGCGGTCTGCGCGGCGCTGGTCGGCATCATGCTGACCGGCTTTTCCGGCCAGGCCAGCCTCGGCATGGGCGACGACTATCTGCTGCCCTCCATCGCCGTCGTCGTGGTCGGCGGTGCGCTGATCACCGGCGGGCGTGGCCACTATCTCGGCATGCTGGGCGGGGTGCTGCTCCTGACCGCGTTGCAGATGCTGCTCGCCGGCACGACGCTGCCTTACGCGACGCGGGCGATCCTGTTCGGGCTGGTGGTGCTCGGTGCCGTCATGGCGCTGCGCGAAAGGCGGATTCAGTGAAAGGGATGGAACAATGAGCTCAAGTGCACCGGCATCGGCGGACGAATTCCTGACCGGGATCAGAGGCCAGCGCGTGCTGGTCACGGCGGGCGCTGGCGGCATCGGCTTTGCCATTGCAGAGACGCTGTCGCGGCTCGGCGCGCGTGTCGTGATCTGCGATATTTCCGACGAGGCGCTGGCTGCCGCTCCAGAGAGGATTACGCTCGCCGCCGCAGTCAAAGCCGACGTTTCGCGCGACGACGATGTCGACCGGCTGTTCGAGACTGTCAAGGAGAAGCTCGGCGGGCTCGACGCCCTGATCAACAATGCCGGCATTGCCGGGCCGACCGGCGGCGTCGATGAGATCGACCCGGCAGACTGGCGGCGTTGCATAGATATCTGCCTGACCGGCCAGTTCCTGTGCGCGCGGCGTGCCGTGCCGCTGATCAAGGCGGCGGGCGGCGGCTCGATTGTCTCGATGTCTTCGGCCGCCGGCCGCCATGGCTACGCGTTCCGCACCCCCTATTCGGCTGCCAAGTTCGGCGTTGTCGGCCTGACTCAGAGTCTTGCCAAGGAACTCGGACCGCATGGCATCAGGGTCAATGCCATCTTGCCCGGCATCATCGAAGGGCCGCGCATCGACAAGGTCATTGCCGACCGGGCAAAGCAATTAGGCGTTTCAAACGAGGAGATGACACAACGCTATCTGCAGAACATCTCGCTGCGCCGTATGACCAGCCCATACGATGTCGCGGCGATGGTGGCTTTCCTGCTTTCCGATGCGGGCGTCAACATTTCCGGCCAGTCGCTCGGCGTCGACGGCAACGTCGAGACACTCTGAGGGGGCGATCATGGCGAAGGTAGCAATTGTCGGAAGCGGTTTCATCGGGCGAGCGTGGGCGATCAGCTTCGCTCGTGCCGGGCATGATGTGCGCATGTGGGACCAGGCGCCGGCCGCGACCAGCGGTGCGCGCGACTATATCGCCGGCGTGCTCGGCGACCTCGCCGCCAACGATTTGCTGCGGGGACAAGCGGTCGATGCCGTGCTCGGCCGCATCACCATTGTGGCGGAGCTTGGCGAAGCCTTGGCCGATGCCGTCCACGTCCAGGAGAACACACCGGAAAACCTTGAGGTGAAGCGTGAAGTGTTCTCCCGGATCGATGCGCTTGCCGGTCCGCAGGCGGTGATCGCCAGTTCCACCTCGGCGCTGTTGCCGTCGAAATTCACCGATCATCTGCAGGGGCGCCATCGCTGCCTCGTCGTACACCCGATCAATCCGCCCTATCTCATCCCGGCAGCGGAAGTCGTGCCGGCGCCATGGACCTCCGCCGAAACGGTGGAAAGGACCCGCGCCTTTCTTGTCGAAGCGGGCCACGCGCCGCTGGTGATGAAGCGCGAACTCGACGGCTTCATCATGAATCGCTTGCAGGGCGCGCTGTTGGAGGAGGCGTTCCGGCTTGTCGCCGACGGCTATGCCAGTGTCGAGGACGTCGATACGGGCCTGCGCGAGGGGCTGGCGCTGCGCTGGTCGTTCATGGGTCCGTTCGAAACGATCGACCTCAACGCACCTGGTGGTGTGCGCGACTATGTAGAGCGCTACCAGACGATCTATTCCAACATCTTCCCGCAGATGCTGCGTCGGGTCGACTGGGCGGGCGAAGTCATGGAAACGGTCGAGGCCGAGCGCCGCAAGCGGCTGCCGCGGGAAGAACTCGGCGAACGGCAGGTCTGGCGCGACCGCCGGCTGATGGCGCTGGCGGCGCACAAGAAAAAATCGGATCAGGAGTTTGGACGATGACGGAAACAAGCCGCAAGCCCGGCACCCAGCAGACCAAGGGTAAGGTCATCATCACCTGTGCGGTGACGGGAGCAATCCATACGCCGACCATGTCGCCCTATCTGCCGATCACGCCGGACCAGATCGCCTCGCAGGCGATCGCGGCGGCGGAGGCTGGCGCGGCGATCCTGCATCTGCATGCCCGCGACCCTGAGACCGGTAAGCCCGACCAGACGCCGGAGGCGTTCGCGCGTTTCCTGCCGCGCGTCAAGCAAGGCACCAATGCCGCCATCAACATTACCACCGGCGGCAGTCCTTACATGAAGGTGGAGGAGCGTGTGCGCCCCGCCGCCCAGTTCAAGCCGGAAGTCGCCTCGCTCAACATGGGGTCGATCAATTTCGGGCTCTATCACCTCGTAGACAAATACGAAACATTCAAGTTCGACTGGGAAAGGCCGCACCTGGAAGCGACCCGTGACCTGGTCTTCCGCAACTCGTTCAAGGACATCGAGTACATACTGGAGACCTGTTACGACAACGGCACGCGCTTCGAGTTCGAGTGCTACGACATCGCCCATCTCTATAACCTCTCCCATTTCGCCGATCGCGGGCTGGTGAAACCACCGTTCTTCGTACAATCCGTATTCGGCCTGCTCGGCGGCATCGGTACGCACCCGGAAGACGTCGCCCATATGAAGCGCACCGCCGATCGCCTGTTCGGGCATCAATACCGCTGGTCGGTGCTGGGTGCCGGCGCCAGCCAGTTGCGCATCGCCGCGCAATCGGCAGCGCTTGGCGGCAATATTCGCGTTGGGCTCGAAGACAGTCTGTGGGCCGGCAAGGGCAAGCTTGCCAAATCGAACGCCGAGCAGGTGGTGCTTGCCCGCAAGATCATCGAAGGACTGGGCATGGAAGTGGCGACGCCCGACGAGGCCCGCGAAATTCTGTCATTGAAGGGCGGCGACCAGGTCGCGTTCTGACCGGTTTCTGCAAGGTTCGAACAGAGGAGGACGGCATGAAGATCGAGGTCGTGGTGGACGTGAAGACCACGCTGGGTGAGGGACCGCTGTGGGACGTTGAACAGGAGCGCCTCTACTGGATCGACAGTTTCGACGGGCGTGTGTTTCGGGCGACCGCCGACGGCCGCGAGATCCGTTGCTGGGACGTGCCGATGAAGATCGGTTCGATGGCATTGCGTAAGGACGGCGGTGGCGCGGTGGTATCGCTGCAGCGCGGTTTCCATCTGCTTGATTTCGCCACCGGCGAGGTGACGCTGATCCACGATCCAGAGCCGGACAGGCCGATGAACCGGCTCAATGACGGCAAGGTCGATCGGCGCGGCCGCTTCTTCGCCGGGTCAATGGACACGATGGAAGAGGGACCCTCCGGCGGGCTCTACCGGCTCGATCCCGATTTCTCCGTCACCAGAATAGATTCCGGCATCATCTGCTCGAACGGCCCGTGCTGGAGCCCCGACGACCGCACCTTCTATTTCGCAGACACCTGGACCGGCGAGATCTGGGCCTACGACTATGATATCGAAACGGGCGCCGCCAACAACCGGCGCACCTTCACCCGCGTCGATACCAGCCGGGGAGGGGCGGCCGACGGCTCAACTGTCGATACCGAGGGCTTCCTCTGGAACGCGCTGGTCTATGACGGCAGGCTGGTGCGTTACGCGCCCGACGGCAGCGTTGATCGCATCATCGACATGCCCGTCAAGAAGATCACCAGCGTCATGTTCGGCGGGCCGAAGCTCGACACCCTGTACGTCACGTCGATGGCCAAACCGCCGCTGCCGCGCTTTCCGGGCGACGGTGTCTTGCGCGGCAGCCTTTTTGCCATCACCGGCCTCGGCGTAACGGGAGTTCCGGAGCCAAGATTTGCCGCATGAAGCTCGGCATTGAACCGTCGCTTAGTCGCGGTCATGTCCCGGCAGCTTTCCGCAATCTCAGCCTCTAGCAGGCTACCTTCCGACGGGCCGGCGGCCGGCATGATCTTCGTGCCCGAATCCGTTTAGGCTCGCCCAGACAAGCTTTCTCCAGGTACCCTGTCGCTGCGGCCCGCCAACTGAGTCCGCGGCGCTTGGTTGGGCTCTCGCACCCTGTCGAGAAACCTAGCAACCCGACAGCGAGGCCTATTTTTTCGATGCCTTGAATGTCAGTAAAAGATACGCTATTTTCTGACGCATGAAGACGGTCATTTCCTCAGTTCCTGATCGGATTTTGAGGCGCGCCCCCCGGAGCGGGCGCGGGGGCCGTTTAAACCCCCCCCAATTTTTTGATATGGGGGGGCGGGGACGCATTTTTAACGCGCGCGGGCGGCGCCTAGAGTGTCTTTTTAAAAACA
>NZ_JAMYNE010000040.1:0-42133 GCF_040318915.1 Mesorhizobium sp. M0991
CGGCCTGACAGCGCATCCCGGCCGCGCCCCGGGCGCGGCCGCACCGAAGGCCGGAGCGCGAGCGAAGGACGGCGCAGCCGTTGCGGCCGTGACCGGGGGGTGGCAGGGGTCGCCTCTCAGGCAGGCCGCGGGCGCGGCCTCTCCGGTGGAGCGCCGCCATGTCTGCGGGCTATCCGGCGACGCCGTCCCGGCCCGCGTGTCGGCCCGAACCCGTTCACCCGGGCGGCAGCAAGAGACGGACATCCTCCGGGACGAGCTGGTCGCTGAGCCAAGCCGCGAGGGGGGCCGGGCCGAGATGACGCAGATCGTCGTTGAAATCGCCGAGCTGCGGCCGCAACACCAGGGCGAGGATTCCGGCTTCGCCGGCTCGCTGGCTGAGACGCTCGATGCCGTGGCGGCCGGCCGCATCGGCATCGGCCGCGATGTAGAGGCGACGGCATCCAGGTGGGAAGGTCAGGCCGGCGAGGTGATTGGCCGAAGTGGCGGCGGCAACCGGCAGCGCCGGCATCACCACCTTAAGCGACGCCATCGTCTCGAACCCCTCGCCGGCGGCCATGACCGGGGCCAGCGCGCCGGGCTCAAGGCCAAGCCAGATGGCGTTGCCCAAGAGATGACCCAGTGAGCGGCGTGGATCCGCGAGTTGCGCCTTGCCCTGACCCGAGGGATCAAGCCAGGTGCGTTGCAGGCCGGTGATCTTCCCGTCGAAGCTGGTGACAGCGGCAATCAGCGCCGGAAGCGTCCGCGTCTCGCCCGTCACGAAATCCCGGTAGTAGCAGCCGGGATGGAAGCGCAGCGCGCGCTCACGCGGGGAGAGCAGAATGCCGCGGCCGGCGAGGTATCGTTCGGCCAGCGTGCCGGCGATCGGCTGCGACATGGCGAACAGGCGCCGCGCGGCGTCGGGGGAGCCGCGTTTCGCGGCTGGCTGGCACTGCGCGCCAAGGGGCTGAGGTTGGGGCTGGGGCGGTGGCAGCGGCATGGAGAGGAAGCGACGTGCTTCATCCGCGATGTCACGGAAGTCGACGAGGCCGCAACTTTCACGGATGACATCGAGCAGATCGCCAAATTCAGACGTCGCCTCGTCGACCCACCTACCCGCCGGGCCCTTGGCGTTTGCCCTCAGCCGCACATGCATGGAACGGCCGCGCGTGTTGTGGACATCGCCGACCATCCAGTAATTGCCGGAGCGATGGCCGTTGGAGAGATATTCCCGGCACACCGCCTCGGCGTGTTCGCCAAGGCGGCGTGCCAGCTCGGAGGCCGAGACGGTCATGATCGTTTCCCCTCACGCCACTGACGCGCGGTCGGTGACGCCGACCAGCCTGTGGCGGTCGAGGAGCGCGGCGAGGATGGACGGCCCTTGCTCGCTCGTCGGGATGAACAGCCGGAGCTTCCAGGAGATGATCTCGGAGATCAGTCCCAGCGCCTTCAGCCGAGGGACCATCGCGTCGGTGAAGCCGATCAATTCGACACGGTAGTCGTTCATGATCCGACTGCGGCGCAGGATCAGGCCATCGGCGAGTTGCAGTCCAATCCGTCCATCGGCGAGCCCGGTCCAGGCATCTTCCGGCGCCAGCCTCGGCACATCGTCGAGACCCAGATTGCGGAACATGGTCGCGACCAGCGTCGGCGCGATGTGGCGGCCGATGATGCGCTCCCCGGCATCGGTCTGGATTCGATAGACTCGACAGTCGCCGTCCGGCAGCCGACGCCAGATCGGCAACAGCAGACCCGTCACGATGTGAAAGGTGCTGGTGGTGAACTCCGGGACGGCGGCGACTTCCGAGTCCCACAGCTCGCAGAACAATTTCCGGTCGGCGGGCTGCCAGAGTGTTTCGGCAAGCGCGCCGAGGCCGAAGCGCAGCTCGTCGGTTGGCCGCAGGAGCCTCACACGGTGCTCGACGGTCCCGTCGTCGAGCATCAGGCTTGCGGTCGGCAGCCGGATCGCCGCGCGGCTCGATCGCGTGTTGACCAGCAAAGCCGATTGCGGCTCCGCCCGGACGATGGCCAGCGCATCGACCAGGCCGAGCGGCCGGATGCGGTCCTTGCGCGCGACGGTGAGCACATGCGACTGCGCGTCGGAGACTGGATGGGTATAGACGGTCCTACGATCGGTGACGACGATGCTCTCCGCCGTGATCGTCTCCAGGCCCTTGTCGTAATTGCCGGCGGCGATGGCGCCTTCTATTCTTACCGCCATCAGCTGCTCGAACACCTCGAATAACAGGTTCTGGGTTTCGATGCGCAACGCCAGCAGCCGATTGAGCCAGGTCGTGATCGGCGGCAACTCGTCGCGCAGCCCGCCCTCGTCAGTCGTCAGCGACAGCCCGGTCACGGTCTCGAAAGTCGAAAGCGAGCAGCCCTCAATCTTGCCTTGGTGCAGCAGATGATAGAACTGGCGCAGGGCCGCGCGGGCATAGGGGCTTTCAAGATTGTCCTCGGACCGGAACAGCCCTGCCCCGCCGGTCTGGCGCTGGCCGCGCGTGATGGCGCCGAGCGTGTCGAGCCGTCGCGCGATCGTCGACAGGAAGCGCTTGCCGGCTTTCACGTTGGCGGCCATGGGCCGGAACAGCGGCGGTTGCTTCTGATTTGTGCGGTGGGTCCTTCCGAGACCCTGGATGGCGTTGTCGGCGCGCCAGCCGGCCTCGAGCAGATAGTGCTTGCGCAGCCTCTGGTTCCTGGCCCCGAGATCGGCGTGATAGGAGCGGCCTGTACCGCCGGCGTCGGAGAAGATCAGAACGCTCTTGTCGTCATCCATAAAACTCTGGGTCTCGGCCAGATTGGCCGAGCCAGGGCGGTTTTCCACGGCCAGCCGGTCGATGCCGTCGCGGCCGGTCTTCTCGACGATGCGGCGCGAGCGGCCGGTCACCTCGGCGACGGTGTCTGTGCCAAAATGATGGATGATCTGGTCGAGGGCGCTGCCGACCGGCGGCAGCGATGCGAGTTTTTCGATCATCTCGCCGCGCCGGCGAACCGCCTCGCGGCACTGGACCGGGTTGCCATCTTCGTCGTGGACAGGCCGCGAGTAGACGTTGCCCTCCGCGTCGGAATACTCCTCGAACAGTTGGGTCGGGAAGGAATGCATCAAGTACCCGCCGACATACTCGCGCGGCGTGATGTCGACATTCAGGTCCGACCATTCCTCGGTTGGGATCTCGGCCAGCCGGCGTTCCATCAGCGCCTCGCCGGTCGAGACGATCTGCACGACTGCCGAATGCCCATCGGCGAGGTCCTGCTCGATCGCGCCGATCAGGGTCGGCGTCATCATCGAGGTGATCAAATGCGAGAAAAAGCGTTGCTTGGTACTTTCAAAGGCTGAGCGCGCCGCCGATTTTGCGTTGCGGTTCAGCGTGCCGGCCTCGCTGGTGATGTTGGTGGCCTCGAGTGCGGCGGTCAGGTTGTTGTGGATGACCTGGAAGGCGTCTGCATAGGCGTTGTAGATGCGGATCTGCTCCTCAGTCAGCGCATGCTCGAGGAGGTGGTATTCGACGCCGTCATAGGAGAGCGAACGCGCCGTATAGAGGCCGAGCGACTTGAGATCGCGGGCGAGCACTTCCATCGCCGCGACACCGCCGTCCTCGATCGCGGCGACGAATTCGGCACGGTTGGCGAATGGAAAATCCTCGCTGCCCCAGATGCCGAGACGTTGGGCATAGGCCAGATTCTCGACGGCGGTCGCACCGGTCGCGGAGACGTAGACAATGCGGGCATCGGGCAGCGCGTGCTGCAGCCGCAGTCCCGCCTTGCCCTGCTGCGAGGGCGCGGCGTCGCCACGCTCGCTTTTGCCGCCAGCGGCATTGGCCATGGCGTGGGCCTCGTCGAAGACGATGACGCCATCGAAAGATTTTTTTGCCCCCGACGGGTTCTCTCCAGCCCCTTCGGCCCCTCTCGCCTCTTGTCCGACCCAGTCGAGGATCTGGGCGATCCGGGATTTCTTGCCCTCCCGTTCCTGCGAGCGCAGGGTTGCGTAGGTCGTGAACAGGATGCCTTCGGCAAGGCGGATCGGCGTGCCCTGCCGATAGCGTGAGAGTGGCTGCACGAGGAGTTTTTCCTGGCCAAGTGCTGCCCAGTCTCGCTGAGCGTCTTCCAGCAATTTGTCGGACTTGGAAATCCACATCGCGCGGCGCCGCCCCTGCAGCCAGTTGTCGAGGATGATGCCGGCGACTTGCCGTCCCTTGCCGCAGCCGGTTCCGTCACCCAAAAACCATCCACGCCGAAACCGGACAGCGTTCGTAGCTCCTTCTGGCGCGGCCGAGACGACATCGCAGGTCTCGTCAACCGTCCAGGCGCCGGTGAGATGACCGCAATGGGCCTCGCCCGCATAGATGACGCTTTCGAGCTGGGCGTCCGACAGCAGGCCCTCATCGATGATCGCATCAGGAAGAAGGGGCCGATAGGAAGGTTTTGGTGGCGCGACGGCGGCCATTGCGGCCGACTGTACGAGGGGCGTCGGATGGGGTTTGGCGCGGGGAATGTCGATCGACTGGAGCGCGTAGGGTTCGTAGATTGACTCGGTGAGCCGGCCGCCCTCCTCCGGCATCCAGTCGCGCAATTCGTAGGCAAGGGGAACAGCCGGCGTGCTGTTTGCCATGACCTGGCGAGCGGGCTTCGCTCGCGCAATCGGACGGACCGATTGCATTGCCTTTGGAGCAGCCGTTGAGACAGCGAGGGGTGCGGCTCTCCGGGATCGGGCAGCCATCTGCATGGCGGCATTGCGCAGGATGCCGCTGGACAATGCACCGATCGAATTCGGGAATCCACCCAAAGTCCGGGGCGGCAGATCGGAGATCCAGGAGAGCAGCGTTTCGACATCCTTGGCCTTGCCCGGCAAGGCGACGAAACGCGACGGATCGACGGCCGGCACCTTGTCGATGATCGTCAGGCGGGTCTCGGTGGTGGTTCCGTGGCGGGCATAGACGCGGCCGTCGATCGCTGCGGTGAAGATGACCGTGCCCTGCTGCTGCAGGCGTTCGAAGGCGAGCCGCCATTTCGGGTTTTCGGGAGACAGCCCGGCGCCGGCGATGGCGACAAGACGACCGCCCGAACGCAGGCGTGCGAACGCGGAAGAGAGGTGCCGCCATGCCGCATCGGCGACATGGCCGTCGACATAGGCGCCGACGCTGAAGGGCGGATTCATCAAGACGAGGGACGGCTCAATGGCCGCGTCGAGATGGTCGTCGATATGGGCGGCGTCGTGCCGCGAGACGGGGAACTGCGGAAACAGCAGGCCGAGCAGATCGGCCCGCGTTGCGGCAAGCTCGTTAAGCGCGATCGAGGCGCGCGCCATCTCGGCATGGACGGCGAGCAGACCGGTGCCGGCCGACGGTTCGAGAACGAGGTCGCAAGATGCGATCGCCGCGGCGTGCGCCGTTACGAAGGCCAGCGGCAAGGGCGTGGAGAGCTGCTGCATGGCCTGGCTCTCGTCGGAGCGTCGCGTATGGGTTGGAAGAAGGTCGGCGATGCGCTTTATCATCGCTAGCCTTGCCCGCGGCGTGGCGGACCGGGACAGGATCGCGGGGCCGAACCGGCGCAGAAACAGAACCTGGGCGACTTCGAGGGCCTCATAGGCGTCCTTCCAGACCCAGCACCCTTGCGCATCGCTGCCGCCAAAACCTGTTGTCATGGTGGTGCGCAGTTCCGCAGTGGTGACAGACTTGCCCTGCTCGAGGAACGGCAGAAGCCGCATTGCCGCTCGGTAGATCGCCTGGGCGGTGTCGAGGGCGTCTTGTGCCGGCGCGCCGAGGGGAGCGGCCGTCCGGGCAACGGCAGATGTGGTCGAAACAATGTTCATGGAGATGTCCTTTGCGAGAGGGAGTGGCGCCCGCGCCGGCACTCTCTCCGCGCCAGCCGGGCCGCACTCCTCCCGGCTCCCCTCTCCCTCTGAGGCCGATGCACCAAACGGGTTGCGCTCTGCGCAAAGCCATGACTTGAATGCGCGCACAGGGGCGCGGCGGCGACCTGGAGCTGCGGAGGTGATGCGACGGTTCAGAATTGGCAGTGCGGTCTACGAGGAGGGAGCGCCTGACCTGCAGGCGACGCTGGCGAACGCCTATGGCCGCACCGAGCGTCCGCTATGCCTGTGCCGCGAGCCGGGCTGCCCGATGTACATCGCCCGCATCGGCGACCTTCACCTGATCAAGCGCATGCCGCTGAGCGGCAGCGGGCATGATCCATCCTGTGATTCATATGAATCGCCTTACGAGCTGTCCGGCCTGGGCGCCTTGATGGGCAGCGCGATACAGCTCGATCCGCAAAGCGGCTTGGCGGCTTTGAAACTCGATTTCAGCCTGTCGAAGACGGGGAGCCGGGCAGCATCCGCGCCTGCTGGCGAGAGCTCCGCCAGCGTAACTGGAGACCCCAGGAGGATGTCGCTGCGTGGCCTGCTCCATTATCTATGGCAGGAGGCCGAATTGACGGTCTGGACATCCCGATGGGCTGGCAAGCGACATTGGTGGAATGTCCGCTGGCATCTGCTTGAGGCTGCCGGGCAAATGACGGTGAGGGGCGGACCGCTCGCGGATATCCTGTTCGTGCCCGAGCCGTTTCGCGCCGAGAACAGGCAAGCGATCGAACATCGCCGCAATGCGGCTCTCGGCATGGCGCTCCCGCCGAAATCCGGCCCACGAAAGCTACTGGTTCTGGTCGGCGAGGTGAAGGAAATCATGCCCGCCCGATCCGGTCGGAAACTCGTCGTCAGACATTTGCCGGGCTTTCCCTTTGTCATCGACGATGCATTGCATCGGCGTTTGCAGGCACGTTTCGAGAGAGAATTGTCGCTGTGGGGAGCGGATTCCAGCTCACATCTGATAGTGATCGCGACCTTCGGACTGAACCCGGCCGGCCTCGCCGTTGTTGAGGAGGTCGCGTTAATGGTGGTATCCGAGAACTGGATCCCTTTCGAGACGGTCTCGGAAAAGCGGCTCGTTGACGCGCTCGCCCGCCTTCGCGAGAAGAGCGTGAAGGGATTGCGCTATGACCTGCAAACCGACCACCCGATCGCCAACGCTTTGCTCCAGGACAGGCAGCAGCCGACCGCACTCTTTGTCGTCCCGGCCGGCGCGGACGAAGCGTTCGAGGCTTCGCTCGACGAAATGATCGCCGCGCGTCCGGAGATCGGCTTCTGGGTGTGGCGGGTCGGCGAAGGCGATATGCCGCCGTTGCCGCTCTGAGCGTCGGCGGAATTTCCGACGAGGCTCAGTATGTCTTACCCCAGGCCCAGCTTCTTCTTGAGCTCGGCATTTTCCTTGCGCAGACGGTCAGCAAGCAGGTTCTTAAGGCGCTTGTTTTCTTCCTCGAGCGCGAGCAGGTCCTTCAGATCGCCGCTATCTGCGGCTGGCGCTGCAACCTTCTTCCACTGATAATAGGTCTGCTCCGAAATGCCGGCTTGGCTGACCGCACTCTTGCTGGTCGCACCCCCAGCGATCGACTTCTCGATCTGGGCAAGCTTCTGGGCGCGTTCCTTCTCAGAATAGGTCTTCCGGGCGGTCCGCACCGCCACCGCAGGTTCAGCCGCCTGAGGCCCTGGTCTCGCCCCGTTCTTGCGGGTCGGCTTGGCGAGCTCTGCCTTCGCTTTCCTTGCTCGCGGAACTTTCTTCTTCGCTTCAGGGGCTTCCACTTTGGCTGGTGCCACTGTTGTCTGAACAGTTTGAGCTTCCTGAGAATCGGCCATGATATGCTCCGCTTGTGGATTGTCACCGTCATCAGCATCGATGGGTCTTATACTGGAGTCAATGAGCTCAGAACCTGGCAACTGAGCACCATCAGACAGCTGCGTCATCTCGGTGACAATTTTGGACAGGTCGAGAGCACCCCAGATCGAATGGCTTGGCTTTTGCTTGCGGCGCTTCTGTTTGACTTCCACGATAAATGGCCGGATCTGGCGCTTCATAGTCCCTTCCTTGATGTGAGGACGACTTGCAGCCAAGTCGCTGTTTCGCGTCAGCGAGTATTCTGCGCCTAGGCATCTTATCGCTCTTGCCGAGCTTTATCGGAGAAGGCCAGCGACGAGCAAGCGAGGTTTCCCTGACCTCGGGGACTGGCTCGATCACCGGGACGCAAACGGTCTATTGCGAGCCGAGGTCTCATTTGACGCGACCTTCAGAGCCTATCCATGCCCGCCATCCACAGGCGCCACTTCGCTCGATCCACCGGCAGCTGACAAATTTCGACATGCTAACGGGGCTCGCATGCTCCAGGTTCGGTAAAGAACCCCCCTGCATCGAGCGCCGCCTACCCCGTCATTCGTTGCCGCCGGGCAAACGGACAAGGACTAACAGCCGTCCGCATCCGATGACTGTGCACAACCGACTGCATCGATTGCAATCCTGATTTTCTTGGGAGCAAATCTTCTCATGGCGGCGGATGAGCTGGACGCGATTGTTTTCGGGATGGCGGTCGACAGCGTCCGTGCGCTTCCTCTTGGATTCACGGAAAAAGTCGCAGAAATTGCCAACCGAAGCCACGGCGTCCTGCTATTTGATTTGCGCATCGATGGCGACTTGGAAATGCAGCGGATCGCCGCCGTCCGATATCCAAGCAACCAGACAGGCATTCTGGCGCTGGACAAGCAGGGCTCGGCGATCAGCCATTGCATGGTCAACGGCACTTTCTCCAGCTTTATCGCTCCCTTGGAGGACTGGAACACTCTGCCGCTACCGATGCAGGCCAGGACGAGTATCGCCGGCCCGGCCAGTCTCTTCATCGGCGCCTTACGCAATGCCGGGTACATCCTGCGCGGCAGGTCCTGATCCGAAGTTTTGCGCGGTGACTGGCCGATCATATCGTCGAACCAGTCGGCCACACGGCTTCGCTAAGGGCGATTACCCACGGTGATCAGGTGACAAGGATCATCCGAGTTGAAGTCTGACCCTGATAGGTGGCTCGCTGGACTACGAGCACCTGGTCGGTGCTGGCCTTAAATACCGTGAAAATGCGCCGGCCGGCGGCGACGCACTGATCGAGCAATGTCGGTTGCCGTCACGGTATCTTGGAAAGCGATAGGGGTGTGTGCAAGCGATCGTAATGTGCGAGAGCGTCTCGCCCGTCGGCGTCCGATAGTACGCCTCCTCGATAGACATCGCGCCGCATAGCCTATCCGATGCGCCTCATTTCAGCGGAGTAGGCGGACCGTGTTAATAGGGACGTTTCGCTTCCGAGCGGCAGCTCTCAGGGATAACCTTTATCGTCGCCTCCCTTCTTTGAGTTCCGGCTTGATCGGGCGGAGGACAGGAGTTCGTCAATCTCGAGATCCGACAGATCATCGAGCAGCTTGAAGACAGCATCATGCTTTCCGGCGTTAATGAGAATCGTGCGTTTGCCGCGATGTTCGGCCCACCCGGTTCCGGGATTTGCATTGCGGGCGATGCCCCTGAGTTCGACAGGGGTCATGTTCAGATCGCCTCGAGCTTCTCCGCGCGGGTCATGCTGTCGCTCGCGCCGGTCTCGTGGGCGATGATGGCGGCGCGCATCTTATCTGGGGACTGCCTATTCGCGAGGTCACAAAAGCCGTGAAACCAGCGTTCGCGGCCCCGGATCCGGATCGCGAAGAATACGCTGGTCACGTTGCCGGCCTTGAACTCCGACATGCCGAACATGCCGGTGCGCATGAAGAGCGGCGGCAGCAAACCGAGCATGAAGTGATATTCTGACGCGGTGATCTGGAACCACTCGCCTGAATAGGGAGTGCCGGAAAGCGGATCGATGCCGGGAGTATTCTTGTGTCGGCTGAACAGTTGGAACATCTGCTCGCGGGTGGCGACGCCGTCGAGCACCTTCCTGAAGGGTGGATGTGCGGTCATGGGATTCTCCTGAACGCGGGTCGGCCACGCGTGGCATGAACCGCGTCGTCGCAACTGTTTGGTGGTGTTGTGGCTGTCGACTGGCCGAGCCCGCGGCCGGCGCGTGCACCGGCGATGATGGGGTTTGCAGGGTTCAGGCGGCACGTCGCTCGGAGGAACGCGAAGCGTCTCGACCAACCCCAGTGATGGCACGCACGGCGGCGGCGAGCGCCGGGATGTCGTCGAGCATGCCGAGCGCGACGAAGTGGTTGGCCCCGCCGACATAATCCTTGCGGCCCTTGCAGGTGCGGATCAGGATGCCGTGACCTGAGGACAAACCGAACTGGCCGACCTGAATGTAGGTACGGTGATGGTACAGGGTGACTTCGCCGGAAACGGCAATACCCGCCTTGTTTGAGCGCAGGTCAAAGCAGCCCGATGGCAGGTTTAGTTCGGCGGCGAGTTTTTCAGCCGTGAACGCGCTGTCGTGTGAAAACGCCTCTTCTGCTTGCTCGTCATAGGAGCAGCTTCTGTTCCAGTCGAACATGTCGATCTCCATGAAATGAACAGGCCCGTGATCGCTCACGCGATCCCGGGCCTGTCATCGGGTGGGGTTAAATGGTGGAACGGTCAGGCGGCCGCGCGGCCCTCAATGACGTCGGCGCCGACCCCGTCCGCGGAGACTTCCTCGAGATAGGCCCGACCATACTGGTTGTTGGCGAGCCAGCGTTCGGCCGCCTCGCGATCCTTGGCGAGATAGAGCAGCTCCGGGCTGTCGCCGCGTTCCTGCAGGACGCGGACCATGCCGATCGTGGGACGCTCGACGATCTCGAAACCCAGGTCACTATCGACGGACCAAGTGCGCCTGACCGAGACGACGATGATGCCGCCCTGCTCGAAATCGCCCTCATGCAGGGTGAAGTAGGCCGGCGAGCTATAGGTCGCGCGCTCGCGCGGCGGTTCCTTCCTGACCAGGCGACCGACGCCGTTGCGGCTTTCCCAGGCCGCAAGTTTTTTGGTGAAGCGAGCCGGCGGTTTCGCGGTGCCGTCGCTGTACCGGATAACGCTCCCCAGAGGAGCGGATTCGTACACGATATGTGCGGACATGCGGGTTTCTCCATGCGGAAAACGAAAAAGGGCCCGGCGGGAGTGCCGGGCCCGGTGCGAGCGTGAGGCCGACTATTCAGCGGCCTGGAGGTGGTCCGCCTCGTCGCCGTCGCTGGTCACCGGCTCATCGGAGGACGGATCCGCATCGTCGGCGAGAAAGGCCGGCAGCTCGGCGGCATCGCCGTCGCGAGCCGCCTCGTCCGACATGTCGCCGGCGACCGCGTCGCCAGCATCGGTAGCCACTTCATCGACCTCAAGACGCAGCGGCTCGGGCAGCCAGTTCGACCCTTCGAGAAGACGCGCGGCCTCACGCGCCATGATGTCCTTCTTCATGTGGTCGATCAGCTGCGCGGAGTCTGCGCCACGAGCTTCATGGACTGCCTGTAGAACCCGCGCCTTGGTGAGCCGCCCGAGGAACTCGACCGTAGGCGTCCAGCCGGCGTCGACCATGTCGAACTGGAGCGAGCGGCCAAGCACGTCTGCATGCTTGAGCGCCTTCGGTCGCCTGTTCCAGGGTTCGACCACCGCATTGAGGGTCAGCGAGACGCAGTGCGCGAACAGCGCGTTGCGGCTTGCTTCGTCGAGGCCGAGAAGGAAGTTCCACAGGCCATCCGCCTCATCGGGCAGATCGCGATCCCAGGCTTCATGGCGCTCGGCGATCTCCTTGGCCCAGGATGTCTCGGCAAGACCGTCGACCTGGCTGAAGCCGCCGCTCTTCAGGCTGATCTCAAGGCAGGTGTCCGGCGCGAAGCGATAGAAGACCTGCAGGACGAAGGCATGGAGTGCGGCGACGAAGGCGATGTCGACGTCACCGGCGAGCGCGTTGCGCAGTGCAAGCGTCCGTTGCACGGTCAGGTCGAAGACGAGCCGATCGGGCAGCGGCTTGATGCCATCGTCCTCGCCGTCGTCACTAGCGCTGTCATTCACCGGCTTGCCGTTGACGACAACACCGTCGCCATCATCGTCGCCATTGGATCTGGCTTCGTCTTCAGCATCCTGCTCCTCGCCCTCACCGACATCGCCGGTTTCGGTCCGCGGTTCGTCCTCGGACCGCACGAAACCGGCGTCGACCTGGAGCTTGCCGTTCGCGGCAAGGGTAACGAACACACCGGCGATGGCCTTCTGGGCGGGATCGTAGCTTTGAGGACGATCATCGATCGCGTCGAGCTCTGCGCCCAGCTGGTCGAGCTTCGCCTCGATCGCTTTGTCGGCATCCTCGGCCTTGGCATAGTCCGCGTCGAGCTTGTCGTATTCGGCCTTGAGCGCGTCGTAGCGTTCGATCTCCTCGGCGCTGAGCTCCTGCGGCTCGGCATAGATGCGCCGCATGCCGGAGGTATGGCCGTAGGGAAAGCTGATCGCCGCCTCGACCCATTTCCAACCTTCGGCGCGGATTGCCTCGGCATCCACCTTGAGTCTCTCGAAGACAAGCTGCTCGAGGAGTGCCGCATCCTGGAACCAGCCGCCGGAGTCCTGCTCGAAGAGATCGCGCAGGATGACGCCGCCGGCAGCTTCATAGGTTTCGGCGCCGACATAGACGGCCCGGCGATCATCGGCTCGGACCGTGGTCTCCGTCAGCAGGCGCCTGATGTAATAGGGTTCCTGCATGTGCGAGCTGGCAATCCGTTCCCAGACCTGCTCCTGACGTGCATGATCGTCCGAGATCGAAAACGCCATGATCTGCTCAAGCCGGATTTCGTCCTTCTCGTAGAGACCGAGAAGCCTCGGCGACACCGATGCCAGCCGCAGGCGCTGCCTCACCGTCGCAGGCGATACGAAGAAGCGGGCGCCAATCTCCTCCGGATCGAGGCCCTGATCGCTGAGCGTCTTGAAGGCCCGGAACTGGTCGAGCGGGTGCAGGTCGGCGCGCCGCAGGTTTTCGGTAAGCGAATCCTCTTCGGCCGAGGTCTCCTGCTTACGGTTGACGATGCAAGGGATCGGCTCGTTCTTCGCCAGGCGCTTCTGCTTGATGAGGATGCCGAGCGCGAGATAGCGACGGCCGCCGGCGGGCACCTCAAACATGCCGGTCTCCTCGCCCTCGCCGTCGAGCACGGGACGGACGTTCAGGCTCTGGATGAGCTTTCGCCGTCCGATGTCTTCGACCAGCTGCTCGATCGACACGCCGTCCTTGATGCGCCGAACATTCTTTTGCGACAGCATTAGCTTGTCATAGGGAATATTCTCCGCGGCGTTCATCGCGATCTTCTGAATGGCGTTCTTTGCCATGGTCAGGTTCTCCATGACGGGCGGCCCGGGGCCTCTCCCCGAACCTCCAAGCCCGTCAGGAATCTCCCCTCCCCCCTCTGCCTCCAGGCCTCGCGCCGGCGCCGGCCGCCTGCCGCAAAGCTTCGCTGGACTGCGGACGGCAGAGTGACTATATATCTTCCATGAACGTGGAAGGATTATTGTCATGCCAGGGTTTAGTACCGAAGTGCTCACCGCCAATGAGGCGGCGGCGGTAACGCAGGTGCCGCTTAAGCAGGTGCATCGCATCATCGATGCCGGATTGCTACGCGGCCGTGTCGAGACACGCCGCGGCAGCCGCGTCATCATCGGAGCGGGTCTCGTCGGCCTACGCCTCGCCTGGCTGACGGCGGAGACGCTGACGCCTGCCGCGCGGCGGCGGATCGTTGAGCACGCCATTGCCGATGATGCTGCGCCCGTAGTCGCGGACGATCCGCTTAAGGTCGACCTGAAGCCGATCACTGCCGGGGTAAGGACCGGCCTCAGCCGGCTGAGGAAAGCCAAGGCCATGGTGGCGCGCGATCCAGCGGTACTTAGCGGTCAGCCGGCCTTTGTGGGAACACGCGTGCTTGTTCATGACGTTACCGACATGCTCGCCAATGGCGATACTCCCGAGACGATCCGTGCCGCCTATCCGCAACTGACTCTCGACCGGATCAGGCTCGCGGCCGACTATGCACTCGCCTATCCGCGGCGTGGCCGTCCGCCGGTCAAGCCGGCGTGGCGCAGCACGGCGGCGAAGTCGACACGCACAATCCGTCTCGACGATCTGCCGGCCGTTTCGTGAAATTCCTGATCGACGAATGCCTGAGCCCAGAGCTTGCGAAACTGGCGCGCGAACGGGGTTTTCCAGAGTCGAGCCATGTGCGCTGGCTGGGCCTCGCCGGCGCCAAGGACCATATGGTGACCCGGCGCGCGGTCGATGACGGCTATGTGCTCGTCACGCACAACACGACCGACTTTCGCGGCCTCTATCGCCGCGAGGAGCTGCATGTCGGGCTGGTCGCCTTCAACACCGCCCTGGCCTGATGAGCCTCGATCTCCAGCACAGGCTCTTTCATCTCGCCCTTTCGGACCTCGGTGGGGAGGAGGCATGAAACGAAGTGCTGGAGATTGGTGGATGTCGCGCGTACCATCACCATCGAACGGTTCAACCTCCCCGACTGACGGACCTCCGCGTTCGTTTCCTGCAATCGGGCTGCCAGAAGCCGCCGCTCGCACAACGAAAAAGCCCGCCGCGGGAGGAGGTGCGGCGGGCTTGATTTGGACGACAGCATTCGGGAGGAATAAATGCCGTCCCTGATCGCCAAGGTCGGGAGGAGGTGACCCGGACGAAACTCGATACCGACAGATTACTCCCTTCCGCGCAGCCGAGAAGCATTAATTGTGCATAGCAGCATTGCGGTTTTGTGCGGCGCACATCCGGGCCGGAGAGATGGGTTTTCCCGGGTACCAGCGCAGGCCGTATGCTGCGCGCCGCAGCGATGCACATGTTGGAACACTGGCAGCATCAGCAGCCCAGTGACGTTCATACGCCTCGGCGCGCAGCATTGCGGTATCATGCTGCCAGATCGGGCAGCTTCTTGGCCTTGCCCTCCAGCTCCAGGCGAACGTCCTGATGCGGCTTGTCGCGCGCCACCCGCGTAATCCCCTGCACGAAGTCGAAAATCGAGGCGGGCGGGTGCCCTTCCTCGCGGCATCGATGATCCTCGTGGTCTCCGCCTTGGAGAAGCCGCGCTTGCGCAGGAAGCTCTGGCGATCTTCATCGTCGCGAGCGACGATCCGCTCCCGCGAAGCCTTGATGCCATTGACGAACGGCATGGGCGAAGACTCCGCGAACTGGATCAGCGCTGGTTCGGCTTCCAGGGCAAAACGCGAGGCGGCATATTTGGAATGCCGGATGTTGATTTCCTCGAAATTTTCCACGCCCCACAGACAACGATTCTGGCAAACTGCACGTAGATAGAAGCTGGCGATTCCGAGCGTTCGGGCGCCGACTTCGGAGTTCCAGCAATAAACCCCCCTGAAAAAGACGTCGGGCGAGCCATCGGGCAGCTTGCCGGCTTCGATCGGATTCAGGTCGTCGACGAGGAAGACAAAGACATCACGGTCGGACGCATAGAGCGTTGTCGTGTCGTTGGAGATGTCGACGTTCGGATTGTAGATTCCCGTTGACCAGTCGAGCACGCCAGGCACTTTCCAGCGCGTGTCGCCGCTACCGTTGCCGGCGATCTTCTGCACGGCATCGACCAGTTCTGAGTCAAATATTCTGCCGTTATCCAGACTCTGTGTACCTGTCTCACAGACGTCAGGGTTGGCGGTTAGTATCGCTGACAGTCAGAGACATAGAACCGTCGAGTGATGCCGGTGCGAAGTTTTTGCCGGGGGCGGGCTCGAGCCCGTCCCCGGCAAAAACTTCGGCGCCGTTGGGAGGTCGATTGCCGCAGTTGTTCTTCACCGATCTTTCCGCCCTGCGCCGTTCCATTACGGTCAACGGCGCGACATACGAGTTGTCCTCGGACGAGATAGCGGCCGCGGACAGCCTCGGCCTCATCGAGGGCATGCCGTTCATTCTGGGACGCGACGGCGCCTACGATCACCATCTAAACCGTTTCCTCCGATCGTGCCCGACCATGGGCGTGCGCTCGATGAACAGCCTTCGCGCCTATGCGCGGGACATCGTCGTCTGGATGCGCTTCCTCGAAGAGCGACGGGAAGGCAAATCCCTCTGGTCGGCACATCGCGATGACATTGCCTCATTCCACGAAGCCCGGCGTATGTCCGAACCTCCGTTCCGGATATCGGCCTCTTCCTGGAACCGGATGATCGCGGCGCTCGACAAGCTTTATCGGTGGGCAGTTGACGAGAAGATCATTGCCGCCGCTCCGTTCACCTATCGGCAGCTCTGGTCACGCGCATCAACGTCAGGTGCGGTTATCGCCATGGCGGTGAACTGCGCCAAGGAAAGCGGTGCCCGCAAGGGCGACATGCGCTTCCTCGACATGCCGCGCTATCTGGTGTTCCGCGAAGTCGGGCTGCGCGGCAGACTTCCTGATGGCCGGGAAGACCCGACATGGCGGGGCCGCAACGGAGAGCGCAATGCGCTGTTTGCGGAACTGCTGGTCACGACCGGCCTGCGGCTGCAGGAAGCGTCGAGCTTGCTGCTGAACGAGTTGCCCGCACTGGACACATGCCTGGACTCCACAAACCGATCTCTGCCCTTCCGATTGGCCGCCGCGACCGCGAAGGGTTCGCGCGGCCGGGATATCCGCATGCCGATCCGTCTGATCGGGCAGTTGCATGACTACGTCCGGATCGAACGGGACAACGCCCTTGGACGAGCTCGGCGGAGCGGTCGCATCCGCCGGACGCGTAGCCCGATCCCGGTCGTCGAATGCGAGCATCGTGCTCTTCGCCTGAACGATGGCGACCGCGCCGTGAAGGTAAGCGTCGATCAGTTGACGCCGTCGGAGCGGACGCGCCTCGTCGACGCCGCAACGGGCGCGCCGCTGGCGCTCTGGTTGACCGAGGACGGAGAGCCGATGCCGATGTCATCATGGGAAGCCGTGTTCGGGCGCGGCAGCGAGAGATGCCAGCACTTCGGCTTCGACGACATGTATGTGACCCCTCACATGCTTCGGCACAGCTTTGCCGTCCACATGCTGACGCTGCTTCTGCGCGAGCAGGTCGGTTGGGTAGTCAGCGAGCGATCGCAGTATCTCGGCTCTGCCTACCGTCGGATGATCGGCGATCCTCTGCTGAAGCTCCAGAGATTGATGGGGCACAGCAGGATCGAGAGCACCTATATCTATCTCGATCACCTCGCGGACAGCCAGGAGATCGTCGATGCGGCGGTGGGCAATCTCGGCCTCGACGCGACCTCCGGGGAACTGGCGCCATGAGCCGGGGGCGACGGGCAACATTCCCGCGTCAGTCGGCGGCGCTGGATAAGAACGCTGCTGCAACCGTCATCGTCGCCGATCCCTGCCGCTTCACTGTACGCGTCGACACGTGCGGCGAGATCATTGTCGACCTGAGTTCCTGGTCGAATCCATCTTTGGTTGCCGAGATCGCCCTGCTGCTGCGGGAGCGCATCCGCCAGATGGGACCCACGCCGATCGTCCGGTCGGTGCAGCGTCAGGTGCTCAAGCTCCGCCGGTTCTGGTCGTTCCTGGATGATCGGAAGATCGCCCTCCAGGGGCTGGATGACATCACCGTCGAGTTGATCAACGACTATGAGGCGTGGCTTGAACAGAATGCAGGCAGCAGGCTGTTCCAAAGGCACCTTCTGGCGGCGCTGATCAGCGTGCTCCGCATCGCGGTCGAGGACCAGCCCGGCGTTCTGACGCAGGACGTCGTGTCCCGTCTGCGTTATCTTGGTCATGGCGATAGTGGCGCCAGCCGGCCCCGCGACGCTTACAGTAGCGGGATCGCCGAAGCACTGCGTGCCGCAGCCCGGGCTCAGATCGCTGAAGCTCGCCAGCGCATCGCGCTCGGTGACGACGTTCCGCCGCCGCCGCCGGGAATGGATGCATGCCCACGGCTGCGCGCTCATCATGATGCTGTCGTGGCCGAGATCATGCGATCCGGACAGATCGAGACGCGGCACCCCGCCTTCGCACGCTTCAAGGCCCTCGGTGCTTATCGCCACGTTGACTGCAGGATCGAGGTGCCGCACCGGGGATTCCACCTCACGCCGATCGACCTTGCGGCATTCCTGGCGTTGCTATCGCTGGAGACCGGCATGGAGATGGAATGCGTGATCCGCCTGAAGGCGGACTGCCTGCGCAATCCCACCAAAGGCTATGTCGAGATCGAGTATTACAAGCGCCGGGCACGCGGTTCGGAGTGGAAGCGTCTGCGGGTTCGGGACGGGTCGAGCGCCACGCCCGGCGGGCTGGTTAGAATGGCGATCGCGCTCACCGAACGTGCTCGGCGTCACACTGGGTCGGACCGCCTGTGGGTGCTCTGGACTATCGACGGCTTGCGCCCAGCCAACGAAGAAGGCGGCCAGGGCATCGTCGCCTTTGTCGAGCGCTATCATCTGGTCGATGACGACGGCGCGCCGCTGCGGCTGAGACTGTCGCGGTTGCGGAAGACTCACAAAGCCGAATGGTATCGACGCACGAACGGCCAACTCGAGCAGTTCGCCGTGGGTCACTCGATCAGCGTCGCGGCCCGCCATTATGCGGACATACCGGCCCTACGCCATGTTCACGAGCAAACCCTGGCCGCCGCGTTCCACGATGCCCTCGACGCTGCGCTGAAGCCGCGCATCGCCATGAGCGAGCAGGAAGACCTTATCGTGGAACGGCAAGACCCACCTCCAGCGACGGACGAACAGGACGTCTGGCTCGCGCGATGCGGCGGCTTTTATGAGAGCCCGTTCGCGAAAGCGGGCAATCCCTGCCCGACCCCGTTCTGGGGGTGCCTCGAATGCGAGAACGCCGTGATCACAGAACGCAAGCTCCCGGCGCTCATCGCATTCCAGTCCTTCATGGCCGATCAGCGCGCCGTCCTCGACGCCGGCGAGTGGTCGATCAAGTTCAGCCGCCCTTGGCACCGCATCACGAAGCAGATCCTGCCCGCCTTTGCGCCCCAGATCGTGGAAGCGGCTCGGACACGGATCGCTGCAGAAGGGCCGACGCTCCTCTATCTGCCGGTAGAGGCGACGGCACAATGACGGCGACGAATGTCGCCCAGGCCACAGCCCCGTCGGCCATACGCAGCCCGAGCGACATCGTGCTCTGCTCGATGAAGCTCACGGAAGGAACCGACCCGAAGGCGCTCTCGCGCTTCGGTGACGACGTGTGGAATCTCGATCCGGCAATCTTCCATGTAACTGCGCGCAATGCACTCCGGACGATCGACTTCACCGATATTGCCTGCCCGGTGGAGAGGCTGACGGCCAAGGAATACATCTTCGCCTGGCTCAACGAACGCCTTCCGGATCGCTCGGGACGGCTGCGGCCGTTGAGCGCACGGGCAGCACTTGCCACCCTGCGCCAGTTCATGGCGTTCGTGCGGGAACGGGAGGGCCGGTTCGATGCCGCGCTCATCGATCAGGATCTGCTCGACACCTACCTCGCTCTCCAGAAGATCCGTTCCGTGTTGCCGAGCCGGGTTGGAGCCTGCCTCAGGCCGGCCGTGCAGCTTCACCGGCTCGCCCGCTTCCTGACCCATGGCGGCTTGCGCTTCGTGCCCTGGAACGGGACCGCTGTCTTCAAGGTGGCTGGCTGTCGCGGTCGGTCATACGAGAACATGACGCCCCGTATTCCCGAGCAGGTGATCGGTGCGTTGCTGCGGTGGTCGTTGCGCTACATCGAGCTGTTCTCGGGTGATATCCTCGAGGCGCGAGCAGAGCTTGACCGGCTCGAAGCGGATCGAGCCTATCCTCGTGAGACCGTGGCCACGCGCATGGCGTCCTATATCGAAGCCCGCCGCAAGGCAGGCCGTGGTATCCCCGTCTGGAACGCGCCCGGCAGCATCGGCGGCTTTTGCGCTTCCCTCGTGCGCGCCGATCGGCACAAATTGAACGGTGACGTGCTGAATCTAAAACTGATCTCGCTGCAAAGCAGGATTCACGTCACAAACATCATCCAGAATAAAGAAGCTTATGGCCTCCTTCTTGGCGCCGTGGCGGAGCTCGGTGTCGAGCAAGGCGGTATGGACACGCCGATCAGTATCGACCCGGACAGCGGTAAGCCATGGCGCACCCGCTTCGACTTTTTTGCGCTCGCGCACGAGGAACGCCAACTCCAGACCGCCGCCTACATCTTGTGCGCCTATCTGACCGGCATGCGCGACGGTGAGGTTCAGGCAATGCGACCCGGCTGCCTTCAGCGCAATCGCAGCCCCGACGGCATGATCGAACGACTGACGATACGCAGCATCGTTTATAAGGGCCGAGCGGAACTCGGCAAGCCGGAGGAATGGGTGACGATCGAGCCGGTCGGCCGCGCCGTCGAGATCGCCGAACGTCTTGCCGCAAGGCATCGGCCACGGCGCAAGGATGATGGCATCTGGATCGTTCTTCATCGTGCTGTTGCGCGCGATCGCGGCGTGCCGCATGTGGTCAAGCAGATCAATCGGTATCGCCAGCATCTGGACGAGTGCTTCGGCACGCCCGAAGAACCGGCAATCCCACTCGTGGAAGGGCGAAGCTGGGTCTTCAATACGCGGCAGTTCCGGCGGACCGTGGCCTGGTACATAGCCAACCGCCCGTTCGGCGTGGTCGCCGGCAAGATCCAGTACAAGCATGCCTCCGTCGCGATGTTCGACGGTTATGCCGGATCATCGGCGTCCGGCTTCCGCCAGGAAGTGGAGCAGGAGCACCATCTGGGCCAGCTCGACGACATCGTGGTGCATTATGAAGCAGCGCAGCGCGGCGAGCGATTGGCCGGCCCCGGCGCTTCCCGCGTTACCCATGAGATCGACCGTGTCGGACGAGAGATCGGTTCGCTGCCCGGCGTGATCGCTGACGGCAAGCGCGTGAAGGCGATGCTCGCTCACCTCGCACGCACGCTGCACGTCGGCTACCTGAACGACTGCTTCTTCGAGCCGGCGACGGCGCTTTGCCTTGGTCGGTCGACAGGTTCGGAAAGCCAGCCCATCCTGTCGAACTGCGCCCCTGACCGCTGCCCGAACTCCTGCATCGCTCGTCGTCACCTGCCGGCCTGGCAGGCCGCGATCGCGCATGCCGAGGCCATGCTGGAAGAGAAGCGATTGTCGAACGTGCAGCGGACGGCGATCCGGCAGGACCGGGACAGGATGCGCAAGCTGATCGCGCCACTGTTGGAGCAAGGATCGTGAAGCCGGTCAGCGCTTCCACCGAGGAAGCACTTCGCGAAGCGCTCATCCGGCTTGTCTCGGGGAACGCGTCCAGGTCGGACGGCCGCCTGACGATTGCCGGTCTGGCGCGGGAAGCCGGCATCAGCCGGGCGACCGCGAACCGTGCTCCGGCCATACTCGCGGAGCTGCGGGAGGCGGCCGAGGCGGCGAAGCTGTGCCGGCTTGAGAGGCCCCGCTCCCCGCAGAGTGACGTGGAGCGGGAGCGGCGTGACCGGGAGAACGTGACCGCCCAGTACGTTCAGGTTCGCGCTTTGCTACAACGCGCCGACGAGAACAGGAGAAGCAGGGTGGCCCGCCTCCGCCTCATCGGTGACGCCGGATGACACGGGCGCAGGCTGCTGCTCGTGCATCCAGTCGGCCGCCTGCTGTGCCTTGCCGGCGGCCGTGAAGATGGCGCGGGGGTCGTCCTTCAACACTTTGATCCACGAGGCGATGTACGCGGCATGATCAGGGCGCGGATGGTGGGCAATGCCGAGATCGGCAAGCACAAGCCCGCTGAGAATCTCCACGCAGCATTCCTCCGCCGCATAGGCAGCCGAGCCGAACCGGCCCGAGAGATCGCGGTCAAGCCTGTGTTTTGCCCCCGAGGCATGGCCGTTCTCGTGCAGCCAGACACCATAAAACGACGCGGCATCTCGGAAAGAAGCGAAGTCGGGCATGAACACTGTGTCCGACGACGGAAAATAGTAAGCCTCCGAGCTGCCGAACACAGTCTTGATCCCAAGGTTGGCGATGAAGGCCTCCGCGTGCGCCAGACGCTCGCCCTCCGACAAAATGTTCGTCGGCTGGCGCTCATATCCTTCCACCTGCGCGACGTTGAACACCGAGAAGGCCCGGGCGAACATCCGAACGCTGCCACTGTCGTCGCGGTCATCGTCAGCCGCCAGGTCAGACGAAGTGATCTGCTTCCACAACACGACGGTGGTCGAGCGTTCGCCCTTGCGCACCTGCGCTCCGGCGTCCTGCCATTGCCGATAGGTGCCCCACAGGCCATCGCTGTAACCGTTGGCCATGGCTGCGACCCACAGCGCCACCGTGTTGATGCCGCGGTAGCGCCTGTCCGATGCAACGTTGGTCGGGCGGGCGGCGCTGGTTCCGTTGTGGAACCACGGCGCACGCCAATCACCTGCACCTTGCTCGATTGCCGCGATGATCTCGGCGGTGATGCGCGTGTAAACGTCGGCACGCGCTCCGGACTGCATCCTGGAAGACATTGGGATAGCTCCTTGGGAACGACGCGAGCGCACGGGATCGCCACCGCTTGCGGGCGGCGTCGGGCTCAACGTCGGTGAAAAGGGTCAGTGAAAAGCCGGTGAGACAGCTTGACTGTTTAGATAACTGCCGTAGTCGGGGCCTGTTACCGCCCGCAACTCGAGGCGTCCGTTCTCGATTTCCAAGCTCTTCATCTGCTCGGCGCGATGATTAAGAAGACCGTGCTGAAGGTTGATCGCCGCAAGCGGGGCCGGAAGCTGGCGCAGATAGGCGGCTGGCGCGCCGACCAGGCTGGCGAGTTGGCCAAGCTCCAATGCGTTGGGGCCACAGAGGCATGCGCATCGGGCAGCATCAGCCTCAGGCGCTCCGGGTCGTCGCGGCTGGCCTCGACGCGGATCAGCTCACTTTCAACGATGCGGGTCTTGCTGCGTTCGGACCGCCGCTTCACCGAATTATGGAGATCGGTGAGAGAAAGGTAGCGCTCGTCCGCCGGCCGGTTGAACCACTCGGAAGAAACGCGACCGACACGTTGGCCACGGCTGACATCCACCTTGTAACCGCCCCGTGGATTCACCGCAGGAGCGAGAACTTGCAACTGGGTCATGGAACTTTCTCCGCGACGGGCGCCGGAAGCCTCTCTTCCAGCCCTCGACCCGTCACGCGGGCCATCCACCCTCTCCCTCTGCCGTCCGGCAAACGGACAAACGCCGCAGCCCCACCTCCGCAAGGAATACACGTCAGAGAATCATTTGACCGCGTGCTTCAAAGCCGGGACGCCGGAAGCGATGGTCCTGCTGTTGGCGGAACCGCACGCGGCAATCGCTACAAGGTCGTCGCCGGAGCGGATCGGCCATGTCGACCAGTGTCACGCGACTGCCGAAACAACAGAAATGCAACAGGTTCGTTGCTATCGGAAGCGGTCGTCATTATGAAACGACTGTTCGACGCCAATCGTTTGATCCGCCAGGAGTATTTCGTGACCGAAGAAACCGAGAGCAATACGGACAAGCTCATCGAACTCACGGCTGATGTAGTCTCAGCCTATGTTTCAAACAATCCGGTGCCGGTCGGTGAACTACCCGCCCTCATCGGACAGGTCCATGCCGCCCTGAAGGGCACGACCGGCGGTGTGGTGTCGGAAAGACCTGAAGTTCTCAAGCCTGCCGTGCCGATCAACAAGTCAGTGACGCCCGACTACATCATCAGCCTGGAGGACGGGAAGAAGTTCAAGTCGCTGAAGCGGCACTTGTCGACCCATTATGGCCTGACTCCGGATGAGTATCGCGCCAGATGGGGCCTGCCGGCGGATTATCCCATGGTTGCGCCGAACTATGCCGCAGCGCGCTCAGCCCTCGCTAAAACCATGGGCCTCGGCCGCAAGCCGAAGGAGCCCGAAGAGCCGGCGCCCGCGAAGCGTCCCCGCAAGAAGGCCACAGCCTGATTGTAGCCTGAGGGGTCGGTTGGGCGCGTTCCCGCCTGGCAGCTTTGGGGCCGTTTGCGGACTGTCCGTTTTCGGGATGGCGAGATTAGAAAGCGGATCGACGCGTCCAGCGTATCGCGGACCGCAACGCGCCAGCGCCGGAGATAGCGCCTGATGATCTTCAGTTGCTCTGTATGTGCGACTGGAATGCACTATCGCCGGTTGGGTGGCAGGGCAACTTGCTAGCCGCCCTGCCACCTGGAAGAACAGTCATCGACGCGGCCGGCTCAGCCCGCTTTGCTGAGTTGGAGTTCGTCGCTAAGCGCGCGCTCGTTGGGATCGATCGGACCCAGGTTCTTGACGACCCGGAATCGACCGCCCTGCGCCTGCGCGATGTACATGTTCATGCGAACATGGTGCTGGCCGGGGACCATTTCGGCCGGGCCACCTGGTCCCTCGCTGATCCGCGAGTGATCGAGCGCCCGGATGACCGTATCACGCTCGACCGTGCCGGCCTCATTGACAGCCGCTTCCCACATTTTGATCGCCCGGTAGTGGCCGGTGCAGCCGCTGCCCGCGGTCAACATGGCGCTGCCGGGGAAACGGTCCTGGTAGCGACGCAAGAGCGCGCGGCCAAACGGATCCTCGAGTTCCCGATAGTAGTCGAGGCAGCTGTAGAGGCCCTCGATCTGCTCGGACGGCACGAGATTGAAGAAGTTCTCGTCGAAGTAGGTGCAGATGATCTTGCCGCCCCGCTTGCCGAAACCGGCCTTGTGCAGTTCTTCGAGGAACGGAGTCAGGCCCGGCGGGACGAGGGTGTTGAAAACCACGTCGGTGCCGCTCGCCATGATCTGCTCGACCGTCCGCCGGAAATCGACTGTATCGAGCGGGAAATACTCCTCGCCGACGACCTCGCCGCCATTGGCGCGCACCACCCGGCTCGCGGCCTTGTTCAGCAGATGGGGCCAGATGTAGTCGGCAGAAGGCAGGTAGAACTTCTTCGCCCCGGTGCTCTTCATGAACCAAGGGATCAGCGGCTCGACCTGCTGCGCGGGCACTGGACCCGTACAGAAGATCAGGGGATCGTTTTCCTGTCCCTCGTACTGCTCGGTGTAGATGTAGAGCGTCCTGCCGCGTGCGACCGCTTCGCTCTTGATGGCCTGCGGGTCGAGCTGTAGATGCCGCCGACGACCAGATCGACCTTGTCGACGTCTATCAGTTTCGCAGTCCTTGCCTTGGCGGCGCTGTCGTTGGTCTCGCCATCCTCGATGACAAGCTCCAGCGGCCGGCCGAGCAAACCGCCTTTGGCATTGATGTCGTCGACGAGCATGGTGGTGAGGTTTGCGTTGGCGATGCCCATGAAGGACAACGGGCCGGTGAGTTCGGCGACAAGGCCGATCTTGATGGGTTTCGGATCCATTTGATTTCTCCAAATCTGGGGGTTCGTCGGGGGGGCGCCGCCGCCGGGCGGCAGGCGGCGCGCAGTGCGGGATCTCAGGCCTCGTAGTGGCCGAGCAGCAGTGCCGCCTGCGGCTTGCCGACGTGGCCGGCTTCCTGCAGGATCGCGGGCACCTCCGGATCCGACACGAAATTCTTCCAGCCCTCGGCGTCCCAGTCGAAGATCGCCCAGACGCGGTCGGGCTCGCTGGGGTCGCGGAAGACGGTTGCGCCGTTCGAGCCGTGCAGCCGGCGCTTGTCGGCGCCCTTGGTCGAAAAGATGCGGATGAAGCGGTCGACGTCCGCCACCTTGGTCGTTGCGAGAAGCATCTGATTTCCTCCTGTCGGTCGCGGCCACCATCGGTCCGTCGACAGGATCACGATGCGCGCCCCGGAGCGGGCGCACATGGGGTGTATTCCCTATGCCTGCTTCTCGCCCGGCCGGACAAGGCCATGCTCGACCGCGTAGAGTGCCGCGGCGGCGCGGGTGGTCACGCCGATCTTGGCATAGACGCTCTGGATATGGTGGTCCGCCGTCTTGGGCGAGATATCCAGCTTGCGCGCCGCTTCCTTCGCGGTAAGGCCGGCGGCGATCAGGCGCAGCACCTCGATCTCACGCGGCGTCATTCCGGCCAGCGGCCGGGGCGGCGCCCGGCGCGACGGCTGTCCGGCGAAGGACAGCACGGCCTCGGCGGCATCGGGGCAGATACAGCCCTCGCGAACGGCGGCGCGCAACTGCGTGGCCGCCGCCTCGCTGGACAACGCCTTGCGGTGCGGACGTTCCTCTCGCGACGTCTGGAAGGCTTCGGCGGCGGCCAGGATTCTTGCCGCCGGGGACAGGTCGGAGCCGTGGACCTTGCGGTGATAGCCCGAACCGTCCAGGCGTTCGTGATGGCGAAGCACGAGGGCGGCCATCGCCTCGCCCTCGCGGCCGAACGAGGCCAGCGCCCGCTCGCCATAATAGGCGTGCAACTGCGCCGCGTCGCGCTCGCGCACCGACAGCGGACCGTTGCGCATCCAGGTCGCCACCGGCACCACGAGTTCGCCTATGTCATGGATGCAGCCCGACCAGCGCAGCGCGCGGACGTCAGGGTCGGGCAGCCCGATCCGTTTCCCCGCACCCGTGGCCAGTTCCGACACCATCCTCGAATGGCCCTGCGTAAACGGCATGCGCATGTCGATCATGTCGGCGATGGCGAGGAACGCCTCATCGCAAGCCTCCTCATCCAGCGTCACCGGCGGATTGGGCTCAAGCGCCAAAATGGTCGCGCGGTCGACCGTCGCGCCGATGCCCTCCATCAGCGTCGGCGCGTTGGCCGAGACGAGCCGGGCCAGTTCCGCTTCATATGGGCCATCGCCGCGACTGGCGATGGTTTCGGCCATCCCTTCGATACCGACGGCATCGCAGAGCGCAATGGCATCCTGTGCCAATGTGATCAGGCGCACGGCTGGCAGGACATCCTCGCCGCTCAGCCCGCGCGGCAGGCCCTTGCCGTCCCAGCGTTCGTAGATCTGTCCAAGATTGCGTCGCATCTCCTCCGACAGGCCCAGCCGCTCGCCGATCCGTTGCGCGACCTCGCAATGCGCGGTCAGGACCGGGCGGGCCACGGCGATCGCCTGCGATAGCCCAGCCTCGATCGCCTTGGCCTGCGCGTCGGGCTCAAGATCGTAGTAGAGCCGCTTGAAAGCCTGGACGAAGACTCTGCCCAGCTCCGCCCGGTTGCCCATATCGAGACCGACAAGATCCTGGCGGAGCGCAATTTCGTCGCCGAAGGTGGCCGACAGGAGGTCCGTGTCCGCGTTGCAACCGACATAGCGGAGCATAGACTGGTGGTAGGCATTGCGCCGATCCTGCTCGGAAACGCCCGCAAGATCGGCAATCCGCATCGCAAGCACGCAGGATTTCAGTGCGAAGTCGCGAGAATGGCCGGTGGCAAGGTCCGAAGCATAAGCGAGGACCATCATGAAATCCGCCCGGCGGATCGAGACGTCTGTCATCGCCCACCTCCCAGTGGCTCTACGCTAGCCCCGCCTGCCGTTGATGCCTAGGGAAAAATCCCAACCCTGGTTGTGCTATCCTGCGAGAAACAGAATGTTCCGTTTGCGGGCCGCAAGGGGATAGGCAGCTTCAGGCTGCGGTTCCTCAAGAGCGACATTCAGGTTGCGCGGGCATCGTCGTGAGATGACCGATGCCGGAAGCGAGGTCCGCTCGTAAAGCCGGCTGATGAGATGGAAGAGCAACTGCCCGCCGGCTGGGCGAAGAGCTCATCGAGCACGACGAAGCCGAGCCGGCCCAGCTTGCTAAGCGCAAGGTTGCTCCGCGCAGTTTCTGTTGACGAGTCTCAGGCCCCTGTCAACGCACCATGGACGAGTGCGCGCAGCTCTTTGCGCACCGGAATGGCGCTTGAAGGCAGCAGTTGCGTGAAGAGAATGACAACCATGTCGTCGACCGGGCTTACCCAGAAGAAGGTGCCTGCCGCCCCGCCCCAGCCATAGTCGCCCACTTGCGCCGAAATTTGTGCCTTAGCCGGATCGAGGACGACGGAGCCCAACAGACCGAACCCGACGCCGTCAAACTGGGTTTCGGCCCAAACTTCGGTTGCCATCGAGGCAAGATCTCCCGGTAGGTGATTGCACGCCGCCAATCTCAAAGTGCGGGGACTGAGGATGCGTTCGCCGTTGAGTTCACCTCCAGCCCGCAGCATTTCGGTGAACCGCCAATAGTCGTCGATGGTTCCGACGAGCCCGCCTCCGCCGCAGAACGTATCAACCTTGCCTTGCCGCCACTCCGAAACCTCCGGCGCTTCGTGCAATGCCATTCCGCCAGCCATAGCCTCATAGAGCGGGGGAAAACGGCTGATCTCAGACCCGGGCACAGAGAAGCCGGTGTCGGTCATGCCGAGGGGCTCGAAGATGCGAGTCGCGAAGTACTTGTCGAGCGTCATTCCGGAAACGACTTCCACGATGCGGCCGATGACATCGGACCCGGTGCTGTATTGCCATTTCGTGCCCGGCTCCCATTCCAATGGCAACTCGGCGATCCTGCGCACCATGTTGTCGAGCCCACCGTAAGCAAGGGCGAGGCCGAGTTTTTCCTTGGCATAAGCTTCACCGAGCAGTCGGGGGTTCGTAAAAAGGCTTAGGCCAGATGTGTGGGTCAGCAGATGGTGGATCGTTATCTTCGTTTTGATGGGCACTGTTTGGTCCAGCGACGTTGCGCCCGGTATCAGAAGTTGCATGTTTTTGAATTCCGGCAGGTAAGCTTCGACCGGATCGTCGAGATGCAGGCGCGCCTCCTCGTACAGCATCATCAGCGCGACGGCGGTGACAGGCTTGGTCATCGAGTAGATGCGGGCGATGAGGTCGCGCTGCCAAGGCCGCTTGGCTTCGACGTCGGCGTGCCCGGCGCAGTCGAAAAAGGCGAGTTCTCCATGACGCGCGATGAGCACCGCACCACCCGGCCAGCGCCCGGTGTCGGCATATCGCTGCATCCACCGCTTCAGTCGCGCCAGCCGCGCCCTGTCGAAGCCGAGGTCCGCAGGATCACGAACTGGTTCGCTACCAAATTGACTCATCGCGCAAATGTCCTGTCGCCGGCGAAGGCCCTTTGGACAATCCTGCGCTCTCCCCGCATTATTGCCAATAGTTGCCTGCTTGACCTCCAGTGAAGTTGCAGACGACGTCTGCTCTCAGGATGCCCAAATGCGGTCCCCTACGGCAAACTTCGGGCGCAAACGTGTCATCTCGCCTGTTCGCTCGAAGGCCGCTTTTGAGATTAGGGCTATGGTCTGCTCAACGACCGACATGAGGCGCATTTCAGTTCGCGGCCCCACCGGGATCGTGGGAGCCGCTTTTGGTCATACCTCGGTCGCCTCGGCTAGCTCTAAGGCATCTTCTACATCTACACCGAGATACCGCACTGTATTCTCGATCTTGGTGTGGCCGAGCAGGATCTGAACTGCACGCGGACTGACCGAACGCGGCTATTGCGGCCACACTTTGCACACCAGAAACGGACGCAGCCGGCTCGAAGTCGAGCGCCTATGGGACGGACGAGTGCTAGTCGACCACAAGCGTCAGCGGCGCTGCGGCGCTGCGGCAAGGAAGTTGGTAAGCCAGAGCTCCCTTGAGGCCAATTCGGTGCCTCTCCCCACAGGGCGCCATTTCCGTTAGGATGCTCCGAGATGGCGGGAGGTATGACCTGGATCGCGTTCACCGTAGAATGGCTACCATCCTTGCTGCCGACGCAGTTGGCTACAGCCGGCTGATTGGCAGAGACGAGGAAGGGACACTTGCCACCCTGCGGACGCATCGTCGGATCATTGACCGACTGATAGAGGAACATAAGGGACGGGTGTTCGGGAGCGCTGGGGACAGCGTCATCGCCGAGTTCGCAAGCCCCGTCGAGGCGCTTCGATGCGCCACTGAAATCCAGTTCCAAGTCGGCAGACAAAATGCTGAGCTGCCCGAGTCGAGCCGCCTGCGCTTTCGCATCGGCATCAATCTCGGCGATGTCGTCGTAGAGGGCGACAATCTCATGGGCGACGGTGTGAACGTCGCCGCCCGTCTGGAGGCGCTGTCACCTCCAGGTGGAATATGCATTTCGGAAGCGGTCTACACGCAGGCCCGCGATCGGCTCTCGCTCGAATTCGTCGATCTTGGCGAACAAAGGATGAAGAACATCGCCCGGCCTGTGCACGCGTACCGCGTGCCTCTCGCTTCAGAGGAGCAGGTCACGTCGCCTTTTCGAGGTCTCAACCCCTTCGAGTTCGAAAACGCCGACCTCTTCTTTGGCCGAGCTCGGGCGACTGCTGCCTGCATCGAACGCCTGGAGCAGCAGGCCGCCAACGGCAAGGCATTCCTGCTCATCTATGGTATGAGCGGTTCCGGCAAGTCTTCTCTCCTTCGAGCAGGGCTGCTGCCTTCCATCACTCGAACCGGTGCAGCGGCTGGCATCAAGTTTTGGCGCCGCTGCCTAATCCGCCCTTCCGACGCCCCTGATGCGGTCGCCTCGCTGGCCGCTGGGCTGCTTCGCGAAGGCGCCCTGCCGGAGCTGGCTTGCGAACCGGCAGCGCTGGCTCAACTCTGTTGGAGTTCGCCTGATCGAGCTCTGGCGCTCGTCCGCCAGGCTCACGCCAAAGCGGCGGCCGCCGCAGGTTCAGCCTCCTCACAAGTGCGATTGGTAGTGGCGATCGATCAGATGGAGGAGCTGTTCACGACGGAGCCGGCATCGCGCGAAGTGCTAGTACGGCTCCTCGCGGCACTCGCCAGCAGCGGACTGGTCTGGGTGATCGCGACGATCCGATCGGATTTCTTTCATCGTTGCGGCGAGGTCCCCGGTTTCTGGGCACTCAAGGATGGCCTCGGCAGCTATGAACTCCTGCCGCCGACCGGCGCTGAGATCGCCCAGATCATCCGCGAGCCGGCACGCACCGCCAGGCTGCGCTACGAGGAGACAGCCGAACGGGGCCGGCTGGATGATGTCCTGCAGGAGGCAGCAGCTGCTGATCCTAGATCTTTGCCGCTTCTCGAATTTGTGCTCGACGCTCTGTACGATGCGGGGCGAGAGCGCCGGATCCTCACCTTTGCTGCGTATCAGGCACTTGGCGGCTTGGAAGGGGCGATCGCGCGCCGCGCTGACGAAGTCGTAGACGCTCTCCCGCCGGACATCCAGGAGGAGCTACCAGTCGTATTGCGTGCCCTCACCACGGTGCGCCCAAGCGATGAGGCAGTTGCGGCGCGTCCGGCCTTGCGCGCGGAAGTCACGGGCACGCCTCAACGATTGGCTCTCGTTGAGGCGTTGGTCGCCGCTCGCCTTCTCGTCAGTGATGAGGATGCCGCAGGCCACGTCTACGTGCGCGTGGCACACGAAGCTTTGTTGAGCCGCTGGCCGCGCGCTAGCGACATTGTCAATGCGAACCGGAGCTTCCTCGAGACCCGCGCTCGGGTCGCGGCTGACGCCAACCGCTGGCATGCCGACAACCGGAACCGGGAGCTTCTCCTGCCGTCCGGCAAGCGGCTCGCCGAGGGCGAGGAATTGCTGCAGTCGAGACGGGTAGAAGTCGACGATCAGATCGTCGACTACATTGAGACGTCTTCGCGTGCTGAGGCGGATAGAGAGGAGAAGGACAGGCAGGCAGAGCGGGCACTCATCGAGGCGGCTGAAGCAGCAAAGCGCGAGCGCCTGGAGCGCGAGGCCGAGCGCCGCAGTCTTGCGGCCGCGGCTGCGAGCCGGCTCGCGCGACGCACGCGCTATGCGGCCATCGTCGCCACGGCGTTGGCCCTTATGGCCAGCGCAGGCGCGTTCTTCGGGTTCAGAGCACAACAGGCAGCAACACGGCAAGCCGAGTTGGCGATGGCCGCCAAAAAGGGGGCCCTTGAGGCGCGCGATCAGGCGCTGCGCAATCAGTCTCTTTCGCTTTCGTTTCTTTCGCAGCAGATCGCGGCGAGCGGCGATACGGAGGCTGCGATCCTGTTGGCGCTGGAGGCGCTGCCGAAGAGCGGATCGGGAGCCGCGCGGCCAAATCTCTTTGAAGCAGAGGCCGCACTTTTCAACGCTCTGTTGGCACACCGCCAAACGGCGGTGTTCAAACACGACGCCGGAGTGACGCAGGCAGCCTTCAATCGAACCGGCGATCGCATCGTCACTGCATCCTACGATAAGACCGCGCGCATTTGGGATGTCGCGAATGGTAAAGAGATTGCAATCCTGAAGGGCCACAAGGGACCTGTGGAGAGAGCCGGATTCAGTCCGGACGGACGCCGGGTCATTACAGCGGCAAGGGACGGGACCGCGCGCATCTGGGATGCCGACTCTGGAGCGCAGCTTTTTGTTCTTCAGCCGGTAGGCGGCTCCTTTCCTACAGCAGTCTTTGACCCAAGCGGCGAGCGCGTGCTGACCGCGGCCGGAAACAATCAGGCTTCGCTTTGGGACCCGCGAACTGGAACGAAGATCCTGAGCGTAGACAGCCGTGGAGACGGATTGGCTGGCTTCAGCCCGGATGGTCGCAGCTTTGCGACCTCAGAAGGACAGACCGTTTTCATCTGGAATGCGAAAGATGGCGCGCTGATCCATCAATGTTTTATTGGCAGTTTTGCATCCAAGCTCACATTCAGCCCGGATGGAAGTCGGCTGTTGGTAGGCACGTGGTACACAGTTTCATTTGACAGTGTCCCCGCGCTTTGGGACCCCTCGAACGGAACCGAAATCGCAAGGCTCCTTGGCCACAAGAGCGACACCCAATTACAAGGCGCAACGTTCAGTCACGACGGCCGCCGAATTGCAACGGTATCACTCGATGGTAGCGCGCGTCTCTGGGACGGAAACTCTGGAGGGCTAATTGACGTGCTCGGCCAAGAGTCCCCGAACTTGAAACAGAGTGACGCCGGGGACGACCGTGATCAGGAAATGAACAGCGCTTTCAGCCCCGACGATCGCCTCCTGGCCACCGCTTCCATAAACGGTCCGTTACGCATTTGGGACGTCGGTCGAGCGTCGCTGTTCGCCACCATCGCTGGCCATCGTGCCTTGATCGAGCACCTTGAGTTCGACCCAGTCGGTAGCAATATTCTTCTCACGGCTTCACATGATGGCACCGCTCGCCTCTGGGACGTCGACGGAATTCTGACGACTACCCTGTCCAACGCAAATCGTCCCACCTTCGCGGTGTTCAGTCCCGACAATATGCATCTTCTGACTGGAGGCGGGGACAGCGCTGTGCACCTTTGGGATGTGGTAACCGGTCGCAAGCTGGCCGACCTCGATACGCACGAAATCGTCCAGAACGCAAGGTTCAGCCCCGATGGAAGTCGCATTGCAACTGCATCCCTCGCGGGCCGAGTCCTCATCTTGGACGTCGCGAGCAGGAGCGAGATCGCACGGCTCAAATTTCCAGGCGGGCTGTTTCAAATTCAGTTCAGTCCGAAAGGAGACCTCCTGGAGGCGAGTTCGACCGACGGCACCGCGCGGTTGTGGAACGCGGCGACTGGCGCCGAGGTCTCCACTATCCAAACAAGTGCGCAGGTTGTTTTCGACCCGGACGGCGATCTCGTCCTCGCCGCGACCAGCGACAACGCCGCGCACTTGTTGAAAACGGACGGGACCGAACTGAAGGAACTGGTCGGGCATGAGGGTCGAATAACCGGGGCAACGTTCAGTCCGGACGGCCAACTGGTCGCCACGGCCTCGCTCGACCACAGCGCGCGGATCTGGACAGTCAAGGACGGGAGCACCCTCGCCATCCTGAGTGGTCACCGCGATGAGCTCACCGAAGTCGAGTTCAGCTCGGATGGTCAGTCGCTTCTGACTGCCTCACGCGACGGCACCGCACGAATCTGGAGCGTCCTGGACGGAAAGGAAAGGGTCGTTCTCAGGGGGCACACCGGCGCAGCGACCAGTGCGCAATTCAGTCCTAACGGGCACCATGTCCTGACAGCCTCAACTCAGGACGGCACGGCCCGGCTCTGGGACGCGCGGACAGGACGCGAGATGGCAGTGCTTGCCAGTTCGAAGGATGAGCACAAGCGGCCGGCACCGATACGCGCGGCCTTCAATTCAGATGGAACGAGGGTCGTGATCGTGCTCTATGATGAAGACGTTCGCCTCATACGGGTTTTTCAGACACCCCAAGATCTCATCGATTTCGCGAAGCAAACTGTTCCACGCGAACTGACCGCGTGCGAACGGCGTCGCTTCTTCCTTCCCGTCGAAAGCGACCTTGGTGATTGTCCAAGCTGATGTCGCCCAAAGTCCATGGCCGGTGACGCTATCTCGACTGCTACGCCGTAGCCGCCGCAATCGCACTGCTTCCATAGTTTTGCGGGGGGAGCAGTACGCGAGTGGCCGCGCTACTTCCCTCGCTTTTCGATCTTTAGGTTTGGGAGGTCGGGTCGCTTGGATTCCACCCCGGTCTCCTTCAAGGCCGTGTATTCCACTTTTTGAGTAGCTTCTCTGTTTTGGCGCGCTCCTTGTTGAGAGCGTTCTGACCTTTGACCTTGGGCATCCGTCCTCCATTTGGTTCGCCGTCGTTCGCCAGAAAATATGATTGCCAGCGATATCGCGCGAGATGTCAGCTCTGAGGCCGCGGCAGAGATTACGTCAATGACCGAAATCGGGCGCGAAGCGGTCATTCGCCATGCGATGGTCAGAGGTCCTTTTCGGGTCATGAGCGTTGGTTCTGTGGACGCCGCCTTTCGGGAAAGGGATCCGGCGTCAGGAAGGTCCGGAATGGGTCCAGATCACCAGCAAAAGGTGCAAATTTGCCAGACTACAATCTGGACATTTCGAACAATCCGTACTATCTAGGGCGAGAAATATGGTACCAATGGTGGTCGTTATGAACGCTCGCAACTCGGCAGTTCGCGCAGATGCAAAGGTCGATCGTGAGACGGTCGCTGACATTCTCGATGTGTTATCGCGACGGCATCCAGGAATATCCAAGTCCGCTCTGAAAGCCGCCGGCAAGGCGGTCGCCGCGCTGACGGCGGTAACGTCTCGTCTGTCCCCTGCCGAGCAGCGCCAGATCGCTGCGCACGAACAGGCACTGGCGAGAGCAGTGGAGAATGTGGTTACGGAGCTCGCCCGACCCAGTAAGATACTTGCTCCAGTAGAGGTCGAAAAGCCCCTGGAGGTCAGCCAAGGCGCAGGCCGCGGGAAGGTCTTTGATCTTGAAGAGGGCCGGCTGCGCCTCGCTGAATATGCAACGCCGACACGCCTTGAGGATTGGGCTGGTCCTGTCGCCGGTCCCGGCGAGATCGAAAAGATGTTCGGGACGAAGCGTTCGACCCTGCACGATTGGCAAAGGCGCGGAGCCGTGATCGGACTGCTCAAGGGCGAGCGGAAGCACGTATTTCCGCTCGCCCAATTCGTCGACGGTCGTCCTGTTGAGCACATGGCCCGGATCACGAAGATCATCGGGAATCCTCGTGCGACGTGGCTGTGGCTGACCCAGCAGCATGTGAGCGACACCGGCGAAACTCCGCTCGACCGACTCAAGGCTGGGCGCATCGATGAGGTCGTCGCTGACGCCGAGTTCGATTTCGGCTGATCGTGGAGCTTGACGCCGAAGTCGTCGCGGACCTGGCAATCAGGTTCCAGCCGCAACACTACCTGCGGGCAATGCGACAGGAGTACGCAGCTACTCCATTGGGCATGGGGTTCGGACAATCGCGCTTCGCAAGCCCCGACCGGTCCTTCATGGTCCTCTACATTGCTCGCGACCTGGCGACGGCGATCGCCGAGACGATTATTCGCGACCGGTTCGAGGGAAAATCTTACCGCATGCTGCATCTCTCGGAAATCGCTGGCTGGGCCGTGTCCGAAGTCTCTGCTACGTCGCCCTGACGGTGATCGACGTCCGGACCACCGGCCTGCTGCGGCTTGGGATCAGCACCGACGCTGCACGTGCCAAACAACAGGAGGAAGGCCGGAAGCTGAGCCAGGCTCTCTTTAACGGGTTCGCAGTTGACGGGATCCTTTACTATTCGCGGCTGACCGGAGCGGAATGCGTGGCGGTCTACGACCGCGCCGTTGCGGGCAGGCTCAAGGCCCGACGGGCCACGGCGCTCGAACGGCATGCCGAACTCGTGCCGGCGTTGAGGCAGCTGAACGTTCGGGTTATCCGCGGCGACCTTTCGTAAGGAGCCGTCGGGCTATCTCTAACCTAGATCACTCGTGCTGCGCAACGCGAGCGCTGGCGCGTGACGCAGGATGGCATGAAAACATCACATCTGGAGCAATGGCTGAGAGGGTTTAAGGCAGAAGTCTCGAAAACTTCCGCACCTGGAACGGTACACGCCTACATTGCTAGACGGCACGCCTCTGTTCCGGCAAAGCTGCGAATCGCGGGGCCACTGGCAATCCGCAGGTCGGTGGGTTCAGGCAATGCTCATTGAAAGATGGGCCGCCGACGTTCCTTTGGCCGTAAAGCTCGGCGGGTTGTCGGTCTCAATTGCCGTCTCAAATTGATCGGCGGGACGCGGATGGCTAGCACGCTGCCGTTCGAACGCACCAGCGTTGTCGGCGCCTTGCTTTTGTGTCGGAACAGAAGACTTGCCTTTGGGTGATCACCCGTCATGACTAGGGATGAAGCAGAACAGGGTGTTCGCTACTTTTGCACAAAATGGGCTGAAGAGCGCGGGCTTCCTCATCAGCCAGAGAATCCAAGATTTTCCGATTTCTTTTCTTGGCTTGAGCAGAAGTCGCCGGGCCACTTGAAATTCCGAAGCAGCACTTCGGTGCGCGACGACGTCGAGCGATGGTTCATCAACGAATTCAAGCAAGGTTGGCGCTACTAGCAAGCGATTTCCGGAGAGGCCGGTGCCGTGCTCCGGGCCACCTTCCGCGATCACGCGATACCCACTTCACTTGCCTCTGTTAGCTTCTTCCTGCGGCGGGAGACCCCAATCCCGCCTGGCCGGCGCCTAACAGGCAAATCTACCCCAACGCCCCCAAACGGCGCCGGCCACCTTCCCGCGAGCGACTGTCAGCCGCTCTAGTGGATCCCGCCAGGAGGTTGTAGATCGAGCGTTCCTTGACGTTTATATGCTGCCCAAGCCTCGGCAGGCACTGCCGAATCCGCCCGGGCCAGCCAGTCCGCGCGCTCAGTCTCGGTAAGTGAATTCCACCACTGCATGCCGGCTATTTCATCAGCAGTCGGATTCCGGTTCGGTTCGTCTGCCATTTTCTTATCCTTGCATAAGACTTGAGTGGCGCAGGCCCGCAACTATCAGAACGGCCAAAAGCCGGCCAAAAAAGCCGGCATTTTGGAGTGCGCCCCTGAGGGTGGACAGATCGGGATGTGTGGATTGACCAGCCTTCCGGGTTTTCGGAGAGAGAACCCATGGCAAAGCACCGCAGTCACAGCATCGAGTTCAAACGCCAGGTCGCGCAGGAGTTCATCGCCGGCGAGACGCTGCACGGCTTGGCTAAGCATCACGATGTCTCGCGCAACCTGATCCGCATCTGGGTGCGCAAATATGAGCAAGGAGCGTTCGACGATGATGCGCAGGCCGCTGACCTGATCCAGGAATACGAAGCCCGGATCGCAGCGCTCGAACGGTTGGTCGGTAAGCAGGCTCTGGAACTGAGTTTCTAAAGGGGACTCTGAGAAACGCACCGCGGCCGAGAAGCGGGACTACATCCGTCATCACCGGCCCTGCGGCATCAGCGTTGCCGAAGGATGCCGGTTGATGGGAATCGCGCGCTCCACCTACTACGATCCCCTGGAGAACGCGGCCGACGACACCGCGATCGTCGAGGCAACGTTCTCGATCAGCGACGAGTTCGAGTTCTACGGTTATCGCCGTGTCGGCGCTGCGCTGCGTCAGCAAGGCCTCGTCGTGAACCACAAGAAGATCCGGCGCCTGATGGACGAGCATGATCTGCAGCCCAGGATCAGGCGGCGCTTCGTGGCCAGCATCGACAGCGATCATGATGGCCCGATCTTCCCCAACCTGGCCATGGACATCGTTGCAACCGGCCCGAACCAGCTCTGGGTCTCCGACATAACCTATGTCGCGCTGCCGACCCGCTTCGTCTACGTCGCAGTCATTCTCGACGCCTGGTCGCGCATGATCGCCGGCTACGCCAGTGGCCGATCGATCGATGCGCGGCTGACGATGGCAGCCTTGAAGGCGGCCATTGAACGGCGTCAGCCGCCGTCCGGCTGCATTCATCATTTCCGATCGGGGCTCCCAATACGCTGCGCAGATTTACCGCGAAGCGCTGGAAACAACCGGCCTGACGGGCTCGATGGGCCGCAGAGGCAATCCTTACGACAACGCCAAGGCGGAGAGCTTCATGAAGACGCTGAAGGTCGAGGCGGTCTACCCGATGGTCTTCGAAACCTTCGACGACGTCATTGATCACCTTCCCCGCTTCATCGAGGAGGTCTACAACAAACGCAGGCTCCATTCGGCGCTCGGATATCTGAGCCCGCAGCAGTTCGAGGATCAACACATCCGGCAGACTGGCAAATCAGCAGCCTGATATCTGTCCACCTTCAGGGGCGCACTCCATTTCGCTGCTCCACTGCATGAAATTTTGGTACCAGCCAGACACCGTTTCCTAAGCAACCTGCAGTGCGCCCAGGAAGAAAACGAAACAGATAGCTTGCCAAACCCCTCGTCACCTTTCGGGTCGTTGCTCTGGCAAATGTAAACCTGTCGATTGAACGTGGTCCTCTAACGGACCCGGTCGTCGCGGTCGCGTTCCCTTCTTTATAGTTCGTCGCGCTCCTCGAGGCGAGGGATATGCTGTTGCGCCGGATCGGTCCGCGTCGTTTCGCTGCCGCGTTGTGCGGCCTCCTTGTCGCTGTTTAACTTATCCTGCAGCCGATTTGTAGCATCTACGGTCGACCCAGTTCGTGAGCCTGCTCGGACGGTTCGTCCGGCCGGCGCTCGGCCTCCTCGGGGCGACGATCTCGCTGCTGTTCGGTCACGGCATCGACATTTGCAGGGGTTTTGCCCTGCACTTCTGCCGGCCCCTCTGGGGTCTGCTCTGCCGCCTCGATAGCGCGCTTAAGCTCCGGATCGTTCTCGGCTACCTCGCGCATATAGGTGTTGCCCTGGACGGCAAGCTCCGCCTCGCGAGCCAGTCCGCGCTCAAAGTCAGCTCGGAATAGCCTTGGAGCAAATTATCGATGCCATCAGAGACATGAACGCGTCGCTAGACGACCAGCGATCAAAAACCGAGGCCCGCCTTCCAAAGCTGACCTAAGAGACACCTAGCCGGTCAGCCCAAAAGAAAAAGGCGGCTGGAGAAGGGCGTCGTCTTGCGGGTATCTCCGATCGCCTAGACTCAATCAGGCGACCTTGAGGTCCTTTATCGCCTTTTCAAAGACATCCTTGATTGGCTTGGATATATCCTCGGCAGCCTTGGTCGTCACGGCCTGAAATTCCTTGGCCTGCTCTACGGTCAGTTCGACCTGCTTGCGCAAGAAGGCAGCCTGCAGCTCGAGGAACTCGGAGGGCGCCCTGACGGCAACCAGGGCTTCGAGGTGCGAGAAGCCGGCTTCGGCATTGGCGCGCAGAGCAGCAATTGTCTTCAGCGACAGGTCGTTGCCGACGGTCTTGGAGGTTTCGAGGCTCGACTGCAGCGCCTTCTGGGTCGTCTCGGTGCCTGAGGCAAATTTCGCATAGGCTTCTTTCGACTGCTCGAGGCCCTTTTCGGCGACAGCGCGGATCTGGTCGGTAGCCATCGACGGGTCGAAGGTCGGGAATTCGGAATTTTCAACGGTGTCAGCGGTCTTGGCCATAGTTTCCATCCTTTTCAGCGGGCGGCCCTTCACAAAAGCCGTCTCATTCATCTACGAAACTGACGTTACGGCATTTGTAGTGCATTGCAATATTTTTGTGCGACGCACTATCCTCTTTATCCCAGCGTTAACCCGCTGAACTTTTCGCCTGCCGAGGCTTGATCCATGACGACAATGTCGCCGGGCTTGAGGGTGGGACGAGAACTTTGTCGTCATAGATTTTTGAACCTCTCGCCGTTGATCGGTCCGTCGATGAGCGATGGTGCATCGACACGGTCGTGGCGCAGCGCCGCCAGGAAGGTCACGATCTTCCAATGGTCGTTCGGGGCCTTGGCTTTTATCCTCTCGCCTCGCGGTGCCCATGCGGGATCTGGTGTGCGCCTGCTCAGCGGCGGTCGATACACTGGTCATGCATCGTCAGCAGGTTGGCGGATTCATGCTCAAACATGGTCGTCGATTCCCAGGAAACCTGGACGATTCGCTATCTGCGCTGAGTTCAGGAGCAACGGTTTTGAATATCCAGCGCAGCAGCTTGCCCAGATCGAGCATAACCGCAAGACGGGCCACCTCGCGCCGCCCAGCGTAATCAGCCAGTGCGTTCATCACGTCAGGATCAAGATGCGATGACCGAGCGAAAGGTGCAAATGTCGCTCCGCTGATGCTTCAAAGCCAAGCCCGCGCGCCTCACCGATAAGAGCTTTAGCTATCGCGTTGGCGGCATCGTCGCGGTGCCTTCGGAACGTCGAATAGGCCCACCCGCGGCGCTCGCACTTGATCTGCGCGGGTTCTCCCTTGTCTCATCGCCCTGTCAACGCCTTGCAAATGAGCGAAACCAAGCTGTCGCGCGCTCGCTTGTGGAGTGCGCCTTTCGGCCGCCATGCAAGGAAATCATCAACGCTCATCCAATCAACCGGGTTTGTGTCGGCGTCTCGCTGGCTGAATTCCACGTACAGATGCAGTTCGTCCGGCACGAAGACGACCCTCCACGATCCTTTGATGTCATTGGCAAGGTTGTAGGCGAGGACGGTCATGGCGGGGCACTCCTTTCGCCGTGGAGCGTGCCTATCTCACGGGAAAATTGACGCTCGCGCTTTCTCAGAAATCAAACGTCCGCGTGATGCCGAGGTGCAGCTAGCTTTTTGTGTATCTCGATTGGGAACACGGGACCGCCGCGAAAGTTCGGTGCACGCAGCGAATCCTCCCCCTCCAGGTATTGCTGCAGATCGGTATCCCGATCGGCCCGCGCTCCCCGCAAGGGCGCGGGCCTCGGCCTGTGGTGCTCATGCCATCTACTTCGATCCGCAAGATGGAATATGATCTGGATAGAAGGACCCTCTCGGTGTGGTTCGTCGCCAGCGGCAAGCGGTACGAGTTTGAGGGGGTACCGCCGGAAACCTTTGCCGCGTTCCGGGCGGCGTTCGCCAAGGGCCGCTATTTCAACGACCACATCCGCAACAATTTCCGCTACCGTCTGGTTGCGAGCGATAGCGACCCGGGATGACCTGACCTGCCGGCGGCTCAATCGTCCTATCGCTCCAACCGGCGGTTGGTGGACGCGTTGCCGCTGTGGCGCTTACGGTGCAACCCCCCGCATCCCCCCGCCTGGTGCAAAGCGTGTGATCGGTCCCGCCGTTCTGGCAATGCGGCGGGACTTTTTTGCGGTCCAGGTGGATCATCGGCGCGCGGGGAAGGCGCGGTGCACGCAGCACCCTTTTCTCATCCAACGTACGTCGGTGGCGCGCTGAAGGGTCTCAACGTCGGTCTGCTGCCGGAGCTCAACTAGCTGGACTATTGCTCGACCGGAAGCGGCTCGTGCTGCGGCTCAGCGTGGTGGAACACCTGTCCAAGATCGCGCGCGTCGAACGTTTGGCCGCAGACTGGGCAGTAGACAAAATGCTTCGACTCGTCCTCTACCGGCCCGTCATGCGGCCTGCCCTCATAGCCTGTCGCGATGTTGTCGGTTCTAATCCGGGGCAACGACAAGTGCCTTTCGTCGTTTTGGCGGACGATATTTCTCCATTAGCCGGACCTTGTCACGGTCGACCGTGACCAGCGGCCCGAGGTCGATCGTCACGGTGTCCTCGTCGATGCGCGTGACCTCGCCTTTCAGGTCGATTTGCTGGCCTCGGTTCACCTTGGTGTGGTCGATGATGGAATGTGGGAAGTCGTAATCCGGGATAGAGACGCTTACGCGGTCCTCTGTTATTCGCCTTCGAACCGTGGCAGTAATCGCCACCTGGTCACCAATGCCTATTCCCCGAGCCATGCCATGGATTCTGGTGCGGGCAGTGTCTTCTTCAAGAGGCTTCTAATGTACGCCCGCCCCGGAAGGGTTGGGTGCTTTGATCTCCATCCATCTCGACCTTGTTTGGAAGGGCTGCAGCGGGCGGCCGATAGGAACAATCGTGATCCACCTCTCTGGTTTCATGGGATCACGTAGCCCTGACGGGGCTTCAGATTACCCCGCGTTAGCGTTCGCCAAGGTATCGAGGGCAGGCGCAAGGCGCTTTGCCAGCTTCGCCAGCGTCGACCGGGAACAGTTGGTCGCCTTCACGATGGTGTTCCACCGTCGATCAGACCGTACTTGCTCCTCGCCCCGAGTAGTTGGCGATGTGCAGACGCTGGAGCCGGGAACGGAAAAGCCCGCCGCCGAACTGCGCGGCGGGCTTTTGGTGCAATAATCAACCCACGGTAGACCGTCTGGCTACAACTAGCTCAGGACAATCACGATCTTGTAGGTATTCGGATCGACGTAAGCGCTATTTTCGCTGCACGTTGACGCGGGCGCTTTCGACGGATGGCCTTCGAATCGGGAACGGTATCTGGTCTGATCAGGC
>NZ_JAMYNE010000041.1:0-41419 GCF_040318915.1 Mesorhizobium sp. M0991
GAAAATCTCGATCGCTTCATTGCCTGTCTCCTCATCCGAGGAACAGGCTAACCTCAAACCGAGGACATTTCAGGGGAGCACGTCAGCAAGGTTGTTGATGCCGCGTGGAGTACCAACGTGGCCGCGGCGCGGCAAGCGCTCGCCACGCACACGGGAATATTGAAAGCATTGAATGGCGACTACCGTCGCGCCACTGCACTTGTGCGGACTATTTTGGTAGCCCCTAGCGCGCCTGCGGCGGAGATAATGGGTCTCCTCGACATTCTGATGAAGGGCCAGGCGGCCGCAGCAAAAGTGCGCGAAGGCGACGCCTTTGGCCGTTCCGCCTTCGGAGCCGATTGGCGCGGGGAGAGATCGTCTTCGGCACCACTCCAGGCCTTAGTGGAGTGGATGCGCACGCTGAGGGGACTTGGCTCGGAACCGCGAATTATAGCCGGGCGGATGGCGGAGCGCTCTGAAGCGGGCGCGCGTGCGGTCCGAGTTCGTAAGGTGATCGACATCGGTCAGCCGATTATCGAGGGGTTCTGGAACGATTTAGGCCACCTTGCGTCATCCATGCTAGGTGACGTGGCTTCCGCCGAGCGGGCCTCGCTGCAACTGATGGAAGCGAAGGCAAGCACTGTAGCTCAAGCCGATGACGCGTCACGACAGGTTCTGACTGACGTTCCAGATCTGATCAGTGAGCGGGTGGAGATACTGCGCCGACTAGGCAGACTACAAGCGCTTGCTCAAGAGATCGACGACGGGGAAAGCCTTGGCAAGTTCGCATTCGGCTCGTCGTGGCTCGGTCGAGGATCCGATTGGGCCGCTCTCGCGCAAGCCGAACTTTGGCTGAGAGAAAATGGCTCAATCCGGCATTTGGCTGCGCGGTTGCCTGAAAGAAAAGAGATCGCAAACTTGGCGCGTTCAGCGCGTGAAGCGGCCCAAGCGGCAGCGCGGGAATTGAAGGCGCTTGCAGGGGATTTGAAAGCCGATGCTCCCTCCTTGTTTGGAGTAGACGATTTTCCAGACGTCGCGATAGTCGAGGTTGTTTCTCGACTGGCGGGGTGGCTCGATCATCAGGAACAGCTCTCGAAATGGGTTGCCTATGAAGAGCGATCCGAAACGGCCCGAAAGGCTGGACTGGGACAGTTGATAGACGGCCTAGCCGACGGCCAGATTACAACAGGATCGGCGCGATCAGTCTTCGATATGGCCTACTACGAACGAATGTTTCTAGCGATGGCGACCGATGAGCCGGAGCTGGCAAGGTTCGACGGGGAACTGCATTCCAGGGCTGTACGTGACTTCGCGGATCTGGACCGACAGAGGATCAAGGCCGGTGCCATTGAAGTTGTGACGGCTCATCACCGAAAAATTCCCTCAAGAGACGGCGGAGCTGGACCAGTCGGACTGCTTCGTTCTGAGATGGCGCGCAGACGGGGCCACATGCCTATCCGGCAGTTGATGCAGAAGGCAGGGCCTGCCATCCAGGCACTCAAGCCAGTGTTCATGATGAGCCCGCTTTCGGTGGCCCAATTCCTGTCGCCCGGCAGGATGTCCTTCGATCTGCTTGTGATGGACGAGGCGTCTCAGATACAGCCTGTGGACGCGCTTGGCTCGATCGCCAGGGCCAATCAGGTGGTCGTTGTTGGCGACGAACGCCAACTGCCACCCACGACATTCTTCGCGAAGATGACAGGCTCGCAGTCTGAAGATGACGAGGGTGAGGGCGCGCAGGTCGCCGACATCGAAAGCATCCTCGGCCTGTTCACGGCCCGCGGCTTGCCGCAGCGTATGCTCCGCTGGCACTACCGTAGCCGTCACCAATCTCTGATCGCCGTATCGAACAGCCAGTTCTACGAGAACCGGCTTTTCATCGTGCCAAGCCCCTATACCCAAGAGGCAGGCATGGGGTTGCGGTTTCATCATGTGCCGGAGGGGGTCTTCGATTCCGGTGGCACAGGAGCCAATCCGGTAGAGGCGAGAGCAGTAGCCGAAGCGATCATCCGTCATGCGAAGGTGAACCCGCAAGAGACTCTAGGCGTTGCAACATTTTCGGTTAGCCAACGCCGCGCGATCCAGGATGAACTCGAAGCGCTGCGGCGACTAAATCCCGATACGGAGGAGTTCTTTCACGCGCATCCCAGCGAGCCATTCTTTGTCAAGAACCTTGAGAATGTTCAAGGCGATGAGCGCGACGTGATCATGATCTCGGTGGGGTATGCCAAGAATGCGCAGGGATACATGGCCATGCGTTTCGGCCCTCTTGGTGCGGAAGGCGGCGAGCGTCGGCTCAACGTCCTCATAAGCCGAGCCAAGCGCAGCTGCGAAGTATTCGCGTCCATCACAGACGAAGACATCGACCTGGAGCGTGGCAAAGGGAAAGGCATCTTCGCCTTCAAGCTCTTCTTGCACTACGCGAGAACAGGGCGAATTTCGCTTGCCCAGGCCACGGTTCGCGAAATGGATTCGATCTTTGAAGAACAGGTAGCCAACGCGCTGATCGAAAAAGGTTATCAGGTTCATGCTCAGGTGGGCATTGCCGGTTTCTTCATCGACCTCGCGGTTGCGGATCCAGAGAGGCCAGGCCGGTATATACTCGGCATCGAATGCGATGGTGCAGAATATCATTCGTCGCGCTCGGCCAGAGATCGAGACCGGCTACGGCAATCCGTCCTTGAGGATCATGGTTGGATTATTCATCGGATCTGGAGCGCTGACTGGTTCCAACGACCTCATGAGCAGCTGGAGCGAACCATACTAGCGATTGAGGCTGCCAGAAAGGAACTCGATGAGCGGGCCGAATTGGGGGTTCAGAGAAATCGTGCTGTAGCCGTTCAGGTTGTTATGGTCGACCGGGGCAACGTGACGGAAATCGGTCTCGAGAGCACAAACGGATCCGAGACTCCCAATCGAGCCTACGAAGAGACTCAGCTAAGGCGACCGGGATCGTTCGAACTCCACGAGACGCCCAGCGGAATCATGGCCGGGCTGGTCGAGCAGGTCGTGGCTACAGAAACACCAATCCATGTCGACGAAATAGTTTCGCGTATTCGGGACGCGTGGGGTCTGCAGCGGGCCGGTGGCAGGATTCAGGATGCAATCGAGCGAGGTGTAGGCATAGCACAGAGAGGTGGTGCAGTAGCCCGTCGAGGCAACTTCTGCTTCAAGCCGGGTGCTCCTGTTCGTCTTAGAGAACGCAGTGCGGTCGTGTCCCCTGGATTGCGTAAGCCCGAAATGATTGCGCAGGACGAGGTCGCCCAAGGCGCTATGGAAGTCGTGAAATCCAATCTCGGTGCGACAGAGGAAGAAATTGCCACAGGCGTTGCGAGGATGCTGGGCTTCAAAGCCACAAGCGCACAATTGAAGCAGCTAATTTCGGCCGCGGTCGCCGATTCAGTTGCCAAGGGATTGTTACGGTCCCAAGACGGCTTGTTGGTGGTCGGCGACTGCACGAGCGAGAAATTAGCCGAAGTGTAATGGGGCGTTGCAGCGACCTCGCTGCAATTTCAGTCGAGCTCAGAACACCTCTTTCCCTGGCGGAGGCCGAATGGCATTTCGATTCGTACACACGGCCGATATTCATCTCGACTCGCCGCTTCGTTCGCTGGCGATGCGAAATCCCGATCTTGCCGGGCTCGTGGGCGACGCCAGCCGCCAGGCATTCGTTTCGATAGTGGATCTCTGCCTTGAGGAACGAGTCGACGCGTTGGTCATTGCTGGCGACCTATACGATGGCGAGCAGACCTCGATGAAAACTGCGCGGTTTCTGGCATCGCAAATGACACGCCTGCACCAGACCGGCATCAGGGTTTTCAAGATCCGCGGCAATCATGACGCCTTGTCGCGGATTTCCAAACAGCTGGTGTTTCCCGACACCGTTACCATCTTCGGCGGTCGTGCTCAGTCGGTATTGCAGACAGCCGGCGGTCTGGACATCGTTTTCCACGGTTTGAGCTTTGCGAACCCAAAGGCCCCGGACAGCCTGCTGACCAAATATCCGGCTGCTCGTGAAGGGGCCGTCAACATAGGCATCATGCATACCAGTCTGGCTGGATCGCCCGGTCACGACGTTTACGCGCCCTGCAGCATCGCTGACCTGCACGCCCACGGTTTCGACTATTGGGCCCTCGGCCACATTCATGTTCGTCAAGTCTATTCCGGCGCAAGCACCGTGGTGATGCCGGGAATACCTCAGGGGAGGGATATTACCGAGGCGGGTGAGAAATCAGTCACCCTGGTGACGGTGCGCGACGACCGTTCGGTGGAGATCGAGGAACGGCTGACCAGCGTTGCGCAGTTCGAACGGGTGAGCGTCGACCTTACCGGGGCGGTGGAGTGGCCCGAGGCCGTCGCGCGTATTCGTTTCGCGCTCGAAGAGATGCGGGCCACCGTCCGATCGCGTCATGCTGTGGCCCGCGTTGGCCTGAGAGGGACGTCACCATTGTTATGGGCGCTGATCCGCGACAGGGACCTCCTTCTTGCCGAAGCCGAACAGGCTGCGGAACAGCTGGGCCATACGTGGGTGGAGAAGCTCGAGCTTGACCTCGCGCCGCCTCGGACGGAGACCGCCGAGGATATTGCTGATCCGATTTTCGAACTCGGGCAATCAATGCGTGCCGATGCCACCTCGGAGGCCTTCCGCGCTGAGGCGAGGGCGTTCGTCCAAAAGATGGTCGCCGACCTTCCGGCTGACGGACGGGATTTTGCTGGGAAGGACGAAGCCGGGCTGGAGCAGTTCCTCGATCAGGTGCTTTCCAAGGGTGCGGACTTGGTCACTGCCCGCCTTAAGTCCGGTGGATCGTCATGAGGTTGCGGCGACTTGACCTCATTCGCTATGGAAAGTTCACCAATAGTACGATCGACTTCGGACCCAAACCGGAATCCGGACCTGACCTGCATATCGCGTTCGGCCTGAATGAGGCCGGCAAATCGACCGCGCTTTCCGCCTACTTAGACTTGCTGTTCGGCATCGAGGAACGGAGCCGCTACAACTTCCTGCACGAGTACAGCGCCATGCGCATTGGCGGCGTGCTGGAACTGGCCGGCTCCCAGCACACGTTCACGCGTACGAAACAGCGTACTAATTCGCTATTGAACGCGACGGGCCAACCGGTGAGCGACGTGGCGATCACGGCGCATCTCGCCGGACTGTCGCGTGACGCTTACACGACGATGTTCTCACTCGATGACGAGACGCTGGAAGCGGGCGGGAAGTCGATTCTGGAGTCGCGGGGCGACCTCGGCAAGCTCCTCTTCACGGCAAGCGCCGGTCTTGGGAACGCAAGTGATACGTTGAACACCCTCGAGGCCGAAGCAGACGCTCTGTATCGGAAGCAGGCGCATGGCACCGAACTGGCGCTCCTGAAGAAGCGCCTTGTTGACGTGAAGTCGCGCAGGGATGCGATCGATACCCTTGCATCAACCTACGAGGGCCTGGAGGCCGAACGTCTCGATGCAGCGCAGCAATACGACCGGACCATCAGTGACCGAGCGGTGCTGGTGGCCAGGCTGGATACCATTGCTCGTTACGTGCGTGCTGCGCCGATGCGGGCGGATATCCGGCGCAAGATTGCCCGGCTGAATGAGCTGCCGGACATCGCCTCCCCAGCTCGCACGTGGACGGGTAGTGTCACCGGACTCATCGATGACGATGCCAGCCTCAGAACGCGGCTGTCCGCAAACATCGACGAGGTCCAGCGCTTGGCGGCAAAAGTCACTGCGGTCGATGAGGATGAATCGATCCTGTCGATTTCCGAACGAATCCGCGGGCTTGCGGAGAGCAAAGTGCGCCATACCGCGGCTGGCTTTGACTTGCCCACTCGCAGGATGGGGCTGCAAATCCTCAACAACACCGTGGCAAGCTGCCTAGCCGCCTTGGGTCGATCTTCCGAGCCGGATCCTGCCGCGCTGCTTCTGCCTGCCGTCACCGTTGGCGTCGTTCGCGCTATGGTCGAGCAGAGGTCCGGGATTGCTACCGGGGTGCGCGCCGCCCGCGACGAGGCGGCGGCAGCACTCGATGCGCTGCAGGCGGCAAGGCAGCGGGTCGGCGAGGAAAGGGCAGTGCCCGAACCTGCCAGGGCAAGGCTGGGCTCGGCTTTGTCGAAAGCGCGAGCAAGCGGACACCTGGCGGAGATCAGGACGGCTCGCGAGGCAGAAGATGCGGGAACAATTCGATGGGAGGTGTCGCTCACGCGCTTGCGTCCATGGAGAGGAGATGCCCTTGCTCTCGCCAACGTCGCGGTTCCGAGCGCCGGGCACATTGCCGCCTGGAAGACAGTAGCGTCAGAACTGGCAAGAAACACCGCCGTACTTGCCGAACGCCTCGCCGAATACGAGGGCAACCATGCCATGCTCAAGGCTGGATTGGATGCCCTTCGTCCCTCGGTCGACGTTGTCGACGATGATGGGGCTGCCGCGATCCGCCGTGTCCGCGATGATGCGTGGGCAACGCACCGCGCAGCGCTGACCGGTGACACCGCTGACGATTTCGCCGTGGCACTGGCGCGCGATGACATTGCCAGCGCGGGCCGGCTGGCCGGCGCGGCGGATCTTGCCGAGATCCGGGCAACGACTCGCGAACTGGCCGAGGTCGCGGCCAACCTGTCACGCAACGGCATCCAACGCACACAGCTCGGCAAGGATGTGGATACCCAATTGTTGGAAATCCGCGCGGCCGCCAGAGACCTGCTCGGAGACGCCGTGGAACCTTCGTCTGAGCGCCTGATCGAAAGGATCGAGGATCAGATCGAGGCGCGCAGCGATGCGCTCGCTGCCTGGGAGCAGATCGAACTTCTCCGCAGGAAGGCGGAGCGAGCCGCTGACGCCGGCGAGCAGATACGCTTGGAAATGAGAGCAGCGCTGGAAAGCGTCGGCATAGTATCAGAGCCCGGCGACACCCTCGAAGCAATCATGGCCATCGCTGAGCTGTTTCTGGATCGGCAGCGCAAGGTGGACGCAGAGTATGCCGAGGCGCTCAGAATGGTGGGCTCCAAGGAAGAGGATCTAGCGGCCCGACGGGTTGCCGTAGGCGTGGCGGAGCGTCGCGAGGAGGAATGGCTGGCCGGCATTGTCGAAGCACTCAAGGGAACTTGGCTCGAAAGCGGGCTCTCAGCATCCGGCGTCGGCACTGTGCTCGATCAATTGGCCGAACTGTCAAGAAGCCTGCAGGAACGGGACGATCTGCAGCTGCGTATCGACAAGATGGCGGCCGACAGGGCTAATTTTCTGGTCGAGGTCATCGCCGTAGCGGTTGAAGCCGACGAGCCGACGGAGGATGGCGAGCCGGAGCAGTTGGCCATCCGCCTTGCCGAGCGCCTGGAGCGCGCCGAGCGGACACGCGAAACGAAGGCAAGCCTCGGCCACGACCTGAAGCGCCTGAAGGAGGCGCGCGACATCCTCGACAATGAGATTTCGGCGCACGAACGCCGCAAGAACGAAGTGCTGGGCGTTTTTTGCGTCGCCACTTTGTCCGAGGTAGTCGAACGCGATGAGCTGCTGCGCGAGCGGGATGGATTGCGCGCTGCCGTCGCTGACCTTGAGGAACGGGTAGTGGCGGAACTTGCAGTCGACGGATTCGAGGAGGCACGCTCGATCCTGGACGCGATCGATTTCGACAGCCTCACGGTCGAGAAGGCTGAGGGCGAGCAGCGGCTTCGCCAGTTCGATGAGATGATCCAGCAACAGCTGATCCGGCAGACACGCGCGGCCGATAAGCTGGACGCCATCGGCGGCGACAGCGCGGTTGCACACCTGGATGCCGAACGGCGCACAACCCTGTTGGAAATCGAGGAGAAGGCCGTTCGTTACATCGAGCTGAAGCTCGGCATCATGTCGGCTGGAAATGCTTTGCGGATCTACCGTGAGAACCACCGTTCGGGGATGATGGCGCGTGCATCAGACGCATTCAAGCTAATGACCCGTGGGCAGTATTCAGGCCTTACAACCCAGCCCGTGAAAGGCGGGGAGGTTCTCATCGCGGTGCAGCGCGACGGGCAATCCAAGCTCGCTGACGCGCTTTCGAAGGGCGCGCGCTTTCAGCTCTACCTGGCACTGAGGCTCGCCGGTTATTACGAGTTCGCGCAATTCCGGCCCTCGGTTCCCTTCATCGCCGACGACATCATGGAAACCTTTGACCATATTCGCTCGGAGGAGGTTTTCAGATTGTTTGGGGAGATGGCGAACACAGGTCAGGTCATCTATCTCACGCACCACAAGCACCTATGTGAAATCGCCAAGGCTGTTGTGCCACAATCTACCATTCACCAGCTGGATTAGGCTCGATTAGAATTCGCCTCAAAACGGTTCAACTAACCAACTCGTCTGACATAGGAACTTTCGATCGAATCCGTCATGACGTCCCATAGAGGTTGAGAAATGCCTATTTTGTTCTGCAATGTTGCGTGGATGAACGACTACGCCGGGCGGAGCGCGGATGACCCGCCTCTCGGTGGCGGGGCATTTCCGAGAAAGCAGGGTTATTGCGCGGAAGAATGCAACTTTGTTGCAGCCGATGACGGGTACGTTTACGGCTCTTCGAGACGATTAAGGGCGAATTGGATCGGCAGGTGCGCATCCAGAATCTGGGTTCAGGCAAGCACGACGAATTTGTCGACGGGATCGACATCGTTTGGACGGCTCCGGAGGAAGGCAAAGATCCGCGCGTGGTGGTCGGGTGGTATCGCGGTGCGCGACTGTATCGCCACCGCCAGCACTTCAAGGGGCGTAACCCTTCCGCCCAGCATTACAAGGATAAGATCAGGTCGTTCAGGGCTAGGACACTCGCCGAAAATGCATTCGTGCTGCCCCCGGAGGATAGGCACCGTGGCAAAGGGTGGAGTGGCCAGGCAAGCTGGTGGTATGCGAACGATACGACAGATCGATCCGCCAGAGCATTCGTCAAGAGAGTAAAGGCATTTATCGAAGGCGAGCCAGTCGCTCCCGTCGGGGCATCGCCCGATCATGATGGAGGTCGTGGCCGACCGGCTGGAGCGGCAGCGTCCGACGTCTACAAACGGTATGTGCGGAAGTACGAGATCAATGTCCATCCTCAGCATGACAGTCTGCACAAACAGTTCGTAGCGTTTCTCAGCGAGCGATATCCGCGGATTGATTTTCCCGCTTGTTTTCGCGACGACCTTCGGTTGCGGTTGACGCAATGCCGGAAGTGATGGTCGAGATCAAGCCTGCTGATGCGGCTACGATGCGCTTCGCGATTCGCGCCGCGACCGGCCAGTTGCTCGACTACCGCCAGCATCAGCGGTGGACTGGCCGACAGGTAATTCTCGTCGGTGCGAAGGTGACGAGAAAGAACGATCTAAGTCTGGCGTTTGACAGCGGCTTTGGCCTGGCCTGGCCCATTGGAACCGGCGGATTCGAGATCCGCTGGCCCGACGGCGCTGGTTGATTGGCAAGCAAGCGCCGAACGTCCGGAGGCTAAAGCTCAGGGTCGCGATGGATCGGCATTGCTGCTTTCGGTGCCGAACCCAATCTCTCATGTGGGGATATCGCAGTCCTCCAAACGATGCTCAAGTCGGTAGTAATGGTCCCTCATGCTTCGCAATCGTGCAATCAGTCCTTACTCGCCGGCGCGCAGAGCTGTGACGAACTCGTTTTCCTCCGCGAACCTGCTTGGGAGAGATCGTATCGCGTACGTACGACATCGATGTTTTGCGCCAGCTCAGTGCGGCCAATCGGCGAGGCGCTTGCGCTGGTCCATGAGTAGTCGTGCGGAGGACCGCGCCGTGCATCGCATCTCTCGTGCCGCTTGCGCTGCTGAGGCCTCTTCTGTCAGGCGGTCTAGGTTTCGCGCTTCGGGCCGAGCAGGAACACTGTCAGGGCGGCGGCGAACGTGGCAACAGCACTGTAGGCAATGGCACTGGTAATCCCGGCATTGTCCACCAATACTCCGCCGAAAATCGCGCCGGCTGCGATTGCCACTTGGAATGCTACGACCATCAGCACACCGGCGCTTTCGGCCTGCTCGGGAACGGCCCGCCGCACCATCCACGTCTGTAATCCCACCGGCACGGCGCCGAAGGCAAAGCCCCACCCGGCAACCGCAATCGCCGAGGCGAAGGCCGATGCTCCCGCCATCAGCAGCGAAACAGCGGCTATCGCTATGAGCAGCGGTGCAAGGGCCGCGACTGCCTTGAGACTGTACTCGGCCAGAAGCCCGCCGGCCAAATTGCCGAAGAATCCCCCGATGCCAAAAGCAAGCAACACAAGCGAAATCGTTTCGACGTCCAGAGCGGGAACCTTCTCGAGGAAGGCGCGGATATAAGTGATTCCGGCGAAGTGGCCGGAACCGACAAGCAGGACGACCACAAGCGCGACCTTGACCATCGGAATCTTAGCCACATCCAGCAGGCTGCGGAAGCTAGCCACTCCAATCGGAGGCAGTCTCGGAATGGTTATGAGTTGCACCAGCAGTGTAGCCGCGCCGCCGACTGCGGCGAGCATGAAGGCACTTCGCCATCCCCAGATATCGCCGACATAAGCGCCGATTGGAGCTGCGCAAACGGTAGCCACGGAAACGCCGGTGAGGATGATCGCCATAGCGCGCGGCAGGAGGTGGCTTGGAACGAGCCGCATCGCCAGTGCTGCCGACATCGACCAGAAGCCTCCGAGCGCTATGCCGAGCACGACGCGTGCAGTCAGGAGAACCGCCAACGACCACGCGCCGGCCGCCAGAACGTCCGACAGGATCAGCAGCAGCGTCATCGCCCACATGACGAGCCTGCGGTCCAGGCGCTTTGTGATGATAGCCACTGTCGGCGCCGAGATCGCCCCGACGATAGCGGTCGCCGTCATCGCCTGTCCAGCCGCACCCTCGGTGACACCGAGATCATGCGCGAGGGGCGTGAGCAGGCTGACAGGCAGAAACTCTGCGGTCACCAGCCCGAAGGTGCCCAAGGAAAGCGAAATGACCGCACCCCATGCGGGACCAGACGGTGGGACGGGCTTTTCTGGGTCGTGCAGAACAGCGTCCACAACGCCTGCCGCGGATTGGGTCATGAACGAAGTCTCCACTTTGATGCAATGCAACCTGATGTTGGCTGCCTTGACCCAAATTTAAAAACACAAGCGCATTTCCCGGCGGCGTTGCACGGAGGAGGGGATGTTCATTGCTTCGCGATATTTTGTGACGGTGCGGCGCGCAACATCGATGCCGGTTTCCTTCAGCCGGGCAGCGATGTCCTCGTCGGAAAGCACGTCGCCGGGAGATTCTGCGGCAATTATCGCTTTGATCCGATGGCGGACAGCTTCGGCGGAGTGCGCATCGCCGCCTTGGCAGGACGCGATCGCGACGGTGAAAAAATACTTCAGTTCAAAGACGCCGCGCGGGGTAAGCATGTACTTGTTCGAGGTCACCCGGCTTACCGTCGACTCGTGCACGCCGATCGCGTCAGCGACGGTTCTGAGATTGAGAGGCCGCAGGTGGGCGACGCCATGTTCCAAAAAGGCATCCTGCTGACGCACGATTTCAGCCGCAACCTTAACGATGGTCTTGGCGCGCTGATCGAGGCTGCGGATTAGCCAGTTCGCGTTTTGCAAGCATTCGTCGAGAAATGCTTTATCCTTCGCACTTTGGGCAGTTTGACGCGAGACTTCGGCATAGTAGCTTTGGTTGATCAGCAGCTTTGGCAGTGTGGCGGGATCGAGTTCGATCTGCCACCCCCCTTGCGGTGAGGGCGTGACCCAGATGTCGGGTATGATTGATTCAGACGCACCGGATTGGAATCGGTTCCCAGGCTTGGGATCGAGCGCCCGAATCTCATGCATCATGTCGAGAAGGTCTTCTTCATCGACTCCGCAATGCTGCTTCAGTGCCTCAAAATCGCGCCGCGCAAGCATTTCAAGATGGGCAACCAAAGCTGCCATTGCCGGGTCGAGCCGGTTACGCTGGCGCAACTGGATCTCGAGGCATTCTCTGAGACTTCGCGCAAAAACTCCCGGTGGATCAAATTGCTGCAAGGTTCCGAGAACCCGTTCCACAACAGCCTCACGGACATTCAGGCTCTCGGCCAGCTCCAAAAGGTTTGCCCGAATATAGCCAGTGTCTTCCAGATCGGCGGCAAGCTGGCCAGCGATCAGCCGCTCCTGTGGTGTGAACGCAGTGAGGGCGATCTGACGAGCGACATGGTCGTGCAATGTTTCGGCGAGGGTGGCAAACTCGTCGAGGGAAGGGCCATTGCCCGGCGGGTTGTTGGTCGTGTTGCGAAGTGATTTCCATTGCCCGAGCCGTTCAGGCGACCCGCCCCCGGTCGGTCCGTCAACGGCGTTTGCGCGTGGGCCGATAGGCTGATCCGCTCCCGAACTCGAAACATCGCCAAAAGGCCCGCCATCGTTTGACGCAGATTCCAAGAGCGGGTTCTTCTCGATTTCCCGCTCCACGAACTGATGCAGTTCAGTATGCGCCAGTTGCAGCAAGCGAATCGACTCAATGAGTTGAGGCGATGCGACCATGGATTGCTTCTGGCGCTGAAGCAGGCTTGCTGAGGATTGCATGGTGAGCGCGATAATCCTGTCGAGGGAGCCTCTTGGGGCGGGCAATGGCACCAGTGAGACGTTTTCTAGGTCATGCGGCGGCTTTCAGCGTTTCGAGAACGTTTTGCGGGGATGAGACGCCATAGGGGTCGGCCTCGCAGTTGTCGGAGAAACCTTCCTCCTCGAACCACTGCTCCACCACGCCATTGTTGATCAGGGCGGCGTAGCGCCAGGAGCGCATCCCGAAGCCGAGATTGTCCTTTGCGACCAGCATGCCCATCTTGCGTGTGAACTCGCCTGAGCCATCGGGGATGAGCTCGACCTTCTGCAGGCCCAAGGACTTCCCCCACGCATTCATGACGAAGGCATCGTTGACGGAGACGCAGTAAATCGCGTCAATTCCCTCCTTCTCAAACTCATCATAGAGCTCTTCGAAATTGGGCAGTTGGTAGGTCGAGCAGGTCGGAGTGAAGGCGCCAGGCAGCGAGAACAGGATGACGCGCTTGCCGGCAAAGTAGTCGTCAGATGTCTTTTCTTCCCAGCGATATGGATTTGGGCCCTGGACTGACTCATCGCGAACACGCGTGAGAAAGGTGACGAAGGGAACCTTCTTTTGAACGGTCATCAACTTGCTCCTCAGGAAAAAACTGGCGCGCCGGATTCTGGCAGAGGCTGGCGCAATACCGAGCAAAGGCTCGTATGCCGGGCATGAAATGACGCCCTCGCGGCTCGCAACCTCCTCTTTCCATCCCGATGTAGGGGAACGTCTTGGCTGCTGGTCTTCGCCACCCGAACGCCATCGATCTGAGCGAGCTGGAGGCCGTCGAGCCGCTTGGGCAATCTTTCCACGGCTATGGCGCCGGAATCGGCATCGATCACTCGCGCTCGTGCCCGGGAAAAAGTGATAGCGGGCCCGAAGTAGCCAGTATCGGAAGCGTGTGGAGGCCTCACGCAAGAGACCCGCGTTACTGAGCTGCTTCGGCGTTTCGCCGATATTGCCAGTGACCCGCCGACCCTGGCTTCGGTGGCTCTTTGATGGGACTCTTGGGCACTCACATGCTGATCAGAACCGGTAAACGGCAATTGCGCGAGCGCCATGTGTTGGCGTGCCGGCATCGGACCAGCCGTGCGCGAAGCGGCTACCGAGCAGAGGCCTCCGCAGGAGACGATGTACCGATGTTCAGCGGGAACGGGCACCGTCTCCTCAGGCCACGGTCTGAAGCTTCGCGTGTCGGGCATGGCGCAAGTCGCTTTCATCGTGATTTGATGGGCTCTAACCAGGAGCAGCAAGCGGCGTGCCATTTCGAATAAAGATGCTTTTGGACCGCCCCTTTTTCTCGGAGGCCGTGTCTTCGCCAAGATCGGGCGCGCGCTATAACCGCCTCGCCACCACACTCAACAACGGTGCTGTATGGTGCGGATATTCGGCGCTTCCGCCCCGGCTGGGCAAAGACGAACCGGAAGCCGAGCCGATGCACTACCTCACACCGGCGGGCACTGCAGCGATTGCGTAGCGTGTGCCGCTAGCGTGTTCTTGCGTGCTGAGGCACGGCTATCGTGAACACGCGCCTGTGGCAGCAACCATGAGCACGCGCTCTTCGGCAAGCGCCCTGATTCCGTGAGGATCGAATTCTCCAAGCGTGTCCTGTTTGCAACCCTCTTATGTTCGAAACTGGACCAGAATGTCGCAAGCCCGACCGAAAGGTCGCCGAGGCGTACTATCCGACACTGTTCTGTCCCCTTTGTTGGCCCGCGACACCGGCCTATTTCGCCGAGCTCTTGTCTGGCCTCAGGCTAACCCGGTGAAAAGCAATCACAATTTTTCTTCTTCTGCTGGGTCGGCCAAATTGGCACGAGTTTTGAAGCTCCTTCGTTGCGGGCCGGGAGCTGCCGACCGACCTTCCTTTCGTGGATGGCACCGCGATCGATGGAACGAAGAAAGAAAAGCAAAATGTCAAATCCGCATCAGATAGCATTCTATGGGAAGGGGCCTCGGCGAAACCGCCCCCTACCAAACAGGCTCGCCGCCCTTGTCGACCCTTGCGCAGGAAATCTTGATGGCCGGCTGCGACTCAAACGCCCGCCACACTCGCCTTATCCTCAACTCGAAGGCGCAGGATAACGTTCTGCATCTCGCCGCGCGGTATGCCTAGGCAGTTACACGTTGGCCGACCTTGATAATCGAATCGGGCTACGCTGCGGAGGACGTCGTCTACATGCCTTCCTAAGCCATTCGCTGCCCGCAGCGCCTGCCGGTCACCTCCCGCCCTTCCATCGCTTAGAGATCAAGTGCCACCATGTCCGAACAACCCTTGCCGACGCTGCCGATGTGGCGCGTCGATCACATCGAGCCCTCGCCCGAGATGTTGGCGCAACGCGCCAACGGTCCGATCCACCGCGTGCGCTTCCCGTCCGGGCACGAAGGCTGGTGGGTGACAGGCTACGATGAAGCCAAGGCGGTGCTGTCCGACGCGGCGTTCCGGCCCTCGGGAATGCCGCCGGCGACATTCACCCCGGATTCGGTGATTCTCGGATCGCCGGGGTGGTTGGTCTCGCACGAGGGGGGCGAGCATGCCCGGTTACGCACGATCGTGGCGCCGGCCTTCAGCAACAGCAGGGTGAAGCTGCTCGCGCAGCAAGTCGAGGTGATCGCCGCACAGTTGTTCGAGACACTGGCGGCCCAGCCCCAGCCCGCCGACCTGCGGCGCCACCTCTCCTTTCCACTTCCGGCCATGGTCATCAGCGCGCTGATGGGCGTGCTCTACGAGGATCACGCCTTTTTCGCCGGGCTGTCCGACGAGGTGATGACGCACCAGCATGAAAGCGGCCCGCGCAGCGCGTCGCGCTTGGCCTGGGAAGAACTGCGCGCCTACATTCGCGGCAAGATGCGGGACAAGCGCCAGGATCCTGGCGACAACCTGCTGACGGATCTGCTCGCGGCGGTCGACCAGGGCAAGGCGACCGAGGAAGAGGCGATCGGCCTGGCGACGGGCATGCTGGTGGCGGGGCACGAGAGCACCGTCGCGCAGATCGAATTCGGCCTGCTGGCCATGTTCCGCCATCCGCAACAGCGCGAACGCCTGGTCGGCGATCCATCCCTGGTGGACAAGGCGGTGGAGGAAATCCTGCGCATGTACCCGCCGGGCGCGGGCTGGGACGGCATCATGCGCTATCCGAGGACCGACGTGACCATCGCGGGCGTGGATATTCCTGCGGAGAGCAAGGTGCTTGTCGGCCTGCCGGCGACGTCGTTCGATGCGCGCCATTTCGACGACCCGGAAATCTTCGACATCGGACGCGACGAAAACCCGCACCTGGCGTTCTCCCATGGGCCGCACTACTGCATCGGCGCGGCGCTGGCCAGGCTGGAACTCAAGGTGGTGTTCGGTTCGATCTTCCAGCGCTTTCCCGCGCTGCGCCTGGCCGTGGCGCCCGAAGAACTGAAGTTGCGCAAGGAGATCATCACTGGCGGGTTCGAGGAGTTCCCGGTGCTCTGGTGATGCGCGGACGCCGCCTGGAATCGCGATCTTCTCCGCAATTTGCCGGCGCGCCTGGCGCGCGCCGGTCAGATCAGCCAGCCAACAGGTAACCAAGATGGACGTGCAAGAAACCACGGCAGCATGCCGGGACGCCTTCGCCGAACTGGCGTCGCCAGCGTGCATCCACGACCCGTATCCGTTCATGCGGTGGTTGCGCGAGCACGATCCGGTGCATCGCGCGGCCTCGGGCCTCTTTCTGTTGAGCCGCCACGCCGACATCTACTGGGCGCTCAAGGCCACGGGCGATGCTTTTCGGGGACCGGCGCCGGGCGAACTGGCGCGCTATTTCCCGCGTGCGGCGACCAGCCTGTCACTCAATCTGCTGGCGTCCACGCTAGCGATGAAGGAACCACCGACGCATACGCGTCTGCGCCGGCTGATCTCGCGCGATTTCACCATGGGCCAGATCGACAACCTGAGGCCGACCATCGCTCGCATCGTCGCAGCGCGCCTGGACGGCATGGCGCCCTCGCTGGAGCGCGGGGAGGCGGTGGACCTGCATCGGGAATTCGCGCTGGCCTTGCCCATGCTGGTTTTCGGCGAACTGTTCGGCATGCCCCAGGAAGACATGTTGGGGCTCGTCGCCGGCATCAGCGCCATTCTGGAAGGCCTGAGCCCGCACGCCAGCGATCCCCAGCTCGCCGCGGCGGACGCGGCCAGCGCCAGGGTGCAGGCCTACTTCGGCGACCTTATACAGCGCAAGCGCATCGATTCCCGCCACGACATCGTGTCAATGCTGGTCGGCGCACACGACGACGATGCCGACATGCTGTCGGATGCGGAGTTGATCAGCATGCTGTGGGGCATGCTGCTGGGCGGCTTCGCCACCACTGCTGCGGCCATAGACCATGCGGTCCTGGCGATGCTGGCGTATCCTGAACAGCGGCACTGGCTGCAGGGAGATGCCGTGGGGGTGAAGGCGTTCGTCGAAGAAGTCCTGCGCTGCGACGCGCCCGCCATGTTCAGCTCCATTCCGCGTATCGCCCAGCGCGACATCGAACTGGGCGGCGTGGTGATCCCGAAGAACGCGGACGTGCGCGTGCTGATCGCGGCCGGCAATCGCGACCCGGACGCCTTCGCCGATCCCGACCGCTTCGATCCCGTGCGGTTCTACGGCACCAGTCCTGGCATGTCGATCGACGGGAAGATCATGCTGACCTTCGGCCACGGCATCCACTTCTGCCTTGGTGCGCAACTGGCCCGGGTGCAGTTGGCCGAGAGCCTGCCGCGGATCCAGGCGCGCTTCCCCACGCTGGCATTGGCCGAGCAGCCGACCCGGGAGCCCTCCGCGTTCCTTAGGACGTTCCGCGCGCTGCCGGTGCGGCTGCATGGGCAGGGGGGCTGAGATGCGCGTCCTGGTCGATCAGGATCTGTGCGGTACTACCGGGCAGTGCGTGCTGACGCTGCCGGGCACCTTTCGCCAGCGCGAACCGGACGGCGTGGCAGAAGTGTGCGTGGCGACGGTCCCGCAGGCGCTGCACGCCGCCGTGCGGCTTGCGGCCAGCCAGTGCCCGGTCGCCGCCATTCGGATCATCGAAAGCGACGCTGGCGATGACGAGCGCGCCAGCGCCGACCCTGCGCCTTCTCCGGCGGAGGCCGAGCGGCATGCCGCGAAAGACCAATGCAATCCAGGAGACACGATGGGACGGTTTGAAGGCAAGGTGGCTGTGGTGACCGGCGCCGGCGCCGGCATCGGCAAGGCATGCGCTCTCGCCATCGCGCGCGGGGGCGGCAGAGTGGTGGTGGCCGACATTGATGGCTCGGCGGCCATCGCCTGCACCGCGCAGATCGCGGCCGAAGCAGGCCACGCGCTGCCCCTAGCCATGGATATCGCCGATGCGCAGGCGGTGGCAGCGCTGTTCGAGACGGCGGAGCGGCACTTCGGTGGGGTCGACCTGCTGGTGAACAATGCGAGCGCCATGCATCTGACCTCACGCGACCGCGCGATCCTCGACCTGGACCTGGCGGTGTGGGATCAGACCATGGCGACCAATCTGCGCGGCACGCTGCTCTGCTGCCGGCAGGCCATCCCACGGATGATCGCCCGCGGCGGTGGCGCGATCGTCAACATGTCGTCGTGCCAGGGACTCAGCGGTGACACGGCGCAGACGTCCTACGCCGCGTCGAAGGCGGCGATGAACATGCTGTCGGCCTCGCTCGCCACCCAGTATGGTCATGCGCAGATCCGCTGCAACGCCGTTGCGCCGGGTCTCGTCATGACCGAGCGTCTCCTCGCCAAGCTGGACGAGTGCATGCAACGGCATCTGCGCCGGCACCAGCTCCTGCAGCGCGTCGGCCGCCCCGAGGACGTGGCCGCGCTCGTGGCGTTCCTGCTCTCCGACGATGCTGCGTTCATCACTGGCCAGGTCGTGTGCATCGACGGCGGCATGCTGGCGCATGTGCCGACTTACGCCGACGGTGGCAACAGCTGCGCCGCGCGGCCTGCCGGCGACACCGCCGAAGCGGCCGCGGCGGCGCGCTGCTGATGGACATGCTGCTCAACCCGCTCAACCGTCGGCACCGGCTGCGATACGACATCCCGGTCATGCCCGGCGCTTTCCCCCTGGTCGGGCATCTTCCCGCCATCGTCTGCGACCTGCCGCGCCTGCTGCGGCGCGCGGAACGGACGCTGGGCAGCCACTTCTGGCTGGATTTCGGCCCTGCCGGACACCTGATGACCTGCGTGCATCCGGATGCGTTCGCACTGCTCCGGCACAAGGACGTGTCCTCGGCGCTGATCGAAGAGATCGCGCCCGAATTGCTTGGCGGAACGTTGGTTGCCCAGGACGGCCGCGCGCACCGGCAGGCGCGCGATGCGATCAAGGCGGCGTTCCTGCCCAAGGGGCTGACCCAGGCCGGCATCGGCGACCTGTTCGCGCCCATCATCTGGGCGCGGGTGCAGGCGTGGCGCGAGCGCGGCGACGTAACCATCCTGCGCGAAACCGGCGACCTGATGCTCAAGCTCATCTTCAGCCTCATGGGAATCCCCGCGCAGGACCTGCCGGGATGGCATCGCAAATACCGGCAACTGCTGCAGTTGATCGTCGCGCCCCCGGTCGACCTGCCCGGACTGCCCTTGCGGCGAGGCCGCGCCGCCCGCGACTGGATCGACGCGCAGTTGCGCCAGTTCGTCCGCGACGCGCGCGCGCATGCCGCGCGCACCGGGTTGATCAACGACATGGTGAGCGCCTTCGACCGCAGCGACGATGCGCTTTCCGATGACGTCCTGGTCGCCAATATCCGCTTGCTGCTGCTTGCCGGTCACGACACCACTGCCTCGACGATGGCCTGGATGGTGATCGAGCTGGCGCGGCAGCCTGTGCTGTGGGACGCCCTGGTCGAGGAGGCGCAACGCGTGGGCGCGGTGCCGACCCGGCACGCGGACCTGGCGGAGTGTCCGGTCGCCGAGGCGCTGTTCCGCGAGACGCTGCGCCTGCATCCGGCGACCACGCTCCTGCCGCGTCGCGCCCTGCAGGAATTGCAACTCGGCCAACGGCGCCTTCCCGCGGGCACCCATCTGTGCATCCCGCTGCTGCATTTCTCGACCTCGGCGCTGCTGCACGAGGCGCCTGATCAGTTCCGCCTGGCGCGGTGGCTGCAACGCACGGAGCCGATCCGGCCGGTGGACATGCTGCAGTTCGGTACCGGCCCACACGTCTGCATCGGCTACCACCTGGTATGGCTCGAAATGGTGCAGTTCTGCATCGCCTTGGCGCTGACAATGCACAAGGCCGGGGTGCGGCCGCAGTTGCTGAGCGGCGTCGAAAAAGGCCGGCGCTATTACCCGACTGCACATCCGTCCATGGCAATCCGCATAGGCTTCTCATGAGCTGGCAGCGCATGCCCCGTGTGGCGAGGCAGCGGCGCCGGCGAGGCGCGGCATTGCTGCACTCAGCGCACGCGCTCGGTGCGGCGCCGGCAACACCGCTGCGGCTTGGCGCTCGCCGTGGCCATCTCGTGTCAGGTACAAGGACATGAATAACATGCAGACCGGTTCCACGCTACACGACGACCGAACTGGCGTTTCCGCGCTCGGCGGATCGGGTGCGCAGGCGCGCGGCGCATCCGGCAGGCTGCTGCCGGAGATCTGGATGCAGGACGGCGCAAAGCGGGTCGAACAGGCGCTGGCGCGTCTTCTCTGCGCCGAAAACGACGGTGAGACCGAGCTGATGGCGGCGATGCGCTACGCCACCTTGCATGGCGGGAAGCGCACCCGCGCGTTGCTCTGTCTGGCTGCCGGCGGACTGGCCGACACGCCGGCGCACATGCTCGACGACGTCGGCGCCGCCATCGAGATGATGCACGCCTGTACCCTGGTCCACGACGACCTGCCCGCGATGGACGACGACGTGCTTCGCCGCGGCCTTCCGACCGTGCACGTCAAGTTCGGCGAAGCCACTGCGATCCTGGTCGGCGATGCGCTGCAGGCGCACGCCTTCCTGACCCTGGCGAGCCTCGATGCGCCGGGCGACACTCGCATCGCGCTCGTGCGCGAACTGGCGCAGGCCGTGTCCGCCGAGGGTGCCGCAGGCGGGCAGGCCATGGATCTGTCGCTGGTCGGAAAGCACGCCGAGCTGGACAGGATCGTGGCGATGCACCGGATGAAGAGCGGAGCGCTAGTGCGCGCGTCCGTTCGCATGGGCGCGCTATGCTCCATCGCGGAGGATGCCGCGCACGCTGCGCTGTACTGTGCGCTCGATCGGTACACCGCCTGTTTCGGCCTGGCGTTGCAGGTGGTCGACGACATTCTCGACGCGACAGCGGATACCGCGACGCTGGGCAAGACCCCCGGCAAGGACGCGGCGGCGCAGAAGCCGACCTGCGCGTCGATCATGGGGCTGCAGGCAGCGCGCCAATTCGCGCTGGATTTGTTGCGCGACGCCGGGGAGGCCATCGCCCCGCTGGGGCCGCGTGCGGAACGGTTGGCGCAGATGCTGCAGCGGGCCAACGTGTATTTGTCCGCGCCATACGCATGAGCGCGTCCGTCCGCATGGACTCGCCCCTGTGCTGCTGCGATCGGCCGGCGGCAGCGGTGCATGCTGCACTGTGCCCGAGTCCGCGGCGATGTGCGCGGCGTCTGCCGATCCTGGTTCTCGTCAACCGTCTGCAGAAGGAACATCCCGCGTGAACGCGCTGTCCGAACAGATCCTTTCCGAATTGCGCCACCTGCTGAGCGAGATGAGCGACGGCGGCAGCGTCGGTCCGTCCGTCTACGACACGGCGCGAGCTCTGCAGTTCCACGGCAACGTCACCGGTCGGCAGGACGCATACGCGTGGCTCATCGCGCAGCAACAGGCCGATGGCGGATGGGGAAGTGCGGACTTCCCGCTGTTCCGCCATGCGCCCACGTGGGCGGCGTTGCTGGCATTGCAGCGTGCCGATCCTCTTCCCGGCGCTGCCGACGCAGTCCAGGCTGCAACCCGGTTCCTCGAGCGCCAGCCCGATCCCTACGCGCATGCGGTGCCGGAAGATGCGCCGATCGGCGCGGAGCTGATCCTGCCGCAGCTGAGCGGCGAGGCCGCATCCTTGCTGGGCGGCGTGGCGTTTCCGCGCCACCCGGCGCTGTTGCCGTTGCGGCAAGCGTGCCTGGTCAGGCTGGGGGCGGTGGCGACGTTGCCGAGCGGCCATCCGTTGCTGCACTCCTGGGAAGCCTGGGGGACGTCGCCGACCACCGCATGCCCGGATGACGACGGCAGCATCGGCATCAGTCCGGCGGCCACCGCCGCGTGGCGTGCGCACGCCGTGACACAGGGGAGCACGCCGCAGGTCGGGCGCGCCGACGCGTATCTGCAGGCGGCATCGCGGGCGACGCGCAGCGGCATCGAAGGTGTCTTTCCCAACGTCTGGCCGATCAATGTATTCGAGCCATGCTGGTCGCTGTACACCCTGCATCTGGCCGGTCTGTTCGCGCATCCCGCGCTCGCCGAGGCGGTGCAAGTGATCGTCGCGCAGCTCGACGCCCGCCTGGGCGTGCGCGGTCTGGGCCCGGCCTTGCACTTCGCGGCCGATGCGGACGATACCGCCGTTGCGATGTGCGTCCTGCGCCTTGCAGGCCGCGACCCGGCGGTCGATGCCTTGCGCCATTTCGAAATCGGCGAGCTGTTCGTCACCTTCCCCGGCGAGCGCAATGCCTCGGTGTCGACCAACATCCACGCCCTGCATGCGTTGCGAATGTTGGGAAAGCCCGCCGCCGGCACCAGCGCCTACGTCGAGGCCAATCGCAACCCGCACGGTCTATGGGACAACGAAAAATGGCACGTTTCGTGGCTGTATCCCACCGCGCATGCGGTCGCTGCGCTGGCGCAAGGCAAGCCCCAGTGGCGCGACGAGCGCGCGCTGGCGGCGCTGCTGGAGGCGCAGCGCGACGACGGCGGCTGGGGCGCCGGTCGCGCGTCCACATTCGAGGAAAGCGCCTATGCGCTGTTCGCGTTGCACGTGATGGACGGGAGCGAAGAGCCGACAGGGCGCCGGCGCATCGCGCAGGCGGTGGCGCGTGCGCTGAAGTGGATGCTCGCCCGCCACGCGGCGCATGCATTGCCGCAGACGCCGCTGTGGATTGGCAAGGAACTGTATTGCCCCACCCGGGTGGTGCGCGTGGCCGAACTCGCCGGGTTGTGGCTGGGGCTTCGTTGGGGGCGGCGCGTCTCGGCCGAGGGAGCAGGAGCGGCGCCATGATCCAGAACGAACGTGCGCTCCAGCAGGTGCTGGAGTGGGGGCGTTCCCTGACCGGGTTCGCCGACGAGCATGCCGTGGAAGCGGTCAGGGGCGGCCAGTACATCCTGCAGCGCATCCACCAGAGCCTGCGCGACACCAGCGCCCGCACCGGCCGCGATCCGCAGGACGAAACGCTGATCGTGGCGTTCTATCGCGAACTGGCGCTGCTGTTCTGGCTCGACGATTGCAACGACCTTGGCCTGATCGGGCCGGAGCAGCTCGCCGCCGTGGAGCAGGCGCTGGGGCAGGGCGGGCCGTGCGCGCTCCCCGGATTCGGGGGCTGCGCTGTGCTGCGCGCTTCGCTGGCCGCGCTCGCCTACGATCGTCGCGACTATGCTCAGCTTCTCGACGATACCCTGTGCTACTGCGCAGCGCTGCGCGCCGGACACGCGCAGGCGGCAGGGGCGGAACGCTGGTCCTACGCCGAGTACCTGCACAACGGCATCGATTCGATCGCCTACACGAACGTGTTCTGTTGCCTGTCGTTGCTGTGGGGGCTGGACATGGCGACCTTGCGCGCGCGTCCGGCGTTTCGCCAGGTCCTGCGGCTCATCTCGGCGATAGGGCGCCTGCAGAACGATCTACATGGACGCGACAAGGACAGGTCGGCCAGCGAGGCCGACAACGCGGCGATCCTGCTGCTGCAGCGCTATCCGGCTATGCCTGTGGTGGAGTTCCTCAACGACGAGCTGGCCGGCCATACGCGCATGCTGCACCGGGTGATGGCGGAAGAACGCTTTCCCGCGCCGTGGGGACCGTTGATCGAGGCCATGGTGGCCATCCGCGCGCAGTACTACCAGACCTCAACCAGCCGCTACCGCAGCGACGCTGCGGGGGGAGGCCAGCGTGCGCCGGCCTGAACGCGGCGGAGGCGGCGGCGTGCGCGCGCTGCCGTCGGTCCGATCCGACGCAACGCCGTCGCCGACGCGACGGATGGAGCGAGCATGAGCGACACCAACCTGAGCCGGCGCAAGAACGACCACCTGGACATCGTGCTGGATCGGCGAACGGCGCTGGCCAAGGCCGCCGCCGGCTGGCAGTACATCCGTTTCGAACACTGCGCATTGCCCGAGTTGGACCTGACGCAGATCGACCTGCGCGCCTCGCTGCTGGGCAAGACCATGGGCGCGCCGCTGCTGATCAGCTCCATGACCGGCGGCATGCCACGCGCCGAGGCCATCAACCGGCATCTGAGCGAGGCAGCGCAAGCCTTGGGGATCGCAATGTGCGTCGGTTCGCAGCGCGTGAGCCTGCAATCCCGCAACTCCCAGGGGCTGACGCGCGCGCTGCGCCGCCTGGCCCCAGACATTCCCTTGCTGGCCAATGTCGGCGCCGCGCAACTGCGCGAGGCTGACGGCCTGGACTTGGCGCGCCGGGCGGTGGATGCGCTGGAAGCCGATGGACTCATCGTCCATCTCAATCCGCTGCAGGAAGCGGTACAGCCGGAGGGCGACCGCGACTGGCGCGGCGTCCTGGCGCAGATCGCTCGCGCCGCGCGCAGCGTGGGCGTGCCGATCGTGGCCAAGGAAGTGGGGTCGGGCCTGTCCGCCTCGGTGGCCTGTGCGCTAGTCGAGGCGGGCGTGGCGGTGATCGATGTCGCCGGCGCCGGCGGCACCAGTTGGGCCGCGGTGGAGGGCGAGCGCGCCCGCGATGCCGCCGACCGTGCAGTGGCGATGGCGTTCGCCGATTGGGGGATTCCGACCCCCGCCAGCGTGCAGGCGGTACGTCGGGCGCTGCCAACGGTGAAGCTGATCGCGTCGGGCGGGATCCGCGACGGCGTCGACGTGGCCAAGGCCATCCGCCTGGGCGCGGACATCGCCGGGCAGGCGGCCGGCGTGCTGCGCGCGGCTACGGTATCCACCGAGGCGGTTGTCGCGCATTTCGAGATCGTCATCCGCCAGTTGGCCGTCGCCTGCTTCTGCACCGGCTCGGCTGATCTGGCGTCGTTGCGTCAGGCGCGCTTGTTGCCCTCGGCACATCTGCCCGCCGGTTGATGCCGGGGTCGCGTCTCTTTCGCATTCATAGGGCCAGCGTCGGGCGCATCGGCGCTGAGGTTAAACTAGCCATTCGCTGAAGTGGCGGTGGCCATGGCAGCTGTTCTCGGAGGAACGCCATTCGCTGTGCGGGCCTGGGAGATCCTCGAAATGAAGGAATGATCTCTTTGCATACCATTATCTTCATATACGATACGCGAACAGATCATTAAGATTTGACTTGCTCGTCGGATGAGATACGTTTCCGTATCATCGGGCATTGAATGGATCGTATAAGTATCATGGTGGAGTCTGAATCGGATATTCTGCGCGAAATCGGTGGGCTTTTCAGGCAGGCGAGGCTGGCCGCTGCCATGACGCAGGAGCAGGTCGCTGATTTGGCGGGTATATCCCGTCCCCGCTATCGCGACATTGAAAAGGGAGGCGCGGCCGCGCGTGCGACGACGCTCATGAATATCGCTCGCGCGCTCGGTCTGGAAATGATGCTGGTTCCGCAAGTCATGGTGCCGGCTGTCCAGGCTCTATTGCGTCCGCATGATGACGATCGCCCCGCCTTTGTTCCTCAACCTGACGATGACGATCATGGCTCCAGTCGTTCGCGCACCTAAGACGATCCAGTCCCTGGACGTGCTCTTGAACGCACTGAAGATCGGCACAATCGTTAGGACGCCGGGCGATTTCAATGCATTCAACTTCGATGAGCCTTACCGCGCGACGGGCGGCTTTCCGGTTGTCAGCCTGTCGTTCCGGGCAGCGACGGGAGGATTGCGGAAAGATCCAAAGCCTCTGGCGGGCGCCTTGCCCGCTTTTTTCGCGAACCTTCTGCCGGAAGAGAAGTTGCGCGAGGCGATGGAAAAGCACCATGAAGGCAATGTGCGGCCAGGCAATGATTTCGATCTCTTAGCGGCGCTGGGCGCCGATCTGCCGGGAGCCGTACGGGCGTTGCCCAGTGACGGCGCGATAGCGGTTTCGCAGGATGCTTCAAAGGATAAGCCCAAGGCACGGTTCTCACTTGCCGGCGTGCAGATGAAGCTGTCGGTCATGAAGAACACTGGAAAAGGCGGTGGCCTTACCTTGCCGATGGACGACGAGCAGGGCCGGTACGTCGCCAAGTTCCCTTCGACGGCGTTTCCGGGCGTTTCCGAAAATGAATTCGCCAACCTGGCGTTGGCTGCAGCGATCGGCATGGAGGTGCCTGAACGCGAACTTGTCGAGAAGTCCGATTTCGAGGATATTCCCGAGGAATTCAATACGCTGTCAGAGGGCAAGGTCCTTCTCGTCAAACGCTTCGATCGCGGCGCTGAGGGGGAGAGGATTCACATCGAGGATTTCGCTCAGGTCTTCGGTGTCTATCCCTCGCGCAAATATGAGGGGGCCGCTTATCACGACATAGCCTTGGCCCTTGGCGTGGCCGTCTCCCCTACGGCGGCTCTCGAATTCGTCCGCCGCCTGGCGCTGACGGTCATCACTGGCAATGGCGACATGCACCTCAAGAACTGGTCTTTGATTTATCCCGGCAACGGCGACAAGCCGGTGCTTGCACCAATCTACGACGTCCTGTCGACCGTGCCATATATTCCCGCCGACGCCATGGCGCTGTCCCTTGGAGGGGAGCGCTCGTTCAAGGCGCTAGCAGCACAGCGATGGAAAGCATTTGCGAACCGTGCAAGGCTTCCGGAGCCGGCAGTCCTGAAGGCAGTGGTCGAGACCGTCGAACTCGTCAATGAGCACTGGTGGCATCTGCCTGAGCGCGACGTTGTCGCGGCGAAAGTGCTTGAGCGGATTGACGAACATGTCAAGGCGATGACGCCGATACTGAAGTCCTGCGCCGATAAGTGAGCCGAGCTCCCTTGAGTTGGTGATATGGCGGAATTATCGCCCGCGGCCCCGGATGGATGGCCGTGGATAGATGGTATGCCAGCGTGGCGCGCAAGACTCCGCGCAGTGTCGATGAGGATACGCGAGACCAAGCACGTCAGCTCGCCGGAACAGAAGAGCTCGCCCATCCCGCAATTAACGTTAGAGGGTCGAGAAGCTGTTCGCTCACCTCAACACAACGATGCGGTTCGAACGAATGCGCTGACTGAGGATCGAGATCCGACGCTTTATGTCGCCATTGTCGGGTCCGCTACACGGCTTGTTCCGCCGATCCTTTCTTTGGCCTCAAGCTAAATCCCTGAAAAGCAACCATGAAAACATTCTTCGGTTCGATCAGCCAAATTGGCACGAGTCTTGAGATCCTTGGGTGCGAGGCGGCGACAGCTGCCCGACGGCATTCATGTCGCGGCAGCCGCGATGAATGGAACGAAGGAAGGAAAGCTACATGTCAGGTTTGCGTCAGATCGCCTTTTACGGCAAGGGCGGCATCGGCAAGTCCACCACCTCTCAAAATACGCTCGCCGCCCTCGTCGATCTCGGGCAGAGAATCCTCATCGTCGGCTGCGACCCCAAAGCCGACTCCACCCGCCTGATCCTGAACGCGAAGGCGCAGGATACGGTCCTGCACCTCGCGGCCGAGGAAGGTTCGGTGGAAGACCTGGAACTCGCGGACGTGCTCAAGGTCGGCTACAAAGGCATTAAATGCGTGGAGTCGGGCGGCCCCGAGCCGGGTGTCGGCTGCGCCGGCCGCGGCGTAATCACCTCGATCAACTTCCTCGAGGAGAACGGCGCCTACGACGATGTCGACTATGTCTCCTACGACGTGCTCGGGGATGTGGTGTGTGGCGGTTTCGCGATGCCGATCCGCGAGAACAAGGCCCAGGAAATCTATATCGTCATGTCCGGCGAGATGATGGCGCTCTATGCCGCCAACAACATCGCCAAGGGCATCCTGAAATACGCCCATTCGGGCGGCGTGCGGCTCGGCGGCCTGATCTGCAACGAGCGCCAAACCGATCGCGAGCTCGACCTCGCCGAAGCGCTGGCTTCCAGGCTCAATTCCAAGCTTATCCACTTCGTGCCGCGCGACAACATCGTCCAGCACGCCGAACTCAGGAAGATGTCTGTCATTCAATATGCGCCGGACTCCAAGCAGGCCGGGGAATACCGGGCGTTGGCCGAGAAGATCCATGCCAATTCGGGCCAGGGCACCATCCCCACCCCTATCACCATGGAGGAGCTCGAGGACATGCTGCTCGACTTCGGCATCATGAAGACTGACGAGCAGATGCTTGCCGAGCTTCAGGTCAAGGAAGCGGCCAAGGCGGCCGCACAGTAACGACCGCTGCCGAACGAGGCGCGGCCTTGACCTGGCGCGCCTTTCAAAGAACGGCGCCTCGTTGGTGAGGCGTCACCCTGAACCTTGAAAGGGGTCCCATGAGCCTGGAATACGAGAATGACGGCGCCCTCCATGCGAAGCTTATCGAGGAGGTGCTGTCGCAATATCCTGACAAGGCGGCGAAGCGCCGCAAAAAGCACCTGAGCGTCGCAAAGAGCGGCGACGAGGCTTGCGAGGAAAGCGAGGTCCTTTCCGAATGCGAGGTCAAATCGAACATCAAGTCAATCCCCGGAGTGATGACGATTCGCGGCTGCGCCTATGCCGGCTCGAAAGGCGTGGTGTGGGGTCCAGTCAAGGATATGGTCCATATCTCGCACGGCCCGGTCGGCTGCGGGCAATATTCCTGGTCGCAACGCCGCAACTACTACGTCGGCACGACCGGCATCGACACGTTCGTGACGATGCAGTTCACCTCCGATTTCCAGGAGAAGGACATTGTTTTCGGCGGCGACAAGAAGCTGGAACGGATCATCGACGAGATCGAGGAACTGTTTCCGCTGAACAAGGGCATGAGCGTGCAATCCGAATGCCCGATCGGCCTGATTGGCGACGACACCGAAGCGGTGTCCCGCAACAAGGCCAAGGAGCACGAAAAGACGATAGTGCCGGTGCGCTGCGAGGGCTTCCGCGGCGTCTCGCAATCGCTCGGCCACCACATCGCCAACGATGCGATCCGCGACTGGGTGTTCGAGAAAAAAGACGTCGAGTTCGAGGCCAGCCCGTACGATGTCAATGTGATCGGCGACTACAACATCGGCGGCGACGCCTGGGCTTCGCGCATCCTGCTCGAGGAGATGGGCCTGCGCGTGGTCGGCAACTGGTCCGGCGACGCTACGCTGGCCGAAATAGAGCGCGCGCCGAAGGCCAAGCTCAATCTCATCCATTGCTACAGGTCGATGAACTACATCTGCCGGCACATGGAGGAAAAGTATGGCATCGACTGGATGGAGTATAATTTCTTCGGCCCCTCCCAGACCGAAGCCTCTCTGCGCAAGATAGCCAAGCATTTCGGGCCGGAAATCGAGGCCAAGGCCGAGGCGGTCATCGCCAAATACCGGCCGTTGGTCGATGCCGTCATCGCTAAATACCGGCCGCGCCTCGAAGGCAGGACGGTGATGCTCTATGTCGGCGGGCTGCGCCCCCGTCACGTCGTCACGGCATATGAGGATCTGGGCATGGTGATCGTCGGCACTGGCTATGAATTTGGCCATAACGACGACTATCAGCGTACCGGCCATTACGTGAAGAAGGGCACGCTGATCTATGACGACGTGACTGGTTACGAGCTGGAGAAGTTCATCGAGGGGATCCGTCCTGATCTCGTTGGCTCCGGCATCAAAGAAAAGTACCCGGTCCAGAAGATGGGCATACCGTTCCGTCAAATGCATTCCTGGGATTATTCCGGCCCGTATCACGGCTACGACGGCTTCGCCATCTTCGCCCGCGACATGGATCTGGCCATCAACAACCCGGTCTGGGGCCTCTACGACGCTCCCTGGAAGAAAAAGGCCGAGCCGTCGGCGGCGATCGCTGCGGAATGAAAAACCTGGCCTCCCGGAAGCCGGGAAGGCCGATGAACGCCTGCGGCCCCTTGTCCGCGGGAGACCTGAAACGTTTCGACGTCCCTGTGCCGCCGTATGGCGCGGCCAGATGGAGAAGAGGTAACCATCCATGCCGCAGTCGGCTGAAAAAGTTCTCGACCATGCGCCCCTGTTCCGCGAGCCGGAATATAGGCAGATGCTCGCCGAGAAGAGGCTGAATTTCGAATGTCCGCACCCGGACCAGATCGTTACCGACCAACGCGAATTCACCAAGACGTGGGAATACCGCGAAAAGAACCTCGCTCGCGAAGCGCTTGTCGTGAACCCCGCCAAGGCCTGCCAGCCGCTCGGCGCGGTGTTCGCGGCCGCAGGCTTCGAGCGAACCATGTCCTTCGTCCACGGCAGCCAGGGCTGCGTGGCCTATTACCGCTCGCACCTGTCGCGCCATTTCAAGGAACCTGCTTCGGCAGTTTCCTCCTCGATGACCGAGGACGCGGCAGTGTTCGGTGGCCTGAAGAACATGGTCGACGGGCTCGCCAACACGTACCAACTCTACGACCCGAAGATGATCGCCGTCTCGACCACTTGTATGGCGGAGGTCATTGGCGACGACCTGCACAGCTTTATCGAGAACGCCAAGGACGAAGGCTCGGTCCCGCGCGACTTCGACGTGCCCTTCGCCCACACGCCGGCCTTCGTCGGCAGCCATGTCGACGGCTATGACGTCGCGGTCAAGGGCATTTTGGAGCATTTCTGGAAAGGCGAGGAGCGAACGGAAGCCGAGGGAACCATCAACATCATTCCGGGCTTCGACGGCTTCTGTGTCGGCAACAACAGGGAACTCAAGCACCTGCTCGATCTGATAGGCGTGTCCTATACCTTTATCCAAGACGCCTCTGACCAGTTCGACACGCCGTCGGACGGCGAATATCGCATGTATGACGGCGGCACGAAGATCGAAGACGTGAGGAAGGCACTCAACGCCGAGGCGACACTTTCGCTACAGCATTACAACACCCGAAAAACACTGGAGTATTGCGAGGGGGTAGGGCAGGCGACTGCCTCGTTTCATTACCCGCTCGGAGTCCAGGCGACCGACGACTTCCTGATGGAGGTCTCCGCGATTTCCGGCAAGCAAATCCCCGAGGCAATCCGCCTGGAGCGCGGCCGACTTGTTGACGCCATGGCGGACAGCCAATCCTGGCTGCACGGTAAGAAATATGCCATCTACGGCGATCCGGACTTTGTCTACGCCATGGCCCGCTTCATCATGGAGACGGGCGGCGAGCCGACCCATTGCCTCGCCACCAACGGCACCTCGGCATGGGAAGCGGAGTTGAAGGAACTGCTTGCATCATCGCCCTTCGGCAAGGACGCTCAAGTCTGGGCGGGCAAGGACCTCTGGGCCATGCGCTCGCTGCTCTTCACCGAGCCGGTGGACCTGCTGATCGGCAACTCCTATGGCAAGTATCTGGAGCGCGACACCGGCACGCCGCTGATCCGGCTGACGTTTCCGATCTTCGACCGGCACCATCACCATCGCTTTGCGCTCATGGGCTACCAAGGCGGGTTGCGCGTCCTGACGACGATCCTCGACAAGATCTTCGACAAGCTCGATCGCGAGACAAGCGAGACGGGCGTGACGGACTATTCGTATGACCTCACCCGCTAAGGGTGGCGGCCGGCTCTTCGGTGGGGCCGGTCGTCTTCCCGAAGGGACTTCGGAGACCAACGCAATGTCCTCGCTCAGAGCCAAAATCCAGGATGTCTTCAACGAGCCTGCCTGCGAGCAGAACCGCGGCAAGGATGCCAAGGCGCGCAAGGAGGGCTGTTCGAAGCCACTGACCCCTGGGACGGCGGCCGGCGGCTGTGCCTTCGATGGCGCCAAGATCGTGCTGCAGCCGATCACCGACGTCGCGCACCTGATCCATGCGCCGCTCGCCTGCGAGGGCAATTCCTGGGACAACCGCGGTGCGGCTTCGTCCGGGCCAACGCTGTGGCGCACGAGCTTCACGACCGATCTCACCGAACTCGACGTGGTGATGGGGCGGGGCGAGCGGAAGCTCTTCAAAGCGATCCGCGAGATCAAGGAAGCGTATGGGCCGCCGGCTATCTTCGTCTATCCGACCTGCGTGACGGCGCTGATCGGCGACGACATCGAGGCCGTCTGCAAGCGCGCGGCGGAAAAGTTCGGCCTACCGGTGGTGCCGGTCAATGCGCCAGGCTTCGTCGGCTCCAAGAATCTCGGCAACAAGCTTGCCGGCGAGGCGTTGCTCGAGCATGTCATCGGCACGGTAGAACCGGACGACGCCGGACCCTATGACATCAACATTCTTGGCGAATTCAACCTCTCGGGTGAATTTTGGCTGGTGAAGCCGCTGCTGGATCGGCTCGGCATCCGGGTGCGCGCCTGCATTCCGGGCGACGCGCGTTACTTCGACATTGCCTGCGCGCACCGCGCCCGGGCGGCTATGATGGTGTGCTCGACCGCGCTCATCAATCTCGCCCGCAAGATGGAGCGGCGCTGGGACATCCCGTTTTTCGAGGGCTCCTTCTACGGCATCACCGACACCTCGGAAGCGCTCCGACAGATATCTCAGCTGCTCGTAAAGAAGGGTTCCGATCCGGAGATCCTCGGCCGCACCGAGGCATTGATTGCAGAGGAGGAGGCGATTGCTTGGAAGAAGCTCGCGGCCTACCGGCCGAGGCTCGAAGGCAAGCGCGTTCTGCTCAACACCGGCGGTGTGAAGTCCTGGTCGGTCGTCCATGCGCTGATGGAGATCGGCATCGAGATCGTCGGCACCTCTGTCAAGAAGTCGACGGTCGAAGACAAGGAGCGCATCAAGCAGATACTCAAGGACGACAACCACATATTCGAGCAGATGGCGCCGCGCGAGCTTTACGCCATGCTCTCAGAACACAAGGCCGATATCATGCTGTCAGGCGGGCGCACGCAGTTCATCGCGCTGAAGGCCAAGACACCCTGGCTCGATATCAACCAGGAGCGCCAACATCCTTACGCCGGCTATGACGGCATGGTGGAACTCGTACGCCAGATCGACCTCGCCATTCATAACCCGATCTGGCGCCAGGTGCGGGAGCCGGCACCATGGGATTGCCAGCCTGCGGTGAGGGAGGAACTGCCGAGCACGAAAAGCGAGACCGCGACCTTGCATGTTGTCCAGGAATTCGCCGGCACGACGACAGACGATTTCGGCGGGTGTTGAGGAAAGCCGATGGTCCGCATCCTTCCCCAGACCAAAGCGGCGGCGATCAATCCGCTGAAGTCATCGCAGCCGCTGGGTGCCGCCTTGGCCTTTCTTGGCGTCGACGGCGCGATGCCGTTGTTCCACGGCAGCCAGGGGTGCACCAGCTTTGCGCTCGTGCTGTTCGTGCGGCATTTCAAGGAAGCCATCCCCTTGCAGACGACGGCGATAGACGAGGTGGCGACGATCCTCGGCGGGGCAGACCATCTGGAAGAGGCGATCCTCAACCTCAAGGCCCGCACAAAGCCAACGCTGATCGGGGTCTGCACCACGGCGCTGGTGGAAACCCGGGGCGAAGACTGCGCAGGAGATATCGCCAATATCAGGCTGAAGCGCAGGGAAGAACTCGCGGGTACGGAGGTGGTGCTAGCCAACACACCGGATTTCGACGGCGCGATCGAAGAGGGCTGGGCCAAGGCTGTCACCGCGATGATCGAAAGGATTACACGGCCCGGCGAGCAGGCGCGGCAGTCGAAGAAGATCGTGATCCTGCCTGGCTGGAACCTCACTGTGGCTGATATCGAGCATTTACGTGAGATGGTTGAAAGCTTTGGACTGAAGCCCGTGATTCTGCCGGACGTCTCCGGCTCGCTCGACGGTACGGTGCCCGACCGCTGGGTCACGACCACCTATGGCGGCACCAGCGTCGAGGATATCCGCGAGCTTGGCACGGCCGAGCAATGCATCGTCATCGGTGAGCATATGCGCCGCCCGGCCGAGCTGCTGCAGAGGTTGACCAGCGTGCCTTACGTGCTGTTCCGGTCGCTGACTGGATTGAAGGACGCCGACCGGTTCGTCTCGCTGCTGTCCGCGGTTTCGGGCGCGGCGGCGCCGGCTGAGGTGCGCCGTCGCCGCGCGCAGTTGCAGGACGCGTTGCTCGACGGACATTTCCACTTTGGAGGCAAGAAAATTGCGATCGCTGCTGAACCAGACCAACTCTACCAACTCGCGAGCTTCTTCATCGGAATGGGCTCCGAAATCGCGGCGGCGGTCACCACGACCGACATGTCGAAAATTTTGGAGGAAGTACCGGCGCAGTCGGTTCAAATCGGCGATCTCGGCGATTTGGAAGCTCTTGGCGCTGGCGCTGATCTTCTCGTCACCCATTCCCACGGCCGCCAGGCGGCGCAGCGCCTCGGCATTCCGCTCATGCGGGTCGGCTTCCCGATCTTCGACCGGCTCGGCAGCCAGCACAAGCTCACAATCCTCTACCAGGGGACCCGCGACCTGATCTTCGAGGTCGCCAACATTTTTGAAGCCAACCGGCACGCGCCGACGCCTGAGGCGCTTGATCCACTCCCTAACCGAGAAATGCCAGATGAGCTCCGTTCGTCGCCTCTCGCTCGTCACTGACGAGGTTCACGCACCGACGCCGGAACGCCAAGCCGGCGCATTGCGCGTGGCGATCGCCACCCAGGACATGAAGAACCTCAACGCCCATTTCGGTTCGGCCAGGCGCTTTGCTGTCTACGACGTGGGACGCGAGGAGTGGAATCTCGTTGAAGCCGTAGCCTTCGATGACGTTTTCGACGAGAGCGGGGAGCACCGAACTGAGGGCGATGACCGCATCACCCCGAAGGTGGAGGCGCTGAAGGGGTGTCATCTGCTGTTTTGTCTGGCCATCGGCGGACCTTCGGCGGCCAAGGTTGTTTCGGCAAAAATTCATCCGATAAAAGTGCCGCACCCCCAAACCATCCAAGAGGTGCTGTTGCGCACGCAGATGATGCTCAGGAAGGCTCCTCCGCCTTGGCTGCGCAAAATGCTGGCGAAGGCAGATGCTCCTCCAAAGAAACCGTCGTTCGAGGACGAGGGCTGAAATGAGGAGAAGACGAAATGTCTGATGCCACGGTTACTTCCGCAGTCAGCGAGAACGAGGCGGCCTTTGCAACCCCCTTTGTCAAATGCCTCCTGCGGCTCATCCGCGCGCAGGATTCCTATGGGTTATGGGAAGGCAAAACAGACGCCGAACTGCTGGCTGACTTCATCGTCACCAGGGAACAGCGCCGTGCGATCCCGATCATCGGCGATCCCGATCCCGACGTGCTGTGGAGGCTTGATATGTTTTACACCGCCGTTGGGCTTGCGATCGAGGAGCGCTGCGGCCTCATGGCATCGCCGATGATGGAGCTGAGCCATGAAGGCTTCGGGCGCGTGCTTTTCACGGCGGGGCGGTTAGTCGCTCTATCGAAGACGCTGCGCGACGTCCACAGGTTCGGCTTCGAGACGTTCCGGAAGCTCGCTCAGGCCGGCACGAAACTGGTCGGCGACGCAATCGCTACCATCGAGACCTATCCCGAGGTGGCGCGTGCGTGATGAAGCGGATCTTCGAGCAAGGGGGGCCATGACAATCTTGAGCGAGCGCGATAGCCAGCCCACGGAAGCCGAGGCGGGCCAGGTCGATGAGCGGGCTCTTGGGGTAGCGCCGATGAAGCCACTCGTCCTGATCTGTTCGCAAGATGCGGAGTTCTATCTGAATTATAGCCACATTCTGGAGGCGGACCGCTTCGCGAGTGAGCAGGCAGGCTGCGCGAAGGAAGCATTTGTATTGGCCGAACAACGGGAGTTCCACGCCGTCGTGCTGGACTGCGTGCCAGCAAGCGCGACGGGAGCCACAATCTGCGCCCGCCTCAAGGAGGAGCCGCGGACGGCCGACCTGCCCGTTATTGCCCTGATCGCGCGCGGCGCCGAGGACCAGCACCTCGATCTCCTGAAAGCTGGCATTAACGAGATCTTTGTGCGGCCGATCGACCCGGCCAAGCTGCTCGACTGTCTACGGGCGAGGCTGGCGCTGCCGAAGCGGGGTTCAAACGGGATCGAAAACGGCAGCTGGCTCTGCTGCGGCAGCCTTGAAATGAAGCGCGATGCCCGCCGGATTCGCGGCAATGGCCACGAGATTCACCTCGGACTCATCGAGTTCAACGTGCTGCGGGTTATGATTGAAGCTCCCGGCAAGGTCTTCAGCCGGGAGGAGCTTATCGGCAGGGCCTGGGGGAACAACATCCATGTCGAACCACGCACCGTCGACGTCCATATCAGCCGGATTAGAAAGGCGCTGAAGGCGGCCTCCCCAGGTAGCGTCATTCGCACCGTCAGGTCGGCCGGCTACTCGCTCGAGGAGCCGGACGACTGAAAGCGAACGGATGGAGTGCCACTCCCCATTTCCGTCGGGCTGAGGGCAAGTCTTGCGGCTTCGAAACGCGCCGGCAGGTACGACATATTCAGAAAGAAGCAGTCAAATGGATTTCAGAAGCGTACTCAGTGTGACGGGAGCTGACCACTCCGATCAGGATGTCAGAACAGCTGCCAGCTTGTATGCCGAAGTCGGCGCTATCTTTCCGTACTGGTGATGTCGCCTCCGCCGCTCATTATGCCGTCTCCGCTACTCGGCGATGGCATCCCCGAGTGGCCTGGACAACGCGCACAGGCCATCGCCAGACTGGACAAACGGTTTTAGGCAGATCGAGAGATTTTCACAGGACATGGCGAACCTGGAAAAGATATCCAGGGAAATTCACAAACAGCTGAGAGGCAGGTGGCGCTGCTATGAAGTCGATATCGAACACTGCGATAAGGCTAGCGTCGGTGACGCGGTACGACAGCGGGCGCTTTGCACCGACCTGACAATCATCGGCCCCGGACTTCTCAACGACACACGTCTCGGACCTCTTGTTATTAACGGCAGCTTGTTCGATACGGGAAAGCCGTTGCTTGTCGTGCCGGAGGGCGCTGAGGCGACTCTGTCGCCACGGCGCGTGCTGGTCGGCTGGGATTCGCGAGTCGAGGCGTCCCGTTCGGTTCGGGAAGCGCTGGATCTGCTAGCCGGTGCTGAGGAAGTTCGTGTCGCCCTCGTCGATCCTGAGGCGACCTGCAGCGGAAGCGGCGCCGAGCCGGGAGCCGACATCGCTGCCTATCTCACTCGGCATGGTGCTCGAGTGTTGGTCGACCGGCTGCCGAGCGCCGGCAAACCGGTGCCCACGGTCCTCGCGCAGCACGCAATCGACACGTGTGCCAACATGATTGTCATGGGTGCCTATGGCAGCCGCCGGATGCGCGAGCGGCTCTTCGGTGGCGTGACAAGATGGATAGTTGGCAAGCCGCCATTGCCGCTGTTTTTGGCCCGCTGACGGGTTTTGAAGTAGCGCCGATGCTGTTCGAGGCTCTACTCCCCTGGTCACCTACCCTGATGGCGAAGTCGGAGAAAGGTCGCGGCAAAGCGCAACTTTCGCGAGCTCGAATCTGCAAGCGCCGTCGCCGAGACATCCCGGACGTCTCTAACGCGCGCTCGGGGGTTCTCCTCGCCCGAGATGATCCGTAACGCGGAGCTCAAAGGCCGCGCAGAGGTACAGGCGCTCCTCAATGCGCTCAAAACACCGATGCTTGGGTCGGCGTCAGGTCGAGAAAGAAAGTCGTTTCAGCGCGGCAGGCCGCGTTCGGACCGTAGCCGCATCGTATTGGCGTTATCACGATTTCCCTCACCACTGGCCGGGAGCTGAACACCGCAACGACCGTGCAGCGGCGAAGGCACCGACCTTCGAGTCGGATGGTCGGGCTCTTGCCGGCCTCGGCGCGAACGATGACATCAGTCACGTTGTCATCGGCTGGGATGGTAGCCGGGTCAGCGGCGAGGGCGGCCGCATCTTCAGCGTTTTCTGTCTGCCCGGCCCATCGCGTGGCGACCGAGCGGCCTTGAGGCTGGTCAAAATTCCGACAACGCTCACATTCGCACCAGGCGATCCGTGTAGCGCCTGAGCACAGGGAACACAGAAAATATCGGCACAAAGCAGGAACCCCGGAGAGCTCACCGGCCGCACATGCCGGCACTTATCCTGGCCTTTTTCGCCACGATCATAATCGTCGAGCTGACGATGGCGGTATTGGCGAGCCGAAGCTGGACCGGCTTCGTCGTGAAAAATTCCCATGTCGCCAGCCAGTTCAATCGCAAGGCGGGCGAGGGGGGCACAGGCCGCGCTCGGATGGAGCAGCCCTTTGCAATCGCAAATGGCGAGATCCGCTAACGCCTCCGGACCGGGACGGCAACCGGCGGCGTGAAGCGGACCATGATGACGAGTCCGGCGGTAGCCAACGCAGTCATGATGTCCACGGCCTCGTCCCTCGGCCCGAATGCATATTGAGTCGTCGGGCCACGCTTTTCTGCCCGGCGCGAAGCGGTCATGCGTGTCCAAAAACTGACAGCGGCAGAAAACATGTCGGGTTCAATACAACCGGCCATCTTGGCAGATCGAGCTTTTGAAAGCGAATTCATGGGGTTAGTGCGCGCTGAGTGCGCTGGCACGGCCTTTGCGAAATGTGATGCGGCAACACTGAGTGAAGGCCGGCTGCACGCAGACGTGCGAGACGAGCGATGCTCTCCTTTGCTTGAACCCGTGTGCCCCTCCCTGAGGGAGAAACAAGCTCATGGCAATAGCTTTGGAGAGCAACATGGTACTGCAGATGGGGTCACCGGCTCCTTCGATCAAAGTGGAGAACTGGCTGCGTGGCGAGCCCCTCACGAACTTCCAGCCCGGCAAAGTGTATATCGTCGAATTTTGGGCAACTTGGTGCGGACCATGTGTGGCGGCGATGCCCCATCTGGTGCAGCTCCAGGAGAAATACAAGGACAGCGGACTTGAGGTCGTCGGCATCGCGGCTGATGAAAACGCTCCAACGGCCGTTGAGGCCCGAACCAGGTTGGACGCGTGGTTGACCGAAAAGTGCTCAAACCTGAACTTTCGGATCGCGTTCGACTACACAGGCGAAATGAACAAGCTTTGGATGGAACCCAGCTTTTCTGTCGGGATTCCGACCTCGTTCGTGGTCGACCGAGACGGCCACATCGCCTTTATCGGTCATCCGACGGAACTCGATGAGGTCTTGCCGAAAGTGCTTAGCGGCAGCTGGCGCACCAGCGATCAAGCGAAATCCGCCGATACGGAGCGGATCGCCAAAAACGAACCCATGGCGCGCGAACAAGCGTTGAAGAAGCCGATTAATGACAGATTTTGGGCGGCGGTGAAGACAGAGGATTGGAAGACGGCGCTCTCGGCGATCGAAGAGGGCATTGCCCTGTTGCCGGACAACCTCAATTTCCGCCTGGCTCATGCGAATCTGGTGCTTCACAAAATGCACGACATGTGGACCGGCTTGCCCCTCATGCACCAATTGGTTCGCGACGCGATCGACAGAAACTCCGAGGACTGGATGATCGCGGCGCTAAACCAACTCTTCCATCCGAACCTTGACCATTCGCGCTTTCCGTCTGCTGAGCGCTTCGCGATAGGCAAAGAGCTGTCCGAACACGTGCTGGCACTGAATCCCCCGCAAGGCGACAGCCCAAAGTTCTGGTCTTATCCGGCGGTCGCTCGGTATTATCATGAGAGCGGCAACAAAAATCGCGCGATCGAGTTGGTGGAGCTGGCACTGAAGTCGCTGGACGGTCCGGAGCCTATCCCTGACGAACTGAAAGAGCACCTTCTACCGGAGTTGCTACAGGCCTTGGCCAAATCGTCCATTTCCTTGGCGCGGCCGCAGCAAGTCGGTTCCATGCAGCACAGTATGGATCGCTTGCAGCGGGTTCGAGGCTCCAATCTTGCGATGACCTCCGGCCGCATCACGGCGGAAGCGATGCTCGACGCGAATTCCGGCCGGGGTGGAAGACCTCGCAGTCGAGGACGTGTTCAAGGTCGGCCACTGGGACATCGATTGCGTGGAATCGGCCGCCCCGAGCCGGGCGCCGGCTGCGCAATTGTGGCCGAAGTAGGCGTCCCCGAAAAAAGAAATCGTCCATCGAGGAAGAGGACTGCAATGAGGAGAATATGAAATGCCTGAAGCCGCGGTCAGCCCTGCTGTCAACGAGGACGAAGCGGCGCTTGCCACCCCGTTCGTAAAATGCCTCGTGCGGCTGATCCGTGCTCAGGAGTCCTACGGCTCATGGGGAGGCAAATCGGACGCCACGCTGCTGGCCGACTTCATCGTCACGAAGGAACAACGTCGTGCACTCCCCACCATAGGGGATCCCGATCCGGCCGTGCTGTGGAGGCTCGATATGTTCTACACCGCCGTGGGGCTTGCGATCGAGGAGCGCTCCGGCCCGGTGACATCGCCAATGATGGAGATGAAACCCATGGGGGCTTCGGACGATTGCTTTTCACGGCCGGGCGGTTGGTCGCTCTGTCGAGACATCTACCGGTTCGGCTTCGAGACGTTCAGGAAGCTCGCGGAGGCCGGTACGAAACTGGTCGACGATGCGACTGCCGCCATTGAAGCCTATCCCGACGTGGCACGGGCGTGAAGAAACCGATTTCGAGGAAGGATCTATGTCAAAGCTAGATGAGATGGGGAAGAAAGTCCGAAAGCTTCAGCTGCGCGCGGCAATTGCCAAGATGAAATTGCGCGACCTTGCAGAGAATCTGCCGGGAAAATGGACGGAGTTAGAGGAAGTTGCCGAGGAAACGTCGGCCGTTTTTGCCGAGTTGGATGGTGCCAAGAGAGCGCTCGCTGCAATGAAGAAGTTACGATGACGAGCACATTCGCCACCCGCGACGGCTCCGGATGGGTGCCGGAATATCTCACCGCTATAGACGGCACGACCTGCATCGGCTGCGGCCGCTGTTTCAAAGTCTGCTCGCGCGAGGTCATGCATCTTTACGGCGTCGATGACGCGGGTGAAATCCTCGGCGCCTGCGACGAGGATGACGATTTCGACGGTGAGCTCAATCGCATGATCATGGTCGTCGATCATGCCGGCCGCTGCATTGGCTGCGGAGCCTGCGCCCGCGTCTGCCCGAAGAACTGCCAGACCCATGTTGCGGCCGACAAGGTCGCTGCGTGACATGGCCGACAAACCAGGAGAACGGCGTTGCCCTATAGAATCTTCTGTCTCGCCCTGTGGCTGGTCCTGTGCGCCAACGCTCTGACTGTTTACGTTGCTTCGCATTCCATCCGCGCGGTGGTGGTCACAACACTTGCTTGGTCTCTGCTCCTTCAGCTGGGCTATTTCGCAAGCGTGCTCTTTCTGATCTGGCGGTCCGGCAGCGCTAGCAGACCTTGCAAGAACGGAGCATTTCGGTCGTTGCCAAAAAATCGGTTAGCGCCAGACGATAATGAGCTGGGCGATGGATGCTCAGATTTGCCTCAGCGTGTTGCAATGGGCCGCATGTTACGGCTTCGTTGAGGTGGCAAGATCAACATTTTTGGTCATTCCCATCCCCACAGAATGCGGCCTTTCAGTTCGATGTCCAGTGGCAGTCGATCGCAGCAGTCGCATGCCGACCGCTTGGTTTCGTTGGGCCAACGAGACGCTGGATACAATGATGGGCCTTTCTGGCACATCGGACAACGCTGCTTACCGCGACGCAAACACACCTCTTTGGAGGATCGTGCAAGCTAGGTTTTTGCCGGAGAGAACATGCTTCAAAAGTTCGAGCGCTATCGGCTCACCTTTGGACCCACGCCCATCGAGAAACTCGACCGCCTTGGCAGGCATCTTGGGGGAAGGTGGAAATCTACGTCAAACGTGAGGACTGCAACTCCGAACGTAAGCGCGAATTTCCCCGCACCTTTTGCTGTTGAGTGCTCTGATGCATGAGGTGTCCACCAAAATAGGTGGACACCTTGTGAT
>NZ_JAMYNE010000042.1:0-33045 GCF_040318915.1 Mesorhizobium sp. M0991
GTTTTTGACCGCCTAACAACATAGGTGGGGGGGTCTTTTTTGGGCCCCGGGTTGTCTTCAGGTGGTTTGTTGCGGGCCCTGCATTTTATTTTTTCTGACCATTTTCCGGCGCGGCTGGTCCCCCCCGGCCCCGCCGTTCTATGAAGCAAGATGCTCCGTTATCTCCTCCACAAGCTCGCTTTGATCATCCCGACCGTGTTCGGCATATCGCTGGCGGCGTTCGCTTTCGTCCGGCTTCTGCCGGGCGATCCGATCCTGGCCCTGGCCGGCGAGCGCGGTGTCAGCCCCGCACGCTACGCCCAGCTCGTCGAGCAGTTTGGCTACAACCGGCCCTATGTCATCCAGTATTTGGAATATATCGGCAGGGTCCTGACCGGCGATTTCGGCATATCGATTGCCACCAAGCGGCCAGTGCTCGGCGAATTCCAGGCGCTGTTTCCGGCCACGCTGGAACTGGCGACGGTGGCGTTGATCATCGCCATTCTGCTTGGCATCCCCGCCGGCATTTTCGCTGCGGTCAAGCGTGGCTCGTGGTTCGACCAGGCGACGATGGGTGTCGCGCTGACCGGCTATTCAATGCCGATCTTCTGGTGGGGATTGCTGCTGATCATCTTTTTCTCAGGCTATCTCGGCTGGACGCCGGTTTCCGGCCGCATCGGCCTGCAGTATTTCTTCAAGCCGACAACGGGGTTCATGCTGATCGACAGCCTGATCTCCGGCAGGAGCGGCGCTTTCAGATCCGCCGTCAGCCATTTGATCCTGCCGTCGATCGTCCTGGCGACGATCCCGCTCGCCGTCATAGCGCGCCAGACGCGCTCGGCGATGCTCGAGGTGCTGGGCGAGGACTATGTCCGCACCGCGCGCGCCAAGGGCTTGGCGCCGCGCCGTGTCATCGGGCTGCACGCTTTTCGCAACGCGCTGATCCCGGTGGTCACCACCATTGGCTTGCAGGTCGGCACGTTGATGGCGGGCGCCATTCTGACCGAAACCATTTTTTCCTGGCCAGGCATCGGCAAATGGATGATCGACGCCATCGGCAAGCGCGACTATGTCGTCGTCCAGAGCGGATTGCTGATCATCGCGCTGATCGTCATGGCGGTGAACCTGATCGTCGACGTGCTCTACGCCGTCATCAATCCGCGCATCCGGGTGCAGTGAGATGACCGACGAATCCGCCGCCGAAGCCACCGCTGCCTCCATCCCGACAGGCGGCAGGCAAAGGGCGTTTGCCGAGTTCTGGCACTACTTCTCGATGAACACCGGGGCCGTCATCGGCCTTGTCGTGTTTTCGGCGCTGGTGCTGGTGGCGATCTTTGCGCCGTTCGTCGCCCCGCATTCGCCCGACGAGCAGTTTCGCGATGCGCTGCTGGCACCTCCTGCCTGGCAGGAAGGTGGCAAATCGATGTTCCTGCTCGGCACCGATGCGGTCGGCCGCGACATGCTTTCACGGTTGATCTTCGGGGCGCGTTTCTCGCTGTTCATCGGCCTGGTGGTGGTCGTCTTCTCGCTCACCAGCGGCATCGTGCTTGGCGTGCTCGCCGGCTATTTCCGCGGCTGGGTCGACACGCTGATCATGCGTATCATGGATATCATCCTGGCCTTCCCGTCGCTGCTTCTGGCGCTGGTGCTGGTGGCGATCCTCGGCCCCGGCCTGTTCAACGCCATGCTGGCGATCGCGCTGGTGCTGCAGCCACATTTCGCGCGTCTCACCCGCGCCGCCGTGATGGCAGAAAAGAACCGCGAATATGTGATCTCCGCCAAGGTGGCCGGCGCCGGTCATCTTCGCTTGATGGTGAGGACGATCCTGCCGAACTGCCTGGCACCGCTGATCGTGCAGGCCACGCTGTCCTTCTCCAACGCTATTCTCGAGGCCGCGGCGCTCGGCTTCCTTGGTGTCGGTGCGCAGCCGCCGACGCCGGAATGGGGCACGATGCTCGCCTCGGCGCGCGAGTTCATCCTGCGCGCGCCTTGGGTGGTGACCTTCCCCGGCCTTGCCATCCTGATCACTGTGCTTGCCATCAATCTGATCGGCGACGGCCTGCGCGATGCCTTCGACCCCAAGCTGAAGAGGTCATAATCCAATGCCTCTTCTCGAGATCAAGAACCTGACCGTTTCCTTCGACACCGCCGCCGGACCATTCATGGCGGTACAAGGCATCGACCTGTCGGTCGAACCGCGCGAGGTGTTGGCGATCGTCGGCGAATCCGGTTCGGGAAAATCGGTGGCGATGCTGGCGGTGATGGGGCTTTTGCCGAACACGGCGACGGTGAGGGCGGACCGCATGGCCTTCGACGGCATCGACCTGCTCAAGCTCGGCCCATCCGAGCGGCGCAAGATCGTCGGCAAGGACATCTCCATGATCTTCCAGGAGCCGGTCGCCAGCCTCAACCCGTGTTTTACCGTCGGCTTCCAGATCGAGGAGGTGCTGCGCTTCCACATGGGCATGGACCGCGCCCAGCGCCGGGCGCGTGCCATCGAACTAATGCAGCTCGTCGGCATCGCCGACCCCCAGGAACGGCTGGGCTCCTTCCCGCACCAGATGTCGGGTGGTCAGTGCCAGCGCGTCATGATTGCCATTGCCATCGCCTGCAATCCTAAGCTTTTGATCGCCGACGAGCCAACCACGGCCCTCGACGTCACCATCCAGAAGCAAATCCTCGATCTGCTGGTCGGCCTGCAGACCAAATATGGCATGGGCCTGATCATGATCACCCACAATATGGGCGTCGTCGCCGAGACCGCCGACCGCGTTATCGTCCAGTATAAGGGCCGCAAGATGGAAGAGGCCGATGTGCTGTCGCTGTTCGAGTCCCCTAAGAGCAACTACACGCGCGCGCTCCTGTCGGCGCTGCCGGAAAACGCCGTCGGCGACCGGTTGCCTACTGTGTCCGACATGCTGTTCGAGCCGGCCCCGTCTGTAGTCGCAGCTCGATCCGCAGGAGGAACCGCCGCATGAGTGTGACGGTAGTCGAAGGCAAGAACATCGTGCGCGACTATCATGTCGGCGGCGGGCTTTTCCGCCCCTCTCGTACGGTTCATGCGGTCAAGGGTGTTTCGTTCAGCGTCGACAAGGGCAAGACGCTGGCCATCGTCGGCGAGAGCGGCTGCGGCAAGTCAACACTCGCCCGCATCATCACCCTGATCGATCCGGCGACCTCCGGCGAGCTTTTCATCGACGGCAAGAAGGTGGACATCGCCAGGGACGGCCTGTCGAAGGAAATGCGCCGCAAGGTGCAGATCGTCTTCCAGAACCCCTATGGTTCGCTCAATCCACGCCAGAAGATCGGCGACGTGCTTGGCGAGCCGCTGCTCATCAACACCGACAGCACGGCCGACGAGCGGCGCGATCTTGCCATGAAGATGCTGAAGAAGGTCGGTCTCGGCCCCGAGCACTACAATCGCTACCCGCATATGTTTTCGGGCGGCCAGCGCCAGCGCATCGCCATTGCCCGCGCGCTGATGCTCAACCCTAGCCTTCTGGTGCTGGACGAGCCGGTCTCGGCACTTGATCTTTCGGTGCAGGCCCAGGTGCTGAACCTGCTTGCCGACCTGCAGGACGAGTTTCAGCTGACCTATGTTTTCATCAGCCACGACCTGTCGGTGGTGCGCTACATCGCCGACGACGTGATGGTGATGTATTTCGGCGAAGCCGTCGAATACGGCTCGCGCGACGAGGTCTTCGCCGACCCCAAGCACAGCTACACCAGGACGCTGTTTGCGGCGACGCCGCGTGCCGACGTTGCCAGCATCAAGGCAAGGTTGGCGAAGAAGAAGGCCGCCTGATCCGGCAAGGTTTGCCGGCCGGCTACCGCTTCTCGATCCCCGGAATGCCGGCAATCTGCTCGGCGAGAAAGTCGACCAGCAGCCGCACCCGGGCAATGCCGGCGCGTTCCGGGACGATCAGCATGCTCAGTGGGACGGGAGGCGGAAAATAGTCCGGCATGACCACCTCCAGCCGGCCGGCCGCCAGAAGATCGTCGACAAGCCAGTGGTGCGCGGGTGCGATACCGCGTCCGGCGACAAGGGCTTCGCGCGCGGCAAGCCCATGGTCCACACGAAATCGCCCGCCAAAGGGCACCGCAAAGGTCTCGCCGCCAGGCCCCTGCAGGGTGAGCGTGTCGCTTCCCGCGATGTTCGACATCCGGATGCCTTCATGGCCAGGCAGATCCTGCGGGACAGCCGGTCTGCCCCGCGCCGCCAGATAGGCCGGCGCCGCCACCAGCAGACGCCGGGACTGGCCGAGCGCCCGCAGCTTCATCGAGCTGTCGGTGAGCGGACCGAGGCGAAGCGCGATGTCGACGCCCTCCCGCACAAGATCTATGCGCTCGTCTGTGAGGCTGAGATCGATCCCGATATGGGCATGGCGGTCCTGAAAGCCGAAGATCAGCCGGCTGACATGCAAGACCCCGAGCGCCGCCGTGCAGGATATCCGGATCGTGCCGGCCGACGCGCCGCGCGTGCCCCGCGCCTCGTCGCCGGCCTGCTCAACGAGGCGCAGGATCTGGACGCTGTCGGCATAGTAACGGCTGCCTTCATCGGTCATCGTGACGCGCCGGGTGGTCCTGCTGAGCAAGGGCACGCCGACGGCCTCCTCGAGTTCTCGCAAATGCCGTGTGACCGTCGACTGCCCAACTCCGAGTTCGCGCGCCACCGCCGAGAGGCTGCCGCGCTCGGCAACGCGAACGAAGGTGCGCATGCGTTCGAGGGTGACGTCCGATCTATCCATTATTCGGCATTATCTTATACATTCACTACATATAGTGGATTAGCCCACGGCTGGCTACCTTTGGTGTCTATCGTCCTTCTTCGGAGTAGACCCATGAAAGTCCTGCTTGTTTTTGCGCATCCTGAACCGCGTTCGCTCAACGGCGCCTTGCGTGACGTCGCCATTAGGGAACTCGAGGCCCAGGGCCACGAGGTGCGGGTGTCTGACCTCTATGCCGATGGTTGGAAATCCGAGGTAGACCGTGCCGACTTTCCGTCGTGGCCGCCCGAAGCACGCTTCATTCCGGCCGGCGCCTCCAAAAAAGCTTTTGCGAGCGGCACTCTGACCGATGACGTCAAAGCGGAGATCGACAAACTGCTATGGGCCGATACCCTGATCCTCCAATTCCCGCTGTGGTGGTACGCCATGCCGGCGATCCTCAAGGGCTGGGTCGATCGGGTGTACGCCTACGGCTTCGCCTATGGCGTCGGCGAGCACAGCGATAAGCGGTGGGGCGACCGCTTTGGTGAGGGAACGCTCGCCGGCAAGCGCGCGATGCTGATCGTGACCACCGGCGGCTGGGAGGAGCATTATTCCGCTCGCGGCGTCAACGGCCCGATCGACGACCTGCTGTTCCCGATCAATCACGGAATTCTATACTATCCGGGCTACGACGTGCTTCCGCCGTTCGTGGTCTACAGGGTGGACCGTTTTGGGGAGGCCGATTTCGAGCCTGTCGCGGAGCGACTGCGCGAAAGGATGCGGACGCTCGAGACAATCCAGCCCATTCCTTATCGGCAGCAGAATGGCGGCGATTACTTGATCCCAAGCATGCAATTGCGTCCCGGCTTGGAGAACCCGGGTGCGACCGCCTTCGCGCTTCACGAGGATCGCGCCGGCGCCGCCGGTCAGCCCGATCAGGACAGCCTGGCAATGATGGTGCGCAGCGCCTCGCCGAAGCGCTGGACTTCCTCGATCGTATTGTAATGCACCAGCGAGGCGCGCACGGCGCCGCTGTCCATGCTGAGGTTGAGCCGCTTCATCAGGCGCGGCGCATACATGTGGCCGTCGCGAATGCCGATCTGCATCTCGGCCATCTCCTCGACGATCCTCTGCGGCGACAGCGTGCCGATGTTGAAGCAGAAGGTCGGCACGCGCTCGCTGAGGCGTGCCTCTTCGGCCACGCCGTAGATCGTCGCGCCGCAATCTTTGAGCACCGCCAGCATTTCGCGCGCCAGCACCTGCTCGTAGTCGCGGATGGCATTCATGCCGGCGACGATGTTGTCGCGGCGCGACCGGTTATTGGCTGGAGCAAAATTGCGGCCGATCGATTCGAGGTAGCGCACCGCGGCATCCATGCCGGAGACGTTCTCGTAAATGAAGGTACCGGCCTCGATCTTGTAAGGCGGCTCGTCGGGGATGAAATCTTCGCGGAAGGTCGGCAGGCGCTTCAGAGTTTCGAAGCGGCCCCACAGGAAGCCCATATGCGGCGAGAAATTCTTGTAGCCGGAGCAGACCAGATAGTCGCAGTCCCAAGCCTGCACATCGATCAGCCCGTGCGGCCCGTAATGCACGCAGTCGAGGAACACTTCAGCGCCTGCCGCATGCGCAATCCCAGCCACGGAAGCAACGTCGACAATCGAGCCGATCGAATGCGCCGTCACCGTGCAGGCCACGAGCCGGGTGCGCTCGGAGACCAGCGGGCGCAAATCGTCGACATGCAGATTGCCGTCCTCACGCATCCGCCACCATTTGAACTTGGCGCCGGCGGGCGCCAGCGCCAGCCACGTCGCGATATTGGCGTCGTGATCCATGTCGGTGATGACGATCTCGTCACGCTCCCCGTTTGGGCGCTCAGAAAGCATCTGGCCGATGCCGAGGCTGACCAGGCGGATGAACGAAGTGGCGTTCATGCCGAAGCAGATCTCCGCCGGGTTGGTAGCGTTGATCAGCAAGGCCACGCTTTCGCGCGCGCCGGCGACGGCTTGATCGACGGTGACGCTGCGGCCATAGCGGCCGCCGCGCTGCACATTATGCGCGACCAAATGGTTGGTGACCGCATCGAGCACGCTTTGCGGGATCTGCGCGCCGGCGGCGTTGTCCATGAAGACGAAGTCTCCGGCTTGCTGCAAGGCGGGAAACATGGCGCGGATCGTCTCGACTGGGAAAGCTGCGGCATCGCCCGTTTTCGAAATCTGATGCTGGTTCAAGGTCGTCTCCTGCGAAGTGCCTAACGGAAGTTGATGTTCGGAGAATTGGCCGATGGAAATCGTTCGCGCCCTCAGCGGGTCTTTTCGGTCTGGAAGCGGCGTTCCAGGAGGCTGACGAGACGGACCATCGGCCAGAGAAAGATGAGATAGACCAGCGCCGCGCCGATCAGCGGTGAGGGGTTGGCATAGAGTGATTGCGCGTTGGTCGCTTCCTTCAGCAGTTCCGGCAGCGCCACGGTGGAGGCGAGCGAGGTGTCCTTGAACATCGAAACGCAGTTGCTGGTCATCGGTGGAATGACGACGCGGATCGCCTGCGGCAGCACTACCTTGCGCAAGGTCAGCAAGAACGGCAGGCCGAGCGCCTGCGCCGCCTCGAACTGGCCGCGCGGAATGCTTTCTATGCCGGAGCGGAACACCTCGGCCGAATAGGCCGCCATGATGATGGCGAAGGCCATCACCGCGGACGTCCACGATGACAGGCGAATGCCGAGGAACGGCAGCGCATAGTAGATCAGGATCAGCACGACCAGCACCGGCATCGCCCGGAAAATGTCGATGTAGCCGACAGCCAGCAGCCGAAGCGGCTTTGGCGCATAGAGCCGCACCAGGCTGATCGCGAGGCCGACGGGAATACCGATGCCGATGCTCATGATTCCGAGCAGCAGCGTGTTCAGGAAACCGCGCAGCAACGCCGGCAGGCTGGAGACCATGACGTCGGCGTTGAAGAAGGTGTCCAGCAGCGACATCGCAGCATTTCCGAAACGTTTGGCGTCCCGCGACGCTCGAGCCCGAGCCCGAAATCCGAAATCGTGCCGGCACGAAAGCCGGCACGACATTTAAGCGCGAACTGCCGTTCAGGCCTTCGGCATAGGCATTTCCTTGACGGTCGAGGAATCGGCCGGTGCGTCGCTGCCGAACCACTTCTTGTGGATCGCGGCCAGCGTGCCGTCCTTCTTCATCGCGGTCAGCGCGTCGTTCAGCTTGCCGAGCAGCGGGTGGTCCTTGGTCATCATCAGGCCGTACTGCTCGCCGGTCTTGATGCGCTCTTTTACGGCGAGATCCTTCATCCTGGTGAAGGAATATTCCAGGCCCGGAATATCGCTCACCGCCGCATCGACGCGGCCGGAGCTGAGATCGAGCAGCAAATTCTGCTGGGTGTCGTAGCCCTTGACGTCACTGAACCCGTCCGCCTCCTGGTGGGCCTTGACCCAGGCTTCGCCGGTCGAGCCGGACAGCACGCCGACGATCTTGCCCTTAAGGTCGGCCTCGGCCTTGATTGGACTGTCGGCCTTCGCGGCGATGCCCATGTCGGAATCATAGTAGGACTGCGTGAACGACTGCGACTTCAGCCGCTCCGGCGTGATGGTGATCGACGAGATGGCGACGTCGATACGCTTCGAGGTGGTGGCGGCGAACAACGCCTGGAAACCGAGGTCGGCGATATCAGTGGTCATGCCGATACGCTTTGCCGCTTCGTTGATGATGTCGACTTCGAAACCCTCGAACGTGCCGCTCTCGTTCTTGTATTCAAAAGGCGGATTGGTCGGATAGGCGCCGACATTCAGCGTGCCTTCGGCATAGGCCGGGCCGCCGGCGATGCCGATGGCGGCAGCAACAAGAAGCAGGTTGCGACGGGTGAAGTTCATTTTCGTTCCCTCTGGTTGTGATCGGACGGGTTTGGCCCCGCACGGTTTTGATGCGCCAAGTGACGGGACTGCCGGAAAGCCCTCCCGGCACGGCAGTCGTAAGACATCGGATGCTATCCAAAGTACGGCGCTTTTCAAGGCGAAAGTTTTAAGCTTAAAAAATTGCCGCGTGATGCCGTCACTCCGGAATAACCGCCGTGGCCTGGATCTCAACCTTGGCGCGATCCTCGACCAGCGCCATCACCTGCATGGCGGCCATCGCCGGAAAATGCCGGCCGATCACCTCGCGATAGACCTCGCCGATCCCCCTGAGATTGGCCAAATATTCCGCCTTGTCGGTAAAGTACCAGGTCATCGAGGTGATATGCTCAGGCGTGGCGCCGGCCTCGGCGAGCACGGCGACGATATTGGCCAGCGTCTGCCGCACCTGGCCGACAAGATCGTCGGTCTCGAAGCGGCCCTGCCCGTTCCAGCCGACCTGCCCGCCGACGAAGACAAGCTGCCCACGCGCGGCGACGCCATTGGCGTAGCCGACGGGTTTCGCCCAGCCTTCCGGCTGCAGGATGGTGTGCATATCAAAGCCTCCCAATGCTCAAATCCGGTCGCTCAAAACTCGAAGACAATCAATTCTTCCACACAACTCCGGTCTCAGGCCGCTCCCAATACTTGCCGCGCAATCACCACCTTCTGCACGTCGGACGCTCCCTCGTAGATGCGCAGTGCCCGGATCTCGCGATACAGGCTTTCGACGATATGGCCCCTGCGGACGCCGTCGCCGCCATGCAGCTGCACAGCCTTGTCGATCACCTCTTGCGCTTTGTCGGTAGCGAACAGCTTGGCCATGGCGGCTTCGCGGGTAACCCGAGCCGCGCCCATGTCCTTGGTCCAGGCGGCACGATAGACCAGCAGCGCGGCGGCATCGACATCCAGCGCCATGTCGGCGATGTGGCCCTGCACCATCTGCAGCTCGGCCATCGGTGCACCGAACAGCCTGCGCTCGGCCACTCTTTTGATGCTTTCGTCCAGCGCGCGCCGGGCAAAGCCGAGCGCTGCTGCGCCGACAGTCGAACGGAACACATCGAGCACGGACATGGCGATGCGAAAACCGTCACCGGGTTTGCCGACCAGCGCCGAGGCTGGAACGCGTGCGTTGTCAAAGGATAGCCGGGCGAGCGGGTGCGGCGCGATCACTTCCAGCCGCCCGGCGACAATCAGCCCCTCGGTTTCGGAAGGCACGACAAAGGCGGAAAGCCCCTTGGCGCCGGGCGCCTCGCCGGTGCGGGCAAAGACAACATAAAAGTCAGCGATACCGCCGTTGGAGATCCAGGTCTTTTCGCCGGACAAGAGATAGCTGTCGCGGTCACGCGTGGCCGTCATTTCCATATTGGCAACGTCCGAGCCAGAACGCGGCTCCGACAGCGCGAAAGCCGAAATCGCCTTGCCAGCCCGTGTCTTCGCCAGCCAGCTCTGCTGGTCGGGCGAGCCGAACAGGCTGAGCGCACCAGTGCCGAGCCCTTGCATGGCGAAGGCGAAATCGGCCAGCCCGTCATGCCGGGCCAGCGTCTCGCGTGTGAGGCAGAGCGTACGCACGTCGAGCGGTGAGGGGTTGTCGGTATCGAGCGCCGTCGGCTTCAGCCAGCCGTCCTTGCCGAGCTTGGCCACCAGCTCGCGACAGGCTGCGTCGACATCGTCATGCGCAACCGGCAGGTTCTTGTTGCACCATGCCTCCAGCCGCTCCGCCAGCTCGCGGTGGCGATTCTCGAAGAACGGCCAGGAGAGGAAGGAACGGTCAGGCATTGTGTCTGCCTCCGCTATCCTTCAGGGCTTGTGCTCCACGGCGCCCCCCTCTGTCCTGCCGGACATCTCCCCCTCTAGGGGGGAGATTGGCGGCTTCGCTGCCACGGCTCTCCCTGCGATGTTGGAGATTGGCGAAAGCGGGCCTGACATCCAATCTCCCCCCTTGAGGGGGAGATGGCCGGCAGGCCAGAGGGGGGTTCTGTCCCGCCAGCGTGCCCATGGAAGCGATCATCCTCAATCCCCCTCGAACACCGGTTTTTCCTTGGCGACGAAAGCCGTGTACGCCCGCTCGAAATCGCGGGTCTGCATGCACATCGCCTGGGCCTGCGCTTCCGCTTCGATCGCCTGGTCAAGCCCCATCGACCATTCCTGGTTCAGCTGCGTCTTGGTCATGCCATGGGCGAAGGTCGGGCCGGAAACGATGCGCGCGGCCATGTCGAGCGCGTCGGCCTCGAGCGTTGCGGCATCGACCAGCCGGTTGTAGAAGCCCCAGCGCTCGCCTTCCTCGGCGCTCATCGTGCGACCAGTATAGAGCAGCTCGGCGGCGCGGCCCTGGCCAATGATGCGCGGCAGGATCGCGCAGGCGCCCATGTCGCAGCCGGCAAGGCCGACGCGGGTAAAAAGGAATGCTGTCTTGGCCTGGGGCGTGGCGATACGGATATCGGAGGCCATGGCGATGATGGCGCCGGCGCCGACCGCCACGCCGTCGACCGCCGCGATAATCGGCTTGCCGCAATTCAGCATCGCCTTGACGAAATCGCCGGTCATGCGGGTGAAGGCGAGCAGCGCCTTCATGTCCATCTTGACCAGTGGGCCGATGATTTCGTGGACATCGCCGCCCGAGCAGAAATTGCCGCCATTGGGAAGGAACACCACCGCATCGACATCGTCGGCATAGACGAGATCGCGAAAAGTGTCGCGCAATTCGGCATAGCTGTCGAAGGTCAACGGGTTCTTGCGTTCGGGCCGATCGAGCCGGATTTTTGCGATCTTGCCTTCGACCTGCCAGAGGAAATGCTTCGGCTTGCGGCCCGCCATCTTCGTCATTCCCGTCCCTCCCAATTGCTGCGGAAGGAGGTCAGCATGCCGGTCAACCGGCGCGCCTCGTCCTCGCTCACATTGCCCAGCAACTCGCCGACCCATTTTTCATGCGCGGCGGCGATCACGGCGAAAGTCTTCGACCCTTCTTCGGTCAGCCGCACCATCGAAGTGCGGCGGTCGCCATTGCGTCGGGCCCGCATCACCAACCCTTCCGAGACCAGCCGGTCGATGATGCCGGTGACATTGCCGTTGGACACCAGCAGGAAGCGCGACAGGTCGCTCATCAGCATGCCTTCCGGCGCCCTGTAGAGCGCAGCCATCACGTCGAAGCGTGGCAGCGTCGTGTTGAACTCTTGCCGCAACCGCTCGCGCAGCTCGGCCTCGATGGTGCGCGAGGCGCGCAGCAGGCGTATCCACAGCCGCAGGCGGTCCTTGCCGGGTCCGGACGGGGCGGGCAGGGGACCGGCTACCATGTCTCACCTCCGGAGATCGAAATCGTCTGCCCGGTAATCGACCGGGCGTCGTCGCCACACAGATAAAGTACGGCGGCCGCAATTTCTTCCGGCTGGATGAAGCGGCCTTGCGGGTTGGTCGCGGCAAGGCTTGTCCGTGCCTGCTCGGACGAGCGGCCGGTCGTTTCGACGATGCGCTGGACGGCGCTCTCCAGCATCTCGGTTTCGACAAACCCTGGGCACACCGCATTCACTGTTATGCCGGACTTGGCGGTCTCGACGGCGAGTGCCCGCATCAGGCCGACGACGCCATGCTTGGCGGCAACGTAAGCTGCGACATAGGGATAGCCTTTCAGTCCGGCGGTGGAAGCGACGAAGATGAGACGGCCAGTCTTGCGCACCGCCATGCCGGCCAACGCCGGCTTCACCGTCAGGAACGCACCGGTCAAGTTGACGTCGAGCGTGCGCTGCCAGTCTGCCAGCGAGGTCCGCTGCGCCGGGGCACTGCCGGACATACCGGCATTGGCAACGACGATGTCAAACGCTCCGCGTGCCGCTTCCGCCGCCTCGTAGAGCGACGCCATCGATGCCTCGTCGGTGACGTCGGCGGCAATGGCGAAGATACGCTTGTTCTCAGCGGCGACCTCGGCAAGCGCCGCTTCGCGCCGGCCGCAGATGGTCACGTCGACGCCGGCCCCGGCCAGCACCAGCGCGATCGCGCGGCCGACGCCGGAGCCGCCGCCGGTGACCAGCGCATGCCGCCCCGAAATCGTCGCCGCGGCACTCATACTTTCAACCCCGCTGCCGCTTCGCGCTCGGCCAGCCGGAAGAGCTGGTCGCGGCCGGGCAGATAGGGATCCGGCCATTTGGCGCCGCGATCGCCAAGCGTGACGGCCGCGTGCAGCGTCCAATAGGGATCGGCAAGATGCGGCCTAGCCAGTGCGACGAGATCGGCGCGGCCCGCCATCAGGATCGAGTTGACGTGGTCCGGCTCATAGATATTGCCGACCGCCATCGTCGCCATGCCGACCTCGTTGCGGATGCGATCGGAAAACGGCGTCTGGAACATGCGGCCATAGACCGGTCTTGCCACGGCCGAAGTCTGGCCGGCCGATACGTCGCAGATGTCTACGCCGGCCTCATGCAGCAGCCGCGCGATCTCTACGGCATCGGCCGGCGTCACGCCTTCGATGCCCAGCCAGTCATTGGCGGAGATGCGCATCGAGATCGGCTTCTCGGCCGGCCACGCGGCGCGCACCGCATGAAAGATTTCCAAGGGATAGCGCATGCGGTTTTCCAGCGAGCCGCCATAGGTGTCGGTGCGCCGGTTGGTCAGGGGCGTGATGAAGGAGGACAGGAGATAGCCGTGCGCGGCGTGGATTTCGAGCATGTCGAAGCCGCAGCGCGCCGCCATCTCGGCCGAGGCGACAAACTGGTCGCGCACCATATCCATGTCGGCGCGGTCCATCGCCTTCGGCACCTGGTTCTCCGGCGACCACGGCACGGAAGACGCTGCCATGACCGGCCAATTGCCTGAGGGCAGTGGCACGTCGGTTCCCTGCCAGCCGACCCTGGTCGACCCCTTGGCACCGGAATGGCCGATCTGGGCGCAGATCTTGGCCTCGGTCTCGGCATGGACGAACTCCACCAGTCGCTTCCAGGCGACCTCATGCTCGGGCGCATAAAAACCGGGGCAGCCAGGCGTGATGCGGCCCTCCGGACTGACGCAGGTCATCTCGATGTAGAGGAGGCCGGCGCCGCCCTTGGCCCGTTCGGCGTAATGGGCGAAATGCCAGTCGGTCGGACAGCCGTCGACCGCTTTGTATTGTGCCATCGGCGAGACGACGACGCGGTTCTGCAGTGCCATGTCGCGCAGCCGGAACGGCGCGAACATCGGCGCGCGACGCAGATTGTTGCCCCCGGCGCCGGCCTGGCGCTGGAACCACTCCTCGGCGCCGGCCAGCCACTCGGCATCGCGCAGCCGCAAATTCTCGTGACTGATGCGCTGCGAACGCGTCAGCAGCGAATAGTTGAACTGCACCGGATCGAGGCCGAGATAGCGCTCGACCTCCTCGAACCATTCGAGCGAATTGCGCGCCGCCGACTGCAGCTTCAGCACTTCGGTGCGGCGGGCGTCCTCATATTTGCGGAAGGCTGCCTCGAGGTCCGGCTCGGACTCGACATAGTCGGCCAGCGCCACCGCGCTTTCCAGCGCCAGCTTGGTGCCGGAGCCGATCGAGAAATGCGCGCTCGCCGCCGCGTCGCCCATCAGTGCCAGGTTCTTGTAGGACCAGCGTTCGCACAAGACACGCGGGAAATTGATCCAGGCCGAGCCGCGGATATGATTTGCGTTGGTCATCAGCGCGTGGCCGCCGAGATGGCGGGCAAAGATGCGCTCGCAGACGGCAATCGATTCCTGCTGCGACATCGCGCCGAAGCCGAAGCGCTGCCAGGTCTGCTCGCTGCATTCGACGATGAAGGTCGCGGTATCTCTGTCGAACTGGTAGGCATGCGCCCACACCCAGCCATTTTCGGTCTTTTCGAAGATGAAGGTGAAGGCGTCGTCGAATTTCTGACGGGTGCCGAGCCAGACGAACTTGCATTTACGGATGTCGATATCGGGCTTGAACACGTCGACGAAGGCGCCCCGCGCTTTCGAGTTCAGCCCGTCGGCGGCGACGACCAGGTCGTGCGTCTCCATATATGGCTTGGGATCGGCGATATCGGTCTCGAACACCAGCTTGACGCCGAGTTCGCGCGCCCGCCGCTGCAGCAGGGTGAGCAGCCGCTTGCGGCCGATGCCGCAAAAGCCGTGACCGGTCGAGACCGTGCGCACGCCGTCATGGATGACGGCGATATCGTCCCAATAGGCGAAATGCTTGCGGATCCAGGTGGCGCTGACCGGGTCGTTCTTGGTCAGGTTCTCCAGCGTTTCGGCCGACAGCACGACGCCCCAGCCGAACGTATCATCGGCACGGTTGCGCTCGAACACCGTCACGTCATGCGCGGCATCCCGGAGCTTCAGCGAGATGGCAAAGTAGAGCCCGGCTGGTCCGCCGCCGAGAACCGCAACTTTCATCGTGCGATCTCCTCTTCGCTTCTGTCCGTCGAGTTTACGCCTGAGGCGGATTAATTCAAGCTTGAAGTTTCAGGATTGAAACAATCTGCCTCAGAAACCCAGCTCGCCGGCAGTCGGCTTGCGCAGGCCAAGGACGTCCCGGGCTATTTTTCCGGGTTCTTCGGGCTCCACAGCACCGTCTCCGCATCTTTTTCATAGGCCATGCCATTGGGATAGCTGATCGCTTCCAACTGCAAGCCCCAGGGCGCCTGGAAGTAGAGGATGGTCTGGCCGGCGGCCGGGCCTTCGGTAACCGGCAGCGGCCCCATTCGCGTCTTGACGCCCTTGCCGTCAAGATAGGCTTTTGCGGCGGCGATGTCGTCGACATAGAAGGCGATATGGAAGCCGCCTATGTCGCTGTTGCGCGGCGTCAGGTCCTTCTGGTCCGGCGCTGTGTATTTGAACAGCTCGATGTTCGACCCGTGTCCGCAGCGGACCAGGGTGATCTCCTCGATCACCGCCTTGGGATCGACGCCCAGCAGATCCTGCATGAACGTGCCCTTGTCGTCGGCGAACGGGCCGAACGACATCGCCTTCTTGCAGCCGACCACCTCGGTAAAGAAACCGACGGCCTGCTGCATGTCGGGGACGGTGACGCCGGTGTGGTCGTGGCCACGCATGCCGGGTATCGAATCAGCCGAGGCTGCTCCCATCGAGCCGAGCAGAGCGGCCGCAAGCATTGCATTTCTGACTGCGTATTTCATTCCAGTTCTCCTCCGTTTCGTGAGCTGACTTGTCGACGCACGCCCGAGGCCCGCTCTTCGGCGTGCGAATAGGACTGTGTTTCATGCCGGCGCCTTTGCGGCGGGCAGCAACCAAGCGTCATCGATCTCGGGCAGCGGAATGGCGGCGAGGAGGTCGCGCGTGTAAGCCTGCTGCGGCTTCTCGAACAAAGTATCCGTAGCGCTGGCTTCGACGATCGCGCCTTCGCGCATGACGATCACTTGCCGGCACAGCCGCCGAATGACAGAAAGATCATGGCTGATGAAGGCAACGGTCAGGCCCATTTCCGCGGCGAGTTTTTCCAGCAGCGTCAGGATCTGCGCCTGCGTCGACACGTCGAGGCCGGAGACGATTTCGTCGGCCAGCACGAATTTCGGCGACAGCGCCAGCGCCCGGGCAATGCCGACGCGCTGGCGCTGGCCGCCCGACAGTTCGTGGCGGTAGCGGCTGGCAAAGCTCTGCGGCAGGCCGACGCGCTGCAGCGCCTCCGCGACACGGTCCCTGAGGTTGTCGCCAAACCCGTTCTGCTTGAGCGGGGCTGCGATGATGCTGAAGATGGTGCGGCGCGGATTGAGCGACGACATCGGATCCTGGAAGATCATCTGCAGATTGCGGCGCAGCGGCCGGAGCTCCGCCTCAGGCAGATGCGTGATGTCGCGGCCGTCGAAGGTGACGGTGCCGGCGCTCGGCTCCAAAAGCCGCACCAGCGCGCGGCCAAGCGTCGATTTGCCGGAGCCGGATTCGCCGACGATGCCGGTCACCGATCCCCTTGGCAGGTCGAAATCGAGGCCTTTCAGGATCTCGGCCAGCGGCGCGCGGCCGATCAGCGGCTTGCGCGTCATATCGGGCAATGCAACCTTCAACCCGCGCACGGAAAACAGCGGCTCAGCCATGCGGCGGCCTCCAGGCCTGGTCGGAGGCGGCGATCTCCGCGGCCAGTCCGGCCAGTACCTTATCGTCGACCGGCTTCAGCGACGCGAATGGATCGGTGTAGCGCGGCGTCGCCGCCATCAGTGCCCGCGTATAAGGATGCTGCGGTGAAGCGAAGAGCGCTGCCGTCTCGGCCTCCTCCACCACCTTGCCGGCATAGAGCACGGAAACTTTCTGGCTGATCTTGGCGACGACGCCGAGATCGTGGGTGACGAACAGGATCGCCGTGCCATGCTCGCGCTGCAATTGCGCGATCAGCCGCAAGATCTGCTTCTGCACGGTCACATCGAGCGCCGTGGTCGGCTCGTCGGCGACGATCAGCCTTGGTTCGGCTGCGAACGCCGCGGCGATCAGCACGCGCTGGCGCATGCCGCCGGACAGCTCGTGCGGATAGCATTTGAGGACACGCTCGGGGTCGCGGATCTGCACCTCGTCCAGCAATTGGCGGATGCGTGCATCGGCCTTCTCGCCGCTCCAGCCGAGGATGCGCACCAGGCGGTCGGTCATCTGCGGGCCGATGCGCCGTGACGGATTGAGCGCCGTCAGCGGGTCCTGCGGGATCAGCGCGGTGCGCGCGCCGATCAGCGTGCGCCGTGCCCTGGGCTGGAGCCGGCCGAGGTCCTCGCCCTCGAGCAGCATATCGCCTTCGACGATGCGCACGCTCGGCGGCAGCACGCCGAGCACGGCCTTGCCGATCATCGTCTTGCCGGCGCCGCTCTCGCCGACCAGCGCGCGGACTTCTCCGGGCTCGACGGCGAGCGACACCGAGCGCAGCACGCGCAAGCCATTAGGCAGCACCGCGCTAAGGCTGCGTATGTCGAGGCAGGATTTCGCAGGCGCGTTCATCGCAGCACCGGATCGAAACGTGCCCTGAGACCTTCGCCGAACTGGCTGAACGACAGCACCGTCAGGATCAGGGTGACCAGCGGGAACACCAGCACCCACCAGGCCTGATGGATCGACAGGCGGCCCTCGGCGATGATGCCGCCCCAGGTCGGGTCGTCGGTCGAGATCGACAGATTGACGAAGGACAGGATCGCCTCGACGATGACGGCAATGCCCATCTCCAGCGACAGCAGCGCGACGATCGACGGCACCACATTGGGCAGCACTTCGCGCAGCATGATGCCGATGCGGCCATAGCCGGCGATGCGGGCGTTCTCGACATAATCCATGCGCGATTGGCCCATGGTCTCGGCGCGGATCACCCGGCAGAAGCGCGTCCAGTCGATGACGGCGATGGCAATGATGACGGAGCTCAAGCCGGTGCCAAGCACGGCAACCAAAAGGATGGCAAACAGCACCGGCGGAAACGCCATCCAGACATCGACAACGCGCGAGATGATGCGGTCGGCCCAGCCGCCGAAATAGCCGGCGATCAGGCCGAGCGTCGAGCCGACCAGGCAGGCGGCAAGGGCTGCCGCGAAAGCGACGATGAAGGCGATGCGGGCACCGAAGATCAGCCGTGACAGGAGATCGCGGCCGAGGCTGTCGGTGCCGAGCCAGTAGCCGGGCTCGGCACCGGTCAGCCAGAACGGCGGCAGGCGCTCCAGCATCAAATCCTGCGCCAGCGGGTCCTGCGGTGCGACCAGCGGCGCGAAAATTGCGGCCAGCAGCGCAATCAGCAGCCAGCCGCCGGCCAGCCATAGGCGGGCGCGCGAGCCATGTCTTGAAATGCGGGCCTCATCCATGGCGCAGCCTCGGATTGAGCAGGGCGTACATCATGTCGACGGCAAGGTTGATCAGCACGAACAGCAGCGCGAACACCAGCACGATGCCCTGGATCAGCGGCAGGTCGCGATTGATGACGGCGTCGATCGCCATATTGCCGAGGCCTTCATAGGAAAACAGCCGTTCGACGATGACCGTGCCGCCGATCAGGAAGGTGAACTGCACGCCGACCAGCGTCAGCGTCGGCAGCGCCGCGTTCTTTAGCGCCTCGCGCAGGATGACCTGCGTTTCCGAAAAGCCCTTTACCCGCGCCAGCACGACATAGTCGAGGTCGAGCACTTCTTTCAGCGACTGTTTCAGCAACTGCGAGATGATCGCGGCCAGCGGCAGCGCCAGCGCAATCGCCGGCATCAGCATGTGTGCCAGCAGGTCCCTGGTCAGGTCGAAGCGCAGCCGTACGATGCTTTCGAACAGATAGAATTGCGTGACGAAGGGCAGGTCGAGCTGCGGCGACACCCGGCCAGAAATGTCGAAGATAGGCACCAGCACGCCGAACAGAAGAATCAGTACCAGGCCCCACAGGAAATCGGGAATCGAGAGCGCCGCACCGCTGGCAATGTCGATTCCGGCCTCGACCGCGGTGCCGCGCTCGCGCGCGCCGAGGATCGCCGTCGTGCCGCCGATCGCCAGCGCCATCACAAGCGCGACGATGGCGAGTTCCAGTGTCGCCGGGAGGCGAGTGAAGACCAGCCCAAGCACGTCCTGTCGCAGTGAGATCGAAGTGCCGAAATCACCCCTGACGACACCGGCCAGCCAGATGAAGAACTGCTGGACGATGGTCTTGTCGAGCCCGTAAAGCGCGCGTAGCCGCGCGATGTCGGCATCGGTGGCGCCGGGCGGCAGCATCATCGCGATCGGATCGCCCGGCGCGACGCGGATGACGATGAAGACGACGACGGCCACGCCGAACAGCGTGATCGCCATCGTCAGAAGACGGATCAGGAATCTTTGCAGCAGCATGGTCGCCCGTGGCGGAAAATGCGCGCCGTCATTCCGGACGGCGCGCGGCAAGCCAAAGACTGTCTCAGGCCGGGCTCATCAGCGCCGGCAGAAGCGCGCCGGACACATGCTGCACGACGTTTACGCCCTTGGCATGCACGATCGGTTGCGCATACTGGATCAGCGGCAGCACATAGGCCTGTTCGGCGATGTATTTGTCGACGGCCTTCCAGCCGGCAATGCGCTTGGCCTCGTCCTTCTCGCCCCATAGCGGGTTGATCATGTCGATCAGATCCTGACTGTCCCACACCGAATGCGGACTTGGGCCGTACATGGCGAAGCCGGTCGACGTCGTGGGATCACCGATGGCGTTGCCCCAATTGTAGAAGGCCGCCGGCGCCAGCTTGTCGGCGGCGCGCAACTCATAGTGCTTGGCGATCTCGTAGACCTCGATCGTTGCCTCGATGCCGACCTTGCGCCACATGCCGACGATCGCCTGGATCATCTCGTAGTCCTTGGGCTTGAAGCCCTTGGTCGTCTGTATCGTGAACTTGACTGGCTTTTCCGGCGAATAGCCGGATGCGGCCAGCAATTCCTTGGCCTTTTCCAGGTTGTGCTCGACCTTGATCGACGCATCGTAGGCGGCGTATTCCGGCGTCTCCAGCGTACCGATCGGCTGGCCGTAGCCGCGCAGCAACCGATCGACCAGCAGCTTCTTGTCGACCGCCATCACCGCCGCCTGGCGCACGTTCTTGTCCAGCATCACGTCGATGTCGTTGAAGAAGATCATGCCGATGTCGGAAACGTTCTTGCATGAGCCGGCAAGTCCGTCCTTGGCGATCAGGCGGTCATATTCCTCATAAGGGATTTCCAGCGTCACCTGCGAGGAACCGGACTCGATCTCGGCGACGCGGCTCGCCGCATCGGTGACGAACTTGATGGTTACGTTTTCGAAGGCCGGCTTGCCGCCCCAGTAGTTAGGGTTGGCCTTGAGCCGCAGGAAGGCGTTGCGCTCGAATTTGTCGACCATATAGGGCCCGGTACCGATCGGGGCTTTCTCAAAACCCTCGGCGCCGACCTTCTCGTAATAGGCCTTCGGCATGATGTAGCCGGTGAGGAACGACATCCACTTGAAATACACCGGGTCGAATTGCACGACGTCGCCGGTGATCTTGTTCCCGTCGATCTTGAAGTTGTTGACGTTCTTCCAGACGAACTGGATCGGGTTGCCGGTCTTCTCGTCGCCCGCCCGCTGCAGCGACCAGACCACGTCTTCGGCCGTGAATGGCGAGCCGTCATGCCAGGTGACGCCCTCGCGCACCGTCATCATGATCTTGCTGCGATCTTCGTTCCAGCCCCATTCGGTGAGCAGGCCCGGCGCAAAGGACAGATCCGGCTTCTGCGGGATGAACTGGTCGAACACCGATTGGTATAGGCCCTGGATGGTCGGGTTGACTGCCGAAGGCCCGGTGGTCGGGTCCCAGGACGGCAGGTTGACATTGTAGGCGATGGTCAGTTCGCCGGCTGCCTTGGCCTGTTGCGGCAGACCGAGCGCCGTGGCGCCAAGTGCGGCCGCGCCATATCCGAGCAATTCTCGTCTGTTGATTGTCATGGTCGTTCCCCTGTTGCTTTTATGCGCGGTGTCGTTGTCAATCGGTGGGCTCAGGCTCCTTGGGCAACCGCGCCTTGTCCTCCTTCACCCTAGTTGAAAATTACGGCTTTACCTCCCGCCAAGTTGTTGCGCGAGCATGAAGCCCGACGCCGCCCCGGTGCCGGCGCCGGGCCATGTTGCCGCCCCGGTCACGTGCAGATTGCTGACCGGCGTGTTCCAGCCGGCGTAACCGCGCGCCGGCCGGAACAGGAAATTCTGCGCCAGATGATGGCTGCCGCAGATCTGGTCGCCGCCGACAAGGTTCGGGTTCTCGCCTTCGAGGTCGATGGGCGAGAACACGGCGCGGCCGAGGATCCTCCGGCGAAGGCCGGGCGCATAGCGCTCGATAATGTCGAGGACGCGCTCGGCGTAGTGCTCCTTGACCTCGTCCCAGTGAGCCGCCGCGATAGTGCCCGCCGCATCGCCCACAATCTCGGCCGGCAGCATGCGCACCTGCACCCAAAGCACGTGCTTGCCGTCGGGCGCGCGCGATGCGTCCACCGCCGTCGGCTGACCGACGACCAGCACCGGTTCATCCGGCAGCATGCCTGCCATCGCCTGCTGGTAGGTCCGCGACATGGCGTCGAGCGACGACGAAAGGTGCACATAGGCGAACTGCCGAAGCTCGGCGCCGGCGCGCCAGTCCGGCAGATCGTCGAGCGCCAGATGGATCATCATCGTCCCCGGCGCATGGCGAAAGTTTTTCATGGCCGTGTCGAAACCGGCGTCGCCGGAACCGTTCGGCAACAGTTCGCCCGCCAGCGCCTTTGGCGCGACACCGGCGATAACAGCCTTGGTGGCGGTGTGGGTCTCGCCTGAAGCAAGGCGCACGCCGGTCGCCTTGCCGGCGGACACCGTGATTTCGGCGACGTCAGCCCCAGTGACGATCTTGCCGCCGGCGGCCGTGAGCATGCCCGACAAAGCGCGGATGATGGTGTCGGCGCCGCCCTTGCCGAGCACCATGCCGAAGCACTGGTTGGCCATGGATTCGAGGTAAGGGAACACCGCGCCGCCGGCGATATCGGGGGCAAAGTCGAGATGCATGCCCCAGGTGGCGAGCGTCGCCCTGACATGCGGTGACTGGAAAGTCTCCTCGAGCCACGCGCGGGGTGAGGAAAGCAGCAACCGCCCGGTATCGAGCGCGCCAGCAAAACCCTGCTTGCGCCACAGGTTCCAGGCGGTGCCGGCGAGTGCTCGGCCGCTCATCGGCGAGCCCAGCAGCCGGAACAGATGCTCGGCTTGCGTCGGGAATGCCGCAACCAGACCACGCCATGTCTGTGCGTCGGCCTCGGAAAAAGCGGCTATCCGTCCAGTGGTCTTTTCCAGGTCGCTGCTGACGCCGAACCAGCGACCGTCGGGGAAGGCGCTGGCAAAACAGTCGGCCGCCGGCACGAATTCCAGCCCGTGGGTTTTCAATTCATTTGCATATTTCTTGTGGAAGCCCGAACCAGCGAACAGGCTCACATTCATCGCACCGAAATCGTGCCGGAAGCCCGGCAGCGTGAATTCGCGCGTCTGGACGGCGCCGCCGATCGTTGCGTTGCGTTCGAAAACCGCAGTTTTCCAACCTTTGAGCGCCAGATGCGCGGCGCATGCCAGACTGTTGTGGCCTGCCCCGACAAATATGGCGTCGAACTCGCTCACGCCCCGTCCCATTTCCTTTATGCTTAAAGATAATTGCAGATGCATATGTTTTCGTCTAGTAGGATATTAAGGGCCGCGAGAGCCTTCAGCACCATCGAGAAAGAGGGAACAGAGACCATGGACACACAACAACTCCTCGGCGAAGTTGCCGGCCAGCTTCTTTCCGGCGCCATCCAGGTGGTCGACCTGACGGCGCCGCTCGGGCCGGACACGCCGCTGATCAAGCTGCCGCCGGAACTCGCGGTGGACACGCCGAAGATCGAGATCCACGCCATCTCCGCCTATGACAAGAATGGCCCGTGGTGGGCGTGGAACTGGCTCAAGCTCGGCGAGCATTCGGGCACGCATTTCGACGCGCCCAACCACTGGATCACCGGCAAGGATTATCCGGACGGTGCTACCGACACCATTCCGGCGCAGAACTTCGTCGGTCCGGTCAACGTCATCGACTGTTCGAAGCAAGCGGCAGCCGATCACGATTTCCTGCTCACCGTCGATCACATCGAGGCATGGGAAGCCGAACATGGCGCTATCAACGCGGGCGAGTGGGTGGTGATGCGCACCGACTGGTATAAGCGCAACGGCTCGGAAGCCGAGTTCCTCAACGCCAATGAGACCGGTCCGCACACGCCCGGCCCGACCGCGGAAGCCATCCAGTATCTGATCGGCAAGGACATCAAGGGCTGGGGCAGCGAGACGATCGGCACCGATGCCGGCAAGGCCGGCGGCATGGAGCCGCCATTCCCGGCGCACAGCCTGATGCACAAGGCCAACCGCTACGGTCTCGCCAGCCTTTGCAACCTCGACCGGCTGCCGCCGAAGGGCGCGATCCTGATCGCGGCGCCGCTCAAGATCGAGCACGGTACCGGCAGCCCGATCCGCGCGTTGGCGTTGGTGCCAAGGCAATAGGGTAGCTGCGGTCTTCGGGAGAAGATCATGTGCGCAGGCAATATCGTGATGATGGGTAGAGGGTGGCAGCTTGGCAAGGCTGCCGCTCTACGGCGCCCCCCTCTGTCCTGCCGGACATCTCCCCCTCTAGGGGGGAGATCGGCCGTCGATACTGCCTTCGCCAATCTTCAACGTCGTAGGAATGAGCGGAGCGCCGAAGCCGCTAATCTCCCCCCTAGAGGGGGAGATGTCCGGCAGGACAGAGGGGGGCGCGCAGGAACGCCAGCCCGCGCAAATGAATTCCACCTTCCGCTCACCGGGAGCAATCGTCGATGAGCGCTCCCGATCACATCATCGTCGGCAGCGGCATCAACGCGCTGGTTTGCGCGGCGATGCTTGGCGGCAAGGGGGCGAAGGTGCTGGTGCTCGAGCGCAACGACCGCATCGGCGGCTGCATGCGCACCGAAGAAATCACAGCGCCCGGCTTCATCCACGACGTGATGGCGACGACCTTCGTCCTGTTCATCACCTCACCGGCCTATGCGGCGCTGGGCAAGGATCTGGCGCGGCACGGCCTGGAGTTTTGCAACACCTCCACGCCGACCGGCGTGCTGCGCCCGGACGGCAGCCATGCCGCCCTGCGCACCGACCGTACCGCCAATGTAGCGGCGATCAATGCAATCGCCGCGGGTGACGGCGACCGGCACGGCAGCGATGTCGGCGAGATCGAGCGCAACGCCGGTCTGCTGTTCGGGCTGCTCGGTGGCAACCTGTGGTCCTACCCAACGGCCAGGCTGCTGGCGGGCGAAGCGTGGCGGCGCGGGCCGCGTGGCCTTGCCGCCTTTCTCGGCAGCGCGTTGGTGCCGGCGCGCGGTTGGCTGGAAAGCACCTACCAGTCGGAAATCATGCGCGCGCTCTGGGCCCCCTGGGTGCTGCATGCCGGCCTCGGGCCCGAAGATGCGTTTTCGGGCCAGATCGCTAGGGTTATCGCCTTTGCACTCGAAGCCGCCGGCGCGCCGGTTGTCAAGGGCGGCGCCAAGAACCTGCTGTCCGCGTTCGAAGCGCTGATCAAGGAGCGCGGCGGTGTGATCCGCACCGAAGGGGACGTTGCCTCCATCGTCCAGAGCGGAGGCCGCGCCACCGGTGTGCGGCTGGCTTCGGGCGAAACGATCAACGCGAAGAAGAGCGTTATCTGCTCGGTCACGCCGACCCAGCTCTACGAGCGGCTGCTCGGCGACGCGGCTCCGAAAGCCGACGTCGAGGCAGCGCAAAAATACCGCTACGGCAAGGGCAATTTCCAGATCCACTATGCCTTGGACAAGCCGCCGGCATGGCGCGGCGAGGGCCTGGACAAGGTCGCACTGCTGCATCTGACGCCAGGGCTCGACGGGGTGTCGGAGGCCTGCAACCAGGCCGTGCGCGGCATGCTGCCGGAGGTGCCGACCATCTGCGTCGGCCAGCCGCACGCGCTCGACCCGTCGCGCTGTCCAGACGGCAAGGCGATCCTGTGGCTTCAACTTCCCGAGGCGCCTCGCAATATCAAGGGTGATGCGGCCGGCAAGCTCGAGACGCCTGCGGATGGCCACTGGACCGAGGCGCTGCGCGAAGCCTATGCCGACCGTGCCGAAGCGATCCTCGCCAGCCATATCGAAGGATTCAAGGACAGCGTCATCGCACGTCGCGCCTATTCGCCGGCCGACCTGGAAGCGATGAACATCAATCTGGTCGGCGGCGATCCCTATGGCGGCTCCTCGACTATTGACCAGTCGTTCCTGTGGCGGCCGTTCAAGACGAGCCGCAATCACGCCACCGGAGTCAAGGGACTCTACCACATCGGCGCCTCGACCCATCCCGGCGCCGGGCTGGGCGGCGGCTCCGGCTTTCTCCTGGCGGGGAGTCTGTGATGGAACAGAAGGTTGAAAAGCGCCAGCGCATCTCGACTTTGGGCCAGATCGGCCTGCAGCAATTCGCGCCCTATCTGATGAACCGCATCATGGGCCGCTACAACGCCACCTTGCGCGACAATTTCCGCAAGCAGGGCCTGACCATTCCGCAGGTGCGGACGCTAGCCGTATTGTCGGTCACCGATGGCGCCACCGTCAACGATCTCTCGGTCTATACTGTCATCGAGCAGTCGACCTTGAGCAGGACACTCGACACGCTGGAGGGACAAGGGTTTGTTCGGCGCGAGCAGGGGGTCACCGACAGCCGGATCCGCCATGTGTTCCTGACCGACGATGGCCGCGCCGAATTCGCGCGCGCCTGGCCAGCCATGCACGACGCTTTCGAGACTATGTTCGACGACATCGACGATGCCGAATACGCGGCGCTGATCGCGACGCTGCAGAAGATGCTGAAGAACATTCGCAAGCACGACATCTGACGATCTTACGCGCCGCCACACGGGCGGCAACGGAAGGAGCCCAAAATGGCCGAACGGTCTTTTGCCAAGGAAGTCGAAAAGCTCAGGCTCGGCGCCGGCGAGGAGTTTTCCGGCGAAGGCATTCTCGCCATCACCAAGGCGCTGCTGCAATGCGGCGTCGGCTATGTCGGCGGCTATCAGGGCGCGCCGATCAGCCATTTGATGGACGTGCTGGCCGACGCGCAGGATATCCTGGGCGAACTCGGCGTGCATTTCGAGGCGAGCGCCTCCGAAGCGACCGCCACCGCCATGCTGGCCGCGTCGGTGCATTATCCAATCCGCGGTGCGGCGACCTTCAAGTCGACGGTCGGCACCAATGTCGCCTCCGACGCGCTGGCCAACCTGGCGTCTGGCGGCGTCACCGGCGGTGCACTGATCATCGTCGGCGAGGATTATGGCGAAGGCTCCTCGATCATGCAGGAGCGCAGCCACGCCTTTGCCATGAAAAGCCAGGTCTGGCTGCTCGACCCGCGACCGAACCTGCCGTCGATCGTCAAGGCGGTGGAGGACGGCTTCGAGCTGTCCGAAGTTTCCAACACGCCGGTCATGTTGCAGGTCCGCATCCGCTGCTGCCACGTCCATGGCCATTTCATCGCCAAGGACAACAAGCGCCCGGCGATGACGGTCGCCGATGCCCTCGAGGCGCCGCGCCGCGACACCGGCCGCATCGTGCTGCCGCCCGCGTCCTTCCTGCACGAGAGGGAGAAGGTGCAGAAACGCTGGCCGGCGGCGGTGGATTTCATCCGCACCAACAGGATCAACGAGTTTTTCGGCCCGGAGCACGGCTCGGTCGGCATCGTCATGCAGGGCGGCATGTACAATTCGGTCATCCGGGCGCTGCAGCGGCTCGGCCTCGCCGACACCTATGGCGACACCGACGTGCCGCTCTATGTGCTCAACGCCGTATACCCGCTGGTCGATGACGAATTCCTGTCTTTCTGCGAAGGCAAGGACGCCGTGCTCGTCGTCGAGGAAGGCCAGCCCAACTACATCGAGCAGGCCTTTGCCGCGATGCTGCACAAGGCCGGGCGCGGCACCAAGCTCGTCGGCAAGGAACATCTGCCTATGGCCGGCGAATACACCGGCCAGGTGATGCTCGACGGCATCGGATCGTTCCTGCGCGCCACCATCCCGCATCTGCTGCCGAGCGAAGTCCGCGCACCGAACAAGATCGGCGACGGGCTCGACACCGCCGACCTGATCAACGTCGTCCCGGGCCGTCCGCCCGGCTTCTGCGTCGGCTGCCCGGAGCGGCCGATCTTCGCCGCCACCAAGCTGGTCGAGCAGGAGTTGGGCAAGCACCACATCGCCTCCGACATTGGCTGTCATTTGTTCTCGATCATGCCGCCTTTCGAGCTCGGCGCCACCACCATGGGCTACGGGCTGGGGCCGGCCTCGGCTTCGGCGTTCAATTCGCCCGATGCCAAGCGCCGCTCGATCTCCTTCGTCGGCGACGGCGGCTTCTGGCACAACGGCCTGACCTCCTCGGTCGGCAATGCGGTGTTCAACAAGAACGATGGCGTCATAGTCATCGTCGACAATTTCTATTCGGCCGCGACGGGAGGGCAGGACATCCTGTCGTCCCGCGCCGGCAACAAGACCAAGTCGACCAAGCACCCGATCACCGAGGCGGTGAAGGGCATGGGCGTCAAATGGCTGCGCCACATCGACCGCACCTACGACGTAACCAAGATGCAAGCCACGCTGCGCGAGGCGCTGACGACGGACGAAAAGGGCCCGAAAGTCATTGTCGCCTCGTCCGAATGCATGCTCAATCGGCAGCGCCGCGAAAAGCCCTTGGTCGACAAGGCCATCGAGGGCGGGACGCGCATCGTCAAGCCGAAATTCGGTGTCGACGAGGATATCTGCACCGGCGACCATGCCTGTATGCGGCTTTCCGGCTGCCCGTCGCTGTCGGTGAAGTCGCTGGACGATCCGTTACGCGACGATCCGGTGGCGCATATCGACCAGAGCTGCGTCGGCTGCGGCAATTGCGGCGAGGTCGCCGACGCGGCGGTGCTCTGCCCGTCCTTCTACCGCGCCGATGTCGTGCACAATCCGAGCCGCTGGGACCGTTTCCTTGAAGCCGCTCGCCGCGCTACGATCGGCCTCTTGCAGCGGCGTCGTGAAAGCCGGCGCCTGATATTCGCCGATGCTTGACGCTGTCCCATCAACCCGTTCCAAGGCCGGCGCGCCGGACGACGAGCGCGTCATCAAGCTTGCCGTGCTGGCGGTCGGCGGCCAGGGCGGCGGCGTGCTGGCCGACTGGATCACCGACGTTGCCGAGCGCAACGGCTACGTCGCGCAATCGACCTCGGTCGCCGGCGTCGCCCAGCGCACCGGCGCCACCATCTATTACGTCGAGATGTGCCGCGACACCGGACGCCTGCCGGTCTTCGCGCTGTCGCCGTCGCAGGGCGATGTCGATATATTGATCGCCGCCGAACTGATGGAGGCCGGCCGCGCCATCATCCGCGGCTTCGTCACGCCCGAGCGCACGACGCTGATCGCCTCGTCGCACCGCATTGCCGCGGTCTCGGAGAAGATCGAGCCTGGCGACGGTCGCGCCTCGTCCTCCAAGGTGCATGCCACGGCGGAAGCCGCGGCCAAGCGCTTCATCGCCTTCGACATGGAGAAGATCGCCGCCGACAACGGCTCGATGATCTCGGCCAGCCTGCTCGGCGCGCTGGCCGGCTCCGATGCCTTGCCGTTCACACGCGAGAGCTACGAGCAGGCGGTCAGTGCCGGCGGCCGCGGTGTGAAGGCCAGCCTCGCCGCCTTCGGCGCCGCCTATAATCGGGCGCGCGGCATCGCGAGTGCGCCTTCGGGCGACAAAACTGAACAGCCGGCGGCCGCTGAAACCGGCTCGGGCGCGGCGACAGAAGTCAGCGGTCCGGAAAGCCTGTTGAAGGGCTGGCAACAATTGGCGGCACGCGTTGCCACGCTGCCTGCACCCGCGCGCGACATGGCGCTTCGCGGCCTGAAAAAAGTCGTCGACTACCAGGACATCGCTTATGGCGGCGAGTATCTCGACAGGCTCGACCGGGCGGTCGTCCTGGACAGTGCTGCCCATGACTACGCGCTGTCGATCGCCGCCGCTAAGCATCTGGCCAACGCGATGTGCTACGACGACATGATCCGCGTCGCCGACCTGAAGACGCGCTCGAGCCGCGACCGACGCGTACGCCGCGAGGTCGGCGTCAAGGAGGGCTCGGTCCTGCAGGTGACCGAATATTTCCATCCGCGCATTGAGGAATTCTGCGGCACGCTGCCGGCCGGGCTCGGCAGCTACATCGAGGACCGGCCGAAGCTCGCCGCCTTCCTCGACCGCCGCATCAACCGCGGCCGCCACATCCGTACCGACAGCTTCGCCGGCTTTGCCGCTTTGTGGTTCATCGGCGGCCTGCGCCGCTGGCGCCGCCGGCTGCTGCGCCACAAGGTCGAGACTGCGCATATCGAACGCTGGTACGCGCTGGCGCTCGGCCATGTCAGGGAAGACTATGCGCTGGCCGTCGAGATCCTCAACTGCCGCCGGCTGATCAAGGGCTACAGCGACACTCATGCCCGCGCGCAGTCGAAATTCGACCGGGTGCTGTCGGCGCTCGACCTGCTCAAGGGCCGTCCGGACGCCGCCGACTGGATCCGGCGCCTGCGCGAAGCCGCGCTGAAGGACGAGAAGGGCGACATGCTCGACGGCGCGCTCAAGACCGTGGCGTCGCTGCAGTAAACGACCCCGCCTCCTCCAGCTGATCGGTGAAAAACTGGTGCGGCGGCCACTCGGGCATTGGTTGCCGCCTGTGGTTCGCGCACCCGGCTCGTGCTATCATAGTTCCGGGAGACGGCGGACGCGCCGTGAGCGCCCGCACACTCCCCATCATGGGAGGAACCAATGGCTTACTTCGTATTGCTGTCGAATTTCACAGACCAAGGTATCAAGAGCATCAAGGATACGCAGAAGCGTGCCGACGCCTTCAAGGCGATGGCCAGCAAGAGCGGGATTAAGGTTCACACGCTTTTGTGGACGCTTGGTCAATATGATGTCGTGGCGATTGCCGAAGCCGACGACGATATCGCTGCCACCGCACTTGCCTTATCGATCGCATCGCTAGGCAACGTCAGAACCCAGACATTGAGGGCATTCGACACGGCAGATATGGCCAAGATCTTGGCAAAGGTGGCCTGACCGCCACCGAGCTGGCAGGCGCAAGCGATTGTAGCCGTCTGCCAGCCGAACGGCGGCAGGGTTGTTTGTCTGTTCCCTGAAGCGAAAACCCCGGCGCGAGAGGCCGGGGTTTTAGTGTCCTCAAAAAGGCCGCTTGCGTGACCCGTATACGCGACCCATTACCGATCATTCTATGTTCAGCCTTTATTGGGTGGTCTCCACCTTCGCGACAACGAGCTTGCCTTCGGCGCGCGAGATTTCGAGTGCCTGGCCGGGACCCGCCAACTCGCCCGGGACCGAGATCACGAGCGCCTGGCCCTCGGTGAGGGTTGTGACAAAGCGTACAGGCGAACTTTCTTCGCCCGCCGCCATCGTGGTGACCACCCGATAGCTGTCATCCGTCTCCGTATAGTAAACGACGCCGTGAAAGCCGCCGAGATCGATGGTCCCACCCTTCAGGGCCGTGAGTTCGCCGGCAGATTCGGAACTTGCCACCACGCAAAACGCTGCAAGGGCTGTATGTCTTAACATCGTGTTCTCCTCTGTTTATGATTTATTATTCGGCTGGATTGTTGCCTTCGGCTGCACCTCGGCAGGTCACGCTGCGAGCTGATCCTCGCGGGCAGCCGCGATCATCACACTCGCGAGCAACCCGTCGGCCGCCTCCCAGGCCGCTCGGACCGGCGGCGTAAAAGCCGTGCCGAGGCCGGCCGCCAGCGTCTCGATGAGCGCCTGCCCGACGATCTCCTCGACGCCGTAGGTCACGTGACGCTTGGCGAGCTCGCGCACTGTCGGGAGAATGGTGTCGGCGCGGTCCAATCCGTGCACGACGAAGCCCCGGCTCGCCATCAGCTTGGTGCCTTGCTTGGTCATGTCGCACCGGAAATAGCGCGCGAAGATCCGCGTCGATCGCGAACAGGCGGTCGTAGAACAAGCGGCGGCGGCCACGCGTATCGGGACGACATCGCGAAAACTGTCCTGGACAAATCTGATCTGGTCTGGTGTCACGGCGACGCTCCTTGGGTTTTCTGGCGAGGCTCGACCATCCCCCCAAATGCGTTTCATGTGCATTTCGCCTGCGCGCAGATGTGTTTCAGTTGTGTCTCAATTGGTTTTCATTTGCGCTCATTTGCCTTCAGATCCCGACGGACGGGATCGTGCGCTGGGTCGCTCGCATCCTGATGATGACGCGTTTGGATTGAAGAAGACGGAGGCGAGCCTGTGGTGACATGAGGCAAGGGGCGAAAAGCGCCGCCGAGATTTGTTGGCAGGATGTTGGCAGGGCGTTTTTCGCTCTACCCCTAGAAAACCCGCAAAGCCTTGGGAAATAGTGGTGCCGCTTAGGTGACTCGAACACCTGACCCCATCATTACGAATGATGTGCTCTACCAACTGAGCTAAAGCGGCCCGGGAAGCCAAGCTTCCAAGATGGGCTGGGTGATAAACGCAACCAGCCGTGAATTCAAGATGGCAGCCGCGAATTCGAGACGGCAATTCGTGTTCATCCAAGGCCCGGCGCAGGGAGCCGCTGCGTGGAGCCGGCATGCCGTCGCGCGCTGCCGCACCGGTAGGCCGCCCGCCGCTTGGCGGGAAAATCAGCGAAAAATGTTGATTCCTTTACCGAAAACCGCCGAAATCGGTTTTGTACCCCTCTGCAAGGCAGAATGCGGCCGCTCGCTTGTTGATTGATTGGTCGCCTGCGGCTAACGATCATGACAATGTGAGTGAAATTGCAGAGGGAATTCGCTTGGACGCGATCGAAAAAGCGATCCGCAATGCCTTCGAGAAAGGCAATGCCGACGACCGGGCGTTTCGCGAGCGGGTCTATCGATCGGCTTTCGCGGCACTCGACCGTGCCCTGCAGGCCAATCCAAACGTCACCGTGGAAGTCGCCATCAAGCGCCGCAAGGCGGTCCAGGCGAAGATCACCGAAATCGAATCGGAATTCCTGCCGGCGGTTCCCGACGTCGCCGCGCCGACCGACGGTTTGGAGGCAGCACCGGCGGTGGAGCCTCCGGCTGAAGCCGAAGCTGAAGCCGAGCCCGCGCCGTCGCCTGACATCGTCGTTGATGGTCCGGCGCAGCCGCCCGAATCCGACGCGCCCCGGTCGCGCGTCCTGCCGGTCGTCCCCGACATCATGCCCGACGCGCCTGTTCCCGAGGCGCCGGTGATCGACATGGGGGCCTCGGCTGCGACCGAAGCCGAAATCGACGACGCGGAAGTGACGCCCGACCGCGACGACCGGCGGGCGAGGCGGCGGCGCCTGCCTTTGACCGCGATCTTCTTCGGTGTGACGCTGCTCGCAGCCGCCGGCATCGGCCTTTATTTCGCCAACCAGACCGGCGTCTTCAAATCGGCGACCGAGCTCGACACGTCGCCACCGGAAGCCCCGCCAACGGTCGATGGCGATGATTTCACGCCGGACGACACCGCTTCGCCGCCGAAGCAGGGCGAGCAGGACCAGGCGCGCGACTGGATCAACGTGTTTTCGCCGGGTGACCCGACGCAGGTCAATGCACCGTCGGACGCCAAGGCCGACGTTATCCAGGACGAAAGCGGTTCCTTCCTGCGCATCCGCTCGGGTGCATCCGGCTCGGCCATCAGCTTCGACGTCGGGCAAGGCGTGCTGGAGAGGATCGCCGGCAAGCATGCCACATTCGACATCATCGCACGCTCCGAGGAGGGCCAGGAGACGCAGATTTCCGTCGACTGCAATTTCGGCGAACTCGGCGACTGCGGCCGCAAGCGCTATGCGGTCGGTCGCGAGCGCAACGAATATCTGTTCGACGTGCGCTTTCCCGACAAGCGTCCGGGCGCTGCCGGCACCATCGCCATCAATTCCGACTTCGACAAGCAGGGCAAGTCGGTCGACATCTACGAGATCCGCGTTTCAGTCGTTCCCTAGAGTCTTTCACGTTTTGACGGAAGCGTATCCGGCGTTTGCGAAGTAGTTTTTGCATTCGCCGGGTTCGATCGTCGCAACGA
>NZ_JAMYNE010000043.1:0-31418 GCF_040318915.1 Mesorhizobium sp. M0991
CGTCCACCTCCATCGAGGTGGATGTTGAATCAGCACAAAACGCAGCCGTCACATCACAATCGATTCATCGATCACAGGACGTGCTCTAGCTGTGCTCTCCCGGAGGCGCCGGTAAGGATCCCAGCTAGCGCATGCCCCTGATGAACGCGGCCGCGCAGCTCATTGACGATCGCCATGTATGCGCCGAGCGGGATCGCGTCGAAAACCTCGAGCACGGCGGCCATGCCCTGCTTCACCAGGTCCGGACCGGCCAGCAGCAAGTCAGAGACGGCCGTCAGGCTGCTTTCTTCGATGAGCGCGTGATTGCCGCGGCCCTCACCCAGGACACACAGGACCAACCGTGCATGCTCAGCGCCATGATTGTCGATCAGCCGGCGGATGGAGCCGACGGCGCGCGTCTGGCCTTCCTTTGGTATCGGCTCTTGGGAATGATCTCGACTTCGAACTCGACACAGAGGGCAGCAACGCGCGGGTCGACGCCGAGTGCAGATCCGCGGCTCCAGCCTTCTCGCGCAAGCATTCGGCGTCTGCGCATGATCGACGCACGATGTTTGCACAAATGTAACGGCCGCTGCAAGAGTGATGCACGATGGACAGTGGTGGGGCACGCATTGACGAGATGTCAAGCGTTCAGGATTTTCGCTTCCTTGGCGGCGCTGAGAAATGCCACGCGCGCTATCTCCGGTGCGCTGCCGCCGCCGAGCACCTTCATGCACGCCATGCGAGCCTGGATGCGGCGCCCGGTTTCTCCAATGGGCCAGCGGTAAAGCAGCATTTCGGCGGCTTCGCGGGTGCTCGAAACACTGACTTTGCCCGAGGACAGCAAAACGGTCACGGGCTCTTCGAACGTGCCGACGTCTCGTTCGCAGGTCATATGCTGGTCTCCTTTCGCAATCTCCCCAAGACCTTACGGGTGAACCATCCGTTCCGTTGCGTCACGTTTGGCCCGGTGGGCGAACAATCTGTGAGGATGGGACCTCGTCCAGAGCGCGGGCTTGATCGCTCAGACTAGACTCGCCAACCCGTTGCGGTCCTCAAATAGCGAGAACCGTCCTTATCGTTACGAGCCCGCTATGCCTTGGTCAGTTGCCGGCGCTGATATCGGAAACGAAGCGCGGAAGGGCACTCTGCCGCCCAGAGTAGCCGGCCTGCACGGTGAAGACGAGAAGGACGCTCTTCCAAGCGCGGAGTTCGAATCCTCCCTCACCGCCATAAGTCATTGTTTACATCAATAAAAATACAAGAATAGGTTGGGCGCCCGCCATAAAGCCCGCCTACCGAAAACGGGGTATTCGCGGCACGTCAGCTTACGACACAAATATGCGGGTTGATGCTTCAACCTGGTAGATGGCAGAGATCAACTTCGGCCTCGCTAAGCGAAGTCGTGGGATTTATGCGACAGCGGAATCAGGATACGCGACTAGCACCCCGTGCCGGGTCAACCTCGCCGTCGGGAAGTACCGACCGGTGCGGAACCAAGCGGATTCACGCTTGTCGGCAGCGGACGCCGGCGGTGGCGGTCTGCACTCGAGCAGGCTCCCAATTAGCGAGACAAACGTCCAGAGCGGAGGCCAATCTTGGCACGCGACTTCGCCAGCCTGAACGACCGCTCTCCTCGGCTTAGTCAAGCATACCTACGGAATGATGCGCCTGGCCGGTGACAAATGAATCTCTGCTGGACCGCCGATGATATGGGGAGGCGCTCGCAAATCGCGCCCTACGCGCGGGGTGATCGGTTGATCAACATCGAAGCTTGATATGAGAAACGCGCTAACTGTGACGGCGGTGGTCACCGTGGCTCGTGTGTCAGCAGATGTGGTAAGGGTGAGTGTCGGCGAGTGGCAGAGGTGCAGCAACAATGACTTTGAGGCGAACCAGAGGTTACGGCGCATCCGGCTTGGTTCTAGCGGTTTGCACTGTGTTTGCTTGGCAGAACGCCGCTGCCGCTCAAAATTGCGACGCAGCCGCGACGCCTGGCGTCAATTGGCAAGAGTGTGACAAGAAGCTTCTCATCCTAGATGGACAGGACCTGAGCGGGGCGAACCTGTTCGGTGTTGATTTCACTTCGACCGACCTCAGGAACACCAATCTCCGTGCGGCAAATCTTGAGAAGGCAACTCTTGTGCGTGCTTCCCTGGCCGACTCGACCGCCAAAGGCGCCCGGTTCGACAGAATCGAGGGCTACAGGACCGACTTCAGCCGTATGGACGCGCAGGGCGCTGTGTTTGCGAGCGCGGAAATGCAGCGCTCGAATTTCCAGGACGCCAATCTGACCAATGTTGATTTCACAAAGGCAGAACTGGGGCGTGCGCAGTTCCATGACGCCGATATCAGCGGCAGCCGCTTCTCGTTTGCCAATCTCGCACGGGCGGACTTCCGAGGAGCGAGGTTTACCGCGCCGATAGACTTTGACCGCGCCTTTTTCTTTCTGACCCGTATCGAGGGCGTCGACCTTTCCAATTCGGCGGGTCTGTCCCAGTGGCAGCTCAACATGGCTTGCGGAGACGCCCGGACCGAGTTGCCTTCTGGCTTGACGAGGCCTGAAGATTGGCCCTGTCAATTCCAGCAGGAATAGTTGTCGGCAAGCGACCCCTCAACTTGCGCGAAGCGTCTGCCTCACGTCACCCTCCAACCGCCAGGAATTGCCAGCACAGAGCACTCTTGCGGCATCTCACCATCCGGCGGTGAGCGATCCCGATCTGCTGGATGCCTTCAACCGCGATGCCGCCGTGCACAAATGGACCGTGGCCTGAAGCTGCAGAGGCAGCGACAGCCCTGTGGGGAAAGACAGCCGCAACCGCAATCGCCTGGGGCGCCGTGTCGGCGCGTTGCGACGGGCGGACACAGGAGTATCGATTCTGGTTTCGGGTATTCGCCCATCTTCAAGTGGGTTCGCCCAATGCCGTGGCGGAAGCAGCGTCGGAGAGAGTTCGTCCAGGCTTTTCCCGATAGGGAAATCATGTTCGACGAGGGAACTGCCTGCTTGTCGAGGGAACGCCGGACCGAAGTCAGCCCGTCAATGCCAGAGCCGCATCGCTGTGGCGCGTGCTGCGCCAGCCTTGACCGGCAGTCTTCGGCCCGGCGGCCGCTTTGGACGCAGGCAAACTCCGGTACGAGCGGTACCGCTCTGCCCCTCGGGGTACATTACTCCGGCAATTCGTCGCCCTTGATCGGCGCCTTCCCTTTGCCGGCCCGTTTCAGGATATGCAGCGCCTTGGGAAGGTCGGCACGGGCGGCGCGTTCCTGAAAGTAACTTTCCGTGCGCAGCGCCGAAAGCTTTTCAGCGACTGCCACGTTAATGAATTGGTTGAGCGGCACGCCTTCGCTCTCCGCCACCTTGCGCGCCTCATCCAGAAGCGAGAGCTGAAGCCGCAGTGCGAAATTGCTTCTCCTCATGTCTTTCTCTCCAATCGTCTCAGCGCCTCGCCCGGCGACAGGACCAAGATACCGAAGCGCTCGGCCACTTTGCCGAAATCGCGTAGGTTGAACGTCACTATAGCATCCGCCCGTCCGTTTACCGCAGCTTCCAGCACCATGTCGTCGTCTGGGTCGCGCACGGCGGGTCGCCAGAGGAAGAGAAGGCGAACCGGCTCGGCGACGGCCGCCACGGCATCTAGCAACGCGTTCACATCCTCAGCGGACAGGCCGGAAGCTTCAAGGTGCTCGGGCCTTGTCATGACCGCCTGGTACTCGATCATCAACGTCACCGAAGCGATGAGCGTCAGCCGGCGTTCCAAAGCTGCCACCAACAGTTGGCGCGAGGCGCCAGCGTCACTTCGGATCGCCGCCACCATGGTCGCCGTATCGAGAAGCAGTCTCATACAGACATATTGGATATCGCGTGCGATATTGCAAGAGGACCGAGCTTTTGGTAATTTGGCGACAGCTCGGCAACTGAAGTTGTCTTGCTGATCATCACGTCGCTCAATGCCCTTGATCTACACAGAATAGCGGGCATGCCATGGTGGACGAGGCCAAACCTGGGAACGACAGCGCAAGCCATGATTACAGTGCTGACATGTCGGCACGAGACATGACTGAACGAGCCGTCCTGTCGATCGCCCGTTTGTTGGGCCGGCGGGTTGCTCGGGAGCATTTCGAGGAATTGCAGGCGGCCAACGACAACAATGTTCATCCTCTTGAGAAAACACCGTCAGAAGGGGAGGATGGGGACGGCGGCGGACAATAGCAACGAGAGGAAGAGGAGCGGTTCATGACCCGTGTCGCGCTGTATGCTCGTTACTCATCCGACAACCAGCGTGAAGCCTCTATCGAGGATCAGCTGCGGCTTTGCCGAGAGCTCGCGGCCAGGGAGAGGTGGACTGTCGTTGGGACCTATGCCGATGCTGCCATATCCGGCTCAAGCATCATCCGTCGACCAGACATCCAGCGGCTTCTCGCCGATGCTCAAAGCGGGCAATTTGAGATCGTTCTAACCGAGGCACTCGATCGCTTGTCACGCGACCAGGAACACGTAGCCGGCCTCTTCAAGCGGCTGCGCTTTGCCGGTGTCAAGATCGTCACTCTCTCTGAGGGCGCCGTAGACGAACTGCACGTGGGCCTGAAAGGAACGATGAACGCGTTGTTCCTGCGCGATCTTGCTGCCAAGATCAGACGGGGCCAAAGCGGCCGCATATTGAACGGCTACAACGCCGGCGGCCTCAAGCCGAGGTCGTGCGTCGGATTTTTCGGGCGTTCGCGGCTGGTCAATCGGCGCGTACGATAGCTGCAGGCCTCAACAGGGAAGGTATCCCATCACCCTTTGGGGGTGCCTGGGGCGCCTCGACCATCAATGGCAATCTCAAGCGGAGAAGCGGCTTTCTCTACAACGAAGCCTATATCGGGCTGCTCGTCTTCAATCGTCTCCAAATGCGCAAGGATCCCGAGACTGGGAGGCGCATCTCGCGGCCGAATCTGCCGGAAACCTGGCAGGTCGTTGAAGTGCCGCATCTGCGTATCATCGACGATGAGCTGTGGGATGCGGTGCAAGCCCGCAAGAAGCTTTATGGAGGCATGAAACTCCATCACCGCCGACGGCCGACGTACATGTTCTCGGGGCTTGTGCGGTGCGGCTGCTGTAGCGCTTCCTATACGGTGAAGAACAGAGACCAGCTTGCTTGTACCGCGCACCGTGAGAAAGGCACTTGTACCAATAACAGGACGATCCGTGTTGGCGAGCTTGAGAAGCGTGTGCTTGCTGGCATCCAGCGGCGCTTGCTGGCGCCAGATGCCATTGCGGGCTTCCTTGCTGAATATCATGCTGAGCATAAGCGACTGAACGCCATGAACCGCGAACGGCAAAGGGAAGTCGAAAGGCGGCATGCCGGCATCGACAGGCAGATCGCTAACATCGTCGATGCTATCGCTGACGGTGTCGCGACGACAAGCATGAAATCGAAGCTACTGGACCTCGAGCGCGAAAAGGAGAATCTAGCCCGAGAGCTTCAGGCGATGGCGGCCGCGGAAAGCATTGTGGAGTTTCATCCGGCTGCGGTAACGATTTACCGTCGGCAAGTATCCGAGCTCCAGGACGCGTTGCAATCCGACGAGTGTGAGCGGCACGAGGCGGCGAGGATCATCCGCTCACTGGTCACGGGGATCGAGATCATTCCGACGGAGGGTAGGGGACAGGTTGAGCTGAAAGTTCGCGGTGCGCTGGCGGAGCTTCTCAACCTGCCAAATCGTAAACCAGGAACAGCGCCTAGCGCTGCAGTGATGGTAGCGGGAGAGCGCTACCGCCTTCCCCACACTCATCGAACTCCCAGTTCCAATTTCGCTGCTGCGGCTGAGCGAGGCGCGCTATCCTAATTGCGGCCTGGCGGGTGACGGCATGGGGCCCAGAAGCCGACGTTCACGAAAGTGAAGTCAAGTTTGGACAGCCCCATCAATTTCCAATGCGATACGCATCAGCTGCTCGACAAAGTCGCTAACTACTCTCGATGGACGTCGGTTGGGTGGCAACAACAGAAGGGTTCGGAAGGAGATTCCCGGGAGAAATGGACGGAGGCTGAGGTTTCCGTTGAGATAGGGAAGGGCAGTTAAAGGATTGACCATTCCGCATCCAAGCCCCGCATTGACCATCGAGCAGATGGTGGTGGAATAGGGGGTTTCTAGAACCACTTTGGGCTTGATGCCGTGATCAGCGAAGATGGCCTCTGCTTCCCGTCTCGTAGTGTCCTCCGGAGCCAACGCGATGAAGGCCTGCCCATGGAGATCGGCGGGACGGATCACTTCCCTCCCCTCTAGCGGATGGCCCTTGGGCATGGCGATCGCGACCCGGTAGTTCCGGAATGGGTGGGCTTCGACGCCCGCAAGATCGATCTCGTCCGCCGCCAGGCCGACGTCGAACTGGCCGGAGGCGACGAGTTCTTTGACTTCCGAGGATAGCCTTGCCTGAAAGGTGATCGCAACGTCAGGGTGACGGTGTTGAAATGCCTTTAATGCCTTTGGCATTACATTCGTACTTAATGCGGAGAGACTTGCGATCCGGATTTCCCCCGAACCGAAGTCGCGAATCCGCGCCGCGGCCCCTTTCAAATGGATGAGGCCGGAGAATGAGGTCTCCACTTCCCTGAAAAACAGGTTGCCTTCTGCCGTCGGCGACATCCGTCCTTTGATGCGGTGGAAGAGCGCGAAACCGATGTCGCGCTCCAGTTCTTGGACGGCCTTGCTCACCGCAGGTTGTGAGATGCGTAGTATCTCCGCGGCGCGTGAGGCGGTTCCAATCGTCATCACGGCGTGGAAGACCTCGATCTGGCGAAGATTCATGGCGCACCTATAACCTGAGAGAATAGCACATCCCGATCTTGATATTGGACGGAATAGGTTTTGTCATGCTGTAACTGTCTCCAACACATGAGGAGCAAGCATGAACGATCTCACCCAATGCGTTGTGACCCCCAAAGTCAAAACAGACGGCTTCGAGGCTCTGGGTGCAGCCGTCCATCGGGCTTCGACGATCGTATTCGCGGATGCCGCAGCCTACGCCACTCGCGGCCAGCGAGGGCCTGACGGCTATTCCTACGGCCTCTACGGCACCCCGACGACGCGTACACTGGAGCAAAAGATCACTCAGCTCGAGCAGGGTCACCGGACGCTTCTCGCGCCATCGGGCCAGGCCGCAAACGCAATCGCAATGCTCGCCGTCCTCAATGCCGGAGACAAGGTACTGGTGGCGGACACGGCCTATCCCCCGGTCCGTGATTTTGTGAACACCGATCTGGCAAAGTTTGGCGTCCGAGCGGAGTACTACGATCCCACTTCGCCCGAGGGGCTCGAACGTCGGATCGACGGGAACACGAAACTGGTGTGGTGCGAGTCCCCCGGTTCGACGACCATGGAAGTCCAGGATCTGCCGCGGATTGCCGAGATCGCGCATCGGCACGGCGCGCTCGTCGGATTCGACAACACCTGGGCGACCCCTCTTAACTTCAAGCCCCTCGTACATGGGGCCGACATCGTGACCGAAGCGCTCACCAAATATATCTCGGGCCATTCCGACGTGCTGATGGGATCGATCACGGTGGCTTCCGAGCAGCTTTTCAACGCGCTCAAGGCGACTATGGGGCGGGCCGGGATCGGTGTTTCCCCCGACGACGCCTCTTTGGTGTTGCGGGGCATGGAGACTCTTGGCGTGCGAATGAAACACGCGCACGACGGCGCGACGGCGATGATCAACTGGTTCCGCGGCCACCCAGCCGTCGAGCGTGTGCTCTACCCCGCCCTGCCGTCTTCTCCCGGGCACGAATTCTGGAAGCGCGACTTCCTCGGCGCGAGCGGAGTGTTCAGCGTGGAATTGGTTCCCGAAGCACTGCCGCACGTGCCGGAGGCGCTCAATACGCTAGAGACGTTCGCCATCGGCGCCTCGTGGGGTGGGACACGCAGCCTCGTTGCCCCCATGCCCGTGAAGAGCAACCGCTCCGCGACGACCTGGAGTGGGCAGGACCTCCTTCTGCGGTTCAGCGTGGGGTTGGAATCGCACGACGATCTCATGGCCGATCTCGAGAAAATGTTGGCCCAAATCCAAGCACGGATCGACGACGAGCGGTTCGGCAAAGAAAACATCCGGCAATCAATGCTGTGAGTGAACACAAAAAGGGGAATGACAATGAACAACAACAATGAATTCATGCGAATAGACAGGCGCTCCTTCCTGGCGGGCGTCTCAAAACTGCTGGGAGTTTCGGCGCTATCCTCCATCCTGCCGTCAATCGTTGCGGCATCAGAGGTTAAGGACACGCTTCGGATCGCGATCGCCAAGCCCGCCGGCGATATCAATCCTCACAAATACACCGGCCTGTGGGGCGTTCAGGACCTCGTTTTCGAGCCGCTGGTTAAATACGGCCATGACGGTAAGATCGAGCCAGGGCTGGCGACCGAATGGTCGGTCGAAGACGGGGGCAGGCTGCTTAAGCTCACCTTGCGCAAGGGCGTGACTTTCCACGACGGCACTCCGTTCGACGCCGCGGCGGTGGAATGGAACCTGAAGAGGTGGATCGGACTCGAAGCGAACAACTGGATGAATTCGTCCCGGCTTTACGCCGGAACGGACATCGTCGACGACGATCACGTCAACGTCCGGTTCAAGGAACCGGTCCTCGGCCTGCTCCAGGAGTTCGCTTACGTCCGGCCAGTCAGGCTCCTCAGCCCCAAGTCGGTCTCTGGGGACGGTAGCTATAAGGCGCCCGTCGGCACGGGACCGTGGCATCAAGCGACTGCCGGGAATGAGGGCAGTGCCTTCGAGCGCTTCGACGCCTACTGGGGTGACAAGCCCTCTTTCAAATATCTTGAGGTAAAAGTCCTTCCGGACTCGCGCGGCCGCATGGCAGCGTTGCGCGCGGGCGACGTGGATCTGATCGGCGGAGCGTTTGTGTCGCCTTTGACCGCAACGGAAGCAGAGACGCTGAAGGGAGCGGGCATCGATGTCGTCATCGATCCCGGCACCACCACAATGATTATGGCCTTCAACACTTCCCGCGTCGAAGCGCTGAGGGACCCGAAAGTCCGCAAGGCGATCAACCTCGGCATCGACCGGGCTGCGATCTCGCAAGTGCTTTACCGCGGTCTGGCGACCTCCACTGGCAACCTGTTCTCCGAAACCGTTCCGTATTCGGGGAAGCGCTTCGATGTGCCTAGGCGGGATACCGAGACCGCAAAGTCGCTGCTCGAGGAGGCAGGCTGGGTCGGGGGGCCTGTCAGGCAGAAGGACGGCAAGGACCTTGCCATTGAACTGGTCGTTAGCGAGGAGCAAGTACCGGGGTCCCGATCCGTCGCGGAAGTGATCCAGTCCGAGCTCCAGGAGATTGGCGTCACGCTCACGATCCGCTCGGTGGATCATGCGTCGCGGCACAGCGACATTCCGGAGCGCAAGTTCGATCTCGCTTTCTTCCAGACGTTCGGCGCGCCATACGAACCTTTCGGGACTGTGGTGGGCCTGTTCCTATCCACCTATGACAACGGCGTGGACGGCAAGCTCTTCATCGACCCCGAGCACCTCGATCCGTTGGTGCTCGCCGCGATGTCCGCGCCCGAAGGCGAGATGGAAGCAGCTCTACAGAAGGTCTATGACTGGCTGCACGACAACGACGCCATCGCGCCGCTGCTCTTCGTTCCGGGCATATGGGCGCATGCCGCTCGGGTGAAGGGCTTCCAGAGCCCCGCGACCGAGTACGACATGCCCTACGAGAATATCACACTGGCGGAGTAGGATACGGCCGTGTTCGCCTTCATCGCTAAAAGGGCCCGCAACGCAGTCTTGTTGCTGTTTCTGGCGTCCGTTCTATGCTTCGCGCTCGTGGTATCCGCTCCGGGCAACGTGGCGATACTCATCGCCGAGCTGCGGACGCCGACGGCCACCAAAGCCGATATTGCCAAGGTCGAGGAGGAATTGGGGCTCAACAAGCCGCTTCTCGAACGCTACGGCTTCTGGCTGAACGGAGCGATCCACGGCGACTTCGGCATTTCCCACAAAACGGGCGAGGCGGTCGGCGCGTCCCTCAAGAGCCGCCTTGCCGTGACCGCCACCCTCGTTGCGGGCGGAGCGGTCGTGGCTTTCTTGCTGAGCCTGTTCGTCGGCTTCGTAGGCGCGCTCTGGGCACATAGGGCGCCAGACGTGGTCACCCGAGGGAGCGCTCTTCTGGGCGCTTCGACTCCGTCCTTCTTCGTCGGAGCACTGCTGGTCTACGCCTTTTCGGTCACGTGGCACGTCTTTCCGACCTTCGGGTTTGCCGGACCCGTCAGTTGGGTGCTTCCATGGCTCACTCTGGGATTTCTTCCCGCAGCAGTTCTGAGCCGCGTCGTCCGAGTTGGCTTCGAGGAGGCGATGGCCAAACCTTATGTCCTAACGGCCATGAGCAAAGGACTGTCAAGGACGAGTATTCTGGTTCGCGACGCGATCCCGAACATCGCGCCGACGTACTTGAACGCCTTGGGAACGCAGATCGGGACGATGGTCGTGGGCGCGGTCGTTGTCGAACCTCTGTTCGCTTGGCAGGGCATCGGCGACCTCTTCCTGACCGGGGTGAGATTCCGCGACTTCATGGTCGTGCAGGCCTGCCTTCTGGTCTTCATCACGTTCTTCATCATCCTGAACGTCGTGGTCGACATCTGCATTACGCTGACCGATCCGCGCCTTAGACTTCAAAGGAGCTGAACATGCAGGCAGTCAGACCACTCCTGAAGGCCATTGGCGCCTTCCCGCGCTCGGCGGTATTTACTATTGGCGCGTTCGTTCTGTTGGGACTGCTCGCACCCTACATCGCGCCACATGATCCCAATGCGCAAGACCTGCTGATCGCTGGCCAGGGCCCGACGCTCGCCCATCCGTTCGGAGTCGACCATCTCGGGCGCGATACATTGAGCAGGTTGATTGTGGCGGCTCGGACGTCGCTGGTCGGAGTCTGTCTCGTCCTTGTGTGCGCGCACGCCATCGGCATCGCCATCGGCACGATTGCCGGATACCGGCGGGGCTGGACGGACGAACTGCTGATGCGCATCGTTGACGTCGGCCAGGCAATCCCCAGCCTCATCGTCTCACTTGCGGTGATCGGCATTGCCGGAGTCAGCTACTGGAACATGATCCTCGCGCTCGCGCTCGCCTGGTGGCCGGGTAGCGCCCGCATTAGCCGGGCCGTGGTTGTCAACACCATGAACAAGCCCCACATGGAGGCCCTAAGAGTATTGGGCGCAAGTCCCGTTCGCATTTACTTTGTCCATCTTCTTCCCACGACGATCGGGGCGGTGCTCGTATATGCCACGGCCGACGCCGGAGCAGTCGCGCTCGCAATCGCAACGTTGAGCTTCCTCGGGCTGGGGATCCAGCCGCCGACGCCTGAATGGGGACAGATGTTGGTCGACGCGCTTCCATATCTCGAGTCCGATCCGCGCCAGGTCATCCTGCCGGGGCTGACCCTGACTTTAGCTGTCATCGGATTCAACATCCTCGGTGAAGCGGTCGCCCTCAACAGAGTTCCGAAGCCGCTGACCTCCCGGATGCTCGCGGCCCGTCGCCGGGTAACCGCATTCTGGGCCAAGGAGGCACGGCCATGAGTTCTGAACCGATACTCCGCGTCAAAGATCTGACCATAGACCTGCTGACGGCGCATACCGTGGTCCGCCCAGTCGACGGAGTAGCCTATGAACTGAGCCGTCGAGAGACCCTCGCGATTGTGGGAGAAAGCGGTAGCGGCAAAACGGTCACCTGCTTTGCGCCTCTCGGCCTGATGCCCGTGGGCGTCCAGGCGGATATATCGGGCTCCATTTTGTTCGACAGCCGCCAGCTCGTCGGATCGGACAATGAAACGCTTCGCAGCCTGCGCGGAAAATCCATTGGCTTCATTTTCCAGGACCCGATGAGCGCGCTCAATCCCGCCCGCCGGGTCGGACGGCAGATAGCAGAAGTAGCCGAGCTTCACCTCGGCATGACCGCAAGAGCTGCGGAAACCCGGGCGCTTGAACTTATCAAGATGGTCGGGATGTCCGACCCCGAAATACGCCTCAAGCAGTATCCCCATGAGCTTTCGGGCGGTCTCCGACAGCGTGTCATGATCGCAATCGCCATTGCCGCCGAGCCGACACTTCTCGTAGCCGACGAGCCGACCACCGCGCTCGACGTGACGGTCCAGGCGCAAATCCTCCGACTGCTGAAGGAAATCCAGTCCAGAATGGACATGGCCATGATCTTGATCACGCATGACATGGGTGTCGTGGCGGGCGCGGCCGACCGCGTAATGGTGATGTACGCGGGGCGCCACGTCGAAACCGGACCGACCGAGCGTGTACTCTCCCAGCCGCAGCATCCCTATACGATGGGCCTCATCGACGCAATTCCGAGGAAACAGGACGCAATCGGATCGCGTTTCCGTGGATTGCCGGGGGTTCCGCCCATCCTTGGCGCGCCGATCACAGGGTGCGCCTTCATGCCCCGCTGCGGATACGCTGTGGATGCCTGCGGCGAGCGACGTCCGCCGTTCTTGCCGACGGCAGTTCCGGGTGTGTCAGCCGCCTGTCCCGTTCTGAATATTCGGGCGAAGGAGTGCGCATAATGAGCGCGGTACTCGAAGTCGAGCATCTGGTCACCAGCTTTCCAAGCGCCAAACGTGGCCAAACGATCAAAGCGGTAAATGACGTCTCGATCCACCTCAATCCCGGCGAGATTGTCGGCTTGGTGGGGGAGTCCGGCTGCGGCAAGTCCACGCTTGGCCGTTCGATCGTGGGCTTGGAAAAACCCCAGTCCGGACGCGTCGTTTTCGATGGCGTCGACCTCGGCTCCCTGAGCGGGCGCCGTCTGCGGGAAGCGCGTCGCGCCGTTCAGTACGTGTTCCAGGACCCCTATGCATCGCTGAATGATCGCCAAACTGTGGGCGAAGCCATAAACGAAGCCCTCATCATTGCAGGTTTGCGTTCGCAAACGGAACGCGAGGGAAGGATCGCCGAACTCCTCAACCAGGTGGGTCTGGCGACGACGGCCCGGGACAGATTCACCCGTGAACTCTCAGGCGGCCAGAGGCAACGCATCGCGATCGCGCGCTCGCTGGCCGTAGAGCCGCGGGTTTTAATCTGCGACGAACCGGTCAGCGCGCTAGACTTGTCTATACGCGCGCAGGTCATGAACCTATTCCTCGACCTCAGAGAGAAGCTAGGCGTGTCCTGCCTCTTTATCGCGCATGACCTCGCGCTTGTCCGGCAGGCGGCGACCCGGGTCTACGTGATGTACCTCGGCAAGGTGGTAGAAAGCGGCAGCTCGGAAGAGGTTTACCGGAATCCGAGCCATCCCTACACCCAGCTCCTTCTCGCGTCTATTCCGGAGGCTGATCCTGCCACCGAGCGTCGGCGCAACCCTCCGTTGATCACGGGCGAAATCCCAAGTCCGACGAATCCGCCCTCCGGCTGTTTCTTCAGGACGCGGTGTCCCCTTTCCGTGGAAGCTTGTGCGGAGGCTGAGCCTGTGTCGCAAGAAGTAAGCTCAATGCACAAGGCGGCGTGCAGGTTCGCCGGCGACCTATTCGCGAAACGGGTCTCGGCCGCATGATTAAACGTCAGATCTAGCTGACCGTGCGGGACCTGATGCGTTGCGCATTCTGGTGGCGAAGCAGAGATTTGCGCTCCTTCCTTCCGGTACCGGGCCGGCAGTGAGTGGGAAAGCGCTCTGTCGGCAGCCCTGGTTACTCAGGCGGGCCGGGAGGATCCTCTTGCCGGTTATTAGTCCGCTTCTTGTAGCGTTGGCTTAAGACGATAGACCGCCGTGTCGCCCGGACCCGGTCGACTCTTCACCATGCGCTGATCACTTTGATCCTGAGAAAGGGATATGAAGCAATTACCGTCGAGGACATCTGCAATGAGGCAAACATCGGCCGATCGACCTTTTACGCGCACTTCACCAGCAAGGACGACCTCAAGCGCAGCGGCCTGGACGATCATCTGCGCGCCATGCTGGTCGAACGCCAGCGGCATGCGCTTGCAGCGCCAGGCGAGCTGAAAGATCGCAGCTTGGGTTCGTGCTCGGTATGTTCGAGCACGCGCGTGAACATATAGATCTCTACCGAGCTCTGGCCGGGGGCCGCGGTGGGACTTTTGTGCTCGGCAGCATCCGCGAGATCTATGCGATCTCGTGCGCGCGGAGCTTGCCGCAAACAAGGACAGGAAGCTTCCCGATGTCGTGCCGAACGAACTGATCGTCCAGTTCGTCGTGGGTGCCTTTCTGTCGGTGCTGATCTGGTGGCTCGACGGCGGCGCCAAATTGCCGCCGCAACAAGTCGACCAGATCTTCCGGCGTCTGGCCACCGAGGGCGTCCCGTCGGCTTAGATATCAGGCCGAAGAACTGTGAAGCAGTCAGTTGCACTGCCGGCGTTGCCAATTCACCAACCACCGGCTTTGTTCGACGCATGTCCTTGAGGTCGCGATACACCGCCGTGAGGTCTGTCGACCAACGCCTCCGATACGTGGCTTGCGGCCGTCAGACGGCCGTCGGCGTGGACAGCAGCCACAGCCCGAAAACCGTATATCCGACCATAAAAACGGTCAGCGGAAATTGGCTGAGCGCCGCGCGGCTGCGCGCCGGATGCAAACGGAACGCCAGCCCGTGCGCGACCAGAACGGCAAGTATATGGCCGCCGATGATCGCCGCCGCCTGAAAGTTCCAGATGATCCACGCTGCATCGGAGCCCATGATCACTCCCGCCCCGACATTCATGTGCGCCGTGCCGAATAGGTTCCATCCCCGATCAAACGGATCCGAAATAGCGACGATCGCATTCTGGCCGTTCACCAGGAGGGCCGTCAGATAGTGGGAAAAATGATAGGCGAGCGCGATCGGGACGATCGACCAGACAAGGAGCCCGACCGCTTTTCCGAAAGAGATGCTCCCGGCCAACCGCTCACCGACAAACACTGCGGCGAAGAACACGGCGACAAGTGCGATAAACATCAGCACAAGACCGGCGCGTTGATTCCGACTAATGCCGAGCGCCCCGGAAATTCGAGCGGATTGACACCATTCGCGCCCAGCCAAGAGAAGGTCTTCGACAGACCGTCGAAGGACACCGAGCTCAACGTCAGCAACAGAAAGAGCATACCGCTCGCCGGTAAGGCTTGCGCGCTCCACAATTTCGCTCCAGGCCAGCAGAGTGAGAGGGCGCGCCCCCCGCTTGGGTGGTCCGGCGTCGTTTCGACGATGGCGAAGCGTGACACCATGCGGAAGAACGCGGACAGAAACTCGCCGCGCCGGCTCCAGCCTTCGTAGCCGAAGATGATCATGCAGACGAAGGTCGAGAGCCAGTAGGCCATGAGAGCGAACGCAAGCCGCGCCGGATCTTCGGGCGCCCGATAGATCAGCTCGAACCAGGCGAAGCTTGCAAACAAAATCAACGCCGGCCAGTAAGCCAGTCCTTGTGGCATTGTGCGATCGCGGAATGCCGGGAAGACGCTGGAGAAAATGCGCCACGGCCCGTACCACGGGTTTGTCCACGACCAAACATTGCCGAATACGCCCTGAAGCAATGTCAGTCCGACCCAGACCAGCGTCCACACCGTTAGCGGAAGTGGATTCGACAGCGGATCTCGGCTGCCGAGAATTCCCGCCGCCACGAGTATGGCGAGAACCGCGAAGGCGAGCGTGCTGATCCAAATGCGCGCGGCGTCGCCGAATTGACCAATTGGCAGGCGGGATGCCGAAATGCGTTCGAGCAGCCTGGGCGGCAGGACAGCCAGAACCAGAAAACTCGCGGCTACGGCCACCGCCCCGCCCACGACATAATATCCGGTCGGCAGGAGCATGACATAGCCGCGCTCGGAAGCATGGGCAAAGGCTGGGGTTGTGAAATGCGGCACGAGGGCAGCAGCTGATAATGCGATGCCCAACGCTCTCGCAGAGATGCTTTTATGTTCGCTGTCCGCCGCCATCCATCCGTCTTGCCACATGGCATTTGCGAAGGAAAGCGGACTACTGCTCGCGCAAGTGGAGGTGCCAAAGTGGGTGCCCGACTTCGTGCTAGCCCCCAAAGCCCGCTTGGTGAACAGGCCATATGATGCAGCTACGACTTCGAGTCGAGAGTTGCGTTGTGGACGACGTTCTCGTCCTCTGCCGTCTGCTGCAATACGTGGCAGCTGTGCCTGCGCCGGCCGGCGGCGCATTATCGTCGAAACAGGACCGGAGCGCCCACCGCCAGGATCGTCGACGTGCAGAAGTTGTGGGCCGAACATCTACCAATGGCCGGAACCCGCGGCGCTGTCGATCCTGTTTCGCGAACGCCTGGTGTATTCCTTCGAGAGTCGGCCGCGCTTGTTCGACATTATCTCGCGCAGCATCGAAGGCGTCGCCGGCCTGATCCTGGGCCGGCGTCGCGGTCTGGCAGGTCGCTGCGCGCTGACCAGGCCCCGGATGGATTTCTGATTTGCGTCTGCCCATCCGGCCGGCGCATGGGCTGGCGGGAGAGGTTCGCTAGTTCAGGATCTGGGCCAGAAACAGTTTGCTGCGCTGGTGACGCGGATGCGAGAAGAATTTGGAGGGCGTGTTCATCTCGACGATCTCGCCCTGGTCCATGAAGACGACGCGGTCGGCGACCTGGCGGGCAAATCCCATCTCGTGCGTGACGCACAGCATCGTCATGCCATCGTCGGCCAGCGCGACCATGGTGTCGAGCACTTCCTTGACCATTTCAGGATCGAGGGCGGAGGTCGGTTCGTCAAAGAGCATGATCTTCGGGCTCATACAGAGCGCACGGGCGATGGCGACGCGCTGCTGCTGGCCGCCGGACAACTGGCCGGGATATTTATGCGCCTGGTCCGGGATCTTCACCCGCTCCAGATAGTGCATGGCGGTCTGCTCGGCTTGCCCGCGCCGCATCCTGCGCACCCAGATCGGCGCCAGTGTCAGGTTTTCCAGAATGGTCAAATGCGGGAACAGGTTGAAGTGCTGGAACACCATGCCGATGTCACTGCGGATTACGTCGATCTGCTTCAAATCGTTGCTGAGTTCGACGCCTTCGACGACGATCTGCCCCTGCTGATGCTCCTCCAGCCGGTTGATGCAGCGGATCATCGTCGACTTGCCCGAGCCGGACGGACCGCAGATCACCATCTTCTCGCCGCGATGGACGGTCAGGTTGATATTCTTCAGCACATGGAAGTTCCCGTACCACTTATTCATGCCGGTCATTTGGATAGCGGGCGGAGTGCTGCGATCGGGCATGGACGGAACGCGCGTTGGGGCGGACGATAACATCAAGGCATTTCCTAGTGAGCGGTCGGGCCGCGCCGCTCCAGGAAGTCGGCGAAGCGGGCGAATGAGAAGGAGAGCGCGAAGAAGATCGCGCCGATGAACAGGAAGGTCTCGGCCGCCGGCGACGGCCAGTCCGGGTCTGCCAGCGTCGCCTTACCGGAGCTGATCAGGTCGAACAGGCCGACCACCAGGACCAGGCTGGTGTTCTTGATCATGACGATGATGGTGTTGGCCAGCGCCGGGATCGCCACCTGGATCGCCTGCGGCAGGATGACGAGATATTGCGTGCGCCAGAAGGGCAGGCCGAGCGCCGCCGCGGCCTCGTATTGGCCATTCGGGATGGCCTGCAGGCCGCCGCGGATCACCTCGGCGAGATAGGCCGCGGCGAAGATGGTGAGGGCGACCAGCGCACGCACGAACTTGTCGGGCAACAAGGCTTCGGGCAGGAACAGCGGCATCATGATCGATGCCACGAACAGGATGGACAAGAGCGGCAGTCCGCGCACCGATTCTATCAGGACCACGGCGCCGATGCGTATCGCGGGCATGGTCGAGCGCCTGGCCAGCGCCAGGAGGATGCCGACAGGGAAGGCGACGCCGATGGCGACGACGGTGAGGATGAGCGTCACCGGCAGGCCGCCCCAGGACGAGGTCGGAACCTCGGCTAGGCCGAAACCGCCGGCCATCAGCCAGAAGATCAACACGAGCGCCGCCATCCAGAGCGCTGCCAGCCGCGGCGCCCAGCTGGCGGGCCGCACCGACCAGGCAAGCAGCGCCAGGATGAGCAGGCAGACGATGGCGGGGCGCCAGCGTTCGTCGAGCGGATATATGCCGAACAGCAACTGCCCGGACTTGGCGTAGATGAAGCTCCAGCAGGCTCCGGTGGCCACCCGGCAGGCGCTTGGATTGGGATCGAACAGCACGGCGTCGATTACCAGCCAGCGCAGCATAGGCGGTACCGTGGCGACGAGCAGAACGCCGAACAACAGCGTCAGGGCGGCATTGAGCGGCGTGCCGAACAGGAGCTTGGCGGACCGCCGCAAGGCGCCGAAGCGGATCTGTCCTGGCATTGGCTCGGCCGGAAGGGAAAGAGACACGGCCTTCATGGTTCAGCGCTCCACGATGGCGATGCGACGGTTGTACCAATTGGCCGCGCTCGACAGGCTCAGGTTGAGGGCGAGATAGACGCCGAGGATGATGAAGACGCCCTCGATCGAATGGCTGGACTTGCTGATGATGGTGTTCATCACCGCAAGGAAGTCCGGATAGCCGACCGCGATCGCCAGCGTCGAATTCTTGACGACGTTGATGTATTGGCTGTTGAGCGGCGGGACGATCACCCGCAGCATCTGCGGGATGATGATCAGACGCAATATTTTGCCGCGTGGCAGGCCGAGCGAATGACCTGCATCCCACTGACCGCGGCCGACCGAAAGCACGCCGCCACGCACGATCTCGGCGACGAAGCCGGTGGTGTAGATGGTCAGCCCGATGAGGATGGTGCTGAGTTCGGGCGTCAGGTCCTTGCCGCCTTTGAAGTTCGACCCAGTGAAGGTCGGCCAGTCGACGGAGAACTTCGCATCGGCAAGCCAGAGCCCGGCAATGCCAACCGTAAGGATCGCCGGCGCGGTCAGCGGTGAGAGCCATCCTCTTCTCGCCGCCGCCCAGCCAGCGGCCGCCAGTGCCAGGGCGAGAGCAATGACGAGCAATCCCGCGGTGGCCACGTCCATGCTGACGGCCGGCGCCACAAAGCCGCGCATTGAGGCGTAAACGCCTGGCAGCGGATTGAGCGCTTCGCCGACCGGCGGCAGCACCTTCCACCACAGCGAATAGAGAAAGATCAGAAGCACGATCGGCGGTGAGTTGCGTGCAACCTCCACCCATACGCGGCAGGTGCCCGCCGCCAGGGGATTGCTGCTCAGCCGGGTGATGCCGACGACGAGGCCGAGCGCGGATGAAAAGACGATGATGACCGCGGAGACGAAGACCGTATTGGCGAGCCCGGTCGCGATCGCCCAGTAATAGGGGTCCCGCGACTTGTAAGTGAGGATTGCTTCCGAGATGACGATCCTTGACGGCATCATCAGGAAATCGAAGCCGATCGGGATGCCGCGTGCCCTGAGATTGGCGAAAGTCGTGCTGACGAGCAGGGCAGCGAAAGCGGCAACCGCGGCGGCCAGGGCACACTGGATGATGATCGATCTGGTCTTGGCATCGCTCAGCATGTTGACCTCGAGGGTTCGCGGCGTTGGCAGGGAAGGGGAGCGCCGGGCCCGTCCCCCTCCATCATGCGGCTCAATCCCAGGGGAAAGGATAGTTGAGGCCCCCGTCCTTCCACAACGCGTTCAGACCGCGTTCGACCTTTAGCGGGCTGTCCTTGCCGAGATTGCGGTCCCAGATCTCGGCGTAGTTGCCCATTTGCTTGATGACGTTGTAGGCCCACTTATCGTCCAATCCGAGCGGCTTGCCGAAGCCGGGTTCCTCGCCGAGCACCCGTTTGACTTCCGGACTGCCCGACACAAGCTTTTCATCGATGTTCTGCGAGGTGATGCCGTTGGCCTCGGCCCAGAACAGGGCATTCAATGTCCAGCGCACGACGTCGAAGAGTTGATCGTCGCCGCGGGCGACCGCGACGCCATTGGGTTCGGCGGCTTTGCCGACCTTGATGATGTCGTAGTCGTCGGGGTTCTTGGCCACCGAAGCACGCTGTCCGGCTGCCGCAGTGCCGTCGGTGACGTATGAATCGCAGCGGCCGCCGAAGAAGGCGTCGCGCGCCTGAATGGTCGAGTCGTAATAGACTTTCTCCATCGCGATCCCGAACTCTTCCTCGGTTTCCTCGATCGCTTTCTCGGTCAGGCTGCCACCGCCTTGCAGGCAAACGGTCTTTCCGTCCAGCAGTTTGGGCTCGGTAATATTGTCGGCCTTGCGCACGAGCATGCCGTCCGTGTCGTAGAGATTGATCCAGACGAAGCGGACAACCGTATCGCGACTGTAGGTGATGGTGGATGTGCGCGACAGAACGTCGATCTCTCCGGTCTGCAGCGCAGGAAAACGCTGGCCTGCGTTAAGCGGCACGTAACGGATCTTCTCCTTGTCGCTGAGGATGGCGACCGCGAAAGTGCGGCAAATATCGGAATCGAAGCCGCGATAATACCCCTTCTCGTCGGGCCGGGAGAGACCGGGCACGCCCTGGCTGGCGCCGCAGCTGACATAGCCGCGTTCCTTGATCTTGTTGATAACCGCCTGCGCGCTGGCGTCCACGGCGCCCGAAGTCAGGCTGGCCAATCCTATCGCCAGACCCGTGAGCCATTTCAGAACTTGATGTTTCATAGTCATTCCCCTTCTCGTTGAGGTTCTAATCATTCGGCGGCCTTGGCGTCGGCTGCTGCGGTTCCGTTGCGCCGGGCTTTAGCAAAGAGTTCGAAGGCCTGGGAAAGGTCGGCCAGAAGATCTTCGAGCGCCTCAAGGCCGATCGACAGGCGCCAGACCGGGCCGGGCTTCAGCCAATCGAGGCTGGCGCGCCCTTTGCGCGGATCGCTGACGGCAATCAGCGAATGCACGCCGCCCCAGCTTGCGCCGAGCCTGAACAGCCGCAGGCTGCGCAGGACATCGGATTGCAGTGGCGCCAGTTCCGGCCGCAGCACGAAGGAGAACACGCCCGCCGATCCGGCAAAGTCACGCTTCCAGATCGCGTGGCCAGGATGACCAGGCTCCGCGGGATGCAAGATCTGTGCGACTTCCGGGCGTTCCGATAGCCAGGCAATGATCTTCCGCGCGGTGGCGTCGGCATGACGCATGCGCACCGGCATGGTCATCAGGCCACGCTCGCACAGCGCGCAATCTTCCGGCGAGACGCCATAGCCCAGAAAGCGCGCTGTATCCTTCAGGCGCCGGAACAGGGCGTGGTCATGCACTGCGACTGAACCCATCAGGAGATCGCCATGGCCGCCGGCGTGCTTGGAAAGCGCCTGCATGGAGATGTCGACGCCATGGGCGAGCGGCTTGAACAGCAGATGCGATGCCCAGGTGTTGTCGGCCGCGACGAGCGCGCCGGCCTTGTGGGCCGCGGCTGTGATGGCGGGCACATCCTGGACTTCGAAGGTGGCCGAGCCAGGCGATTCTACCCAGACCAGCCGCGTTCTGCCGTCGATCACGGCCGCGATGCTCGCGTCCAGCCGTGGATCGTAGGAAACCGCCTCGATCCCGAGGGGGCCGAGAAAACGCTCGGCCATGTCGCGCGCCGGGCCATAGAGCGTCTCCGGGATCAGAACCCTTTCGCCGCCACGGCAGACAGCCATGGTCGCCAGCGTCATGGCCGCCATGCCCGACGGGACGACGAGGGCCCGCAATCCGCTTTCCAGCACGGCGATATGATCCTCGAGCTGCCGGCTGGTCGGTGTGCCGTAAAGTCCGTAGCTGAACCCGTCGTACAGACGCTCGACGCGACGCTCGAACGACTCCAGATCGTCAAAGACAACGGTCGAGGCTCGCTCGACCGGCATCGCCACCGCCTGGAACGGTTCCTCGGAGCGCTTGGGAGGGTGGACATGTGAAGTGTCGTCGCGTCGGTTCATGGGGGCAGCTTAGCCGGCTCACCCATTGCCATCCATGACCGCAGCGATAAAGTTAATTCGCTTTTGATATGGATGGACTATGAACCTGCGCGACATCGATGTCTTCAACGCGATCATGATCACACGCGGCGCCGGCGCGGCGGCCGCGCTGCTGGATACCTCGCAGCCGGCCATCAGCCGTTCGCTAGCCAAGCTAGAAGCCGAACTCGGCTTCAGGCTTTTCGACCGCATTCGTGGCAGGCTGGTGCCGACACGCGAAGGGGAGTTGTTTCATGCCGAGGTGAAAGCCAACCTGGTCGGGCTCGACCGGCTCAAGCTGCGCGCGGCACAGATCAAGGAGGTCGGCACCGGTACCATCCGTGTCGCTAGCCTGTCGGCGCTCGGGCATGGGCTGGTGCCGCGCGCCATAGTAGCGTTCTCGCGCCGGCATCCGCAGGTGCGCATCAGCTATCAGGTCCGCACCTCCAACATCGTGCGCGACCTGGTGGCGTCTGGCAGTTTCGATATCGGGCTCGCGGCCGACGAGGTCGACACCAGCGGCGTGCTGCACAGCATCTTCACCACGCCGCGCGCCGTTTGCGTCATGCCGAAGAACCACCGGCTGGCGCGGAAGCAGATGATCACGCCGGCCGATCTCGCCGACGAGGCTTTCCTGGCATTGTCGCCGGAAGATACGGCTCGGCTCGCGATGGACAAGATCCTGGCCGCGCATGGGGTACGGCCGCGCATCCTGATCGAAACGCCCTACGGCCTGACCATCGCTATCCTTGCAGCGAAGGGCATGGGGATTGGCTTGGTCAATCCCTCCGTCATTGCGGACCGCATGATCGGCGGCATTTTGGCCAGGCCATTCGAGCCGGCCGTCAATTTCCGCGCGCTACTCCTGCGCCCGCCGGACGGCATCAATTCGACCTTGATCACCGACTTCATTGCCGAACTCTATGCCGCCCGCAATATGCTATCGAGCGAGGCATAGGCAATGTGGCTCGCCGCCTAAACATAGACGCGACCGGTCTTGCCTCAGTAAGGCGCGGACGTCCATGGCCTCACGCAGCCTCGCACGGCGCAAATTCGTGTTCGCCCTTTAGCCGGCTTCCTCGTTTGCAAGAAACCGGACGATCTCGGCGAACGCGGAGCTATCCTGCCAGAGAAATAGATGGCCACCTTCGAACATGCGCAAGGTCGCCCTCGGGAGTCTTCCCACCATGCATTCCTGAGATGACGGTAGAGCGATCCCGTCGTACCACCCGCCACATATTAGAACTGGGGACCCGATTTGGTCCAGGCGCTCCCAGGGGCGTTGTCACGGTAACCGCGTGTCAGGGATCGCTGCGATAGATGCTGGGGACGAACACTTCGCAGATCAGCTACAAACGGCATCGGTTCCCACCCGAGATCATCGCCCACGCGGTGTGGCTGTATTATCGATTTCCGCTGAGCCTGCGTCGTGTCGAAGAAATGCTGCTGGAGCGCGGCATTGTCGTTTCCTACGAGACGATCCGTCGGTGGGGAAAGAAGTTCGGGCTGGACTACGCCCGGCGCCTGCGCCGCAAGCAGCCCAGTCGAAATGATATCTGGCACCTCGACGAAGTCGCCATCATGATCGCCGGCAAGAAGCATTGGTTATGGCGGGCCGTCAACCAGGACGGCTATGTGCTCGACGAGATCGGCTAGACCCGGCGCAACACTAAGGCCGCCAAGCGCGTGCTGACACGGCTGTTGAAGAAGCAGGGCCAGGTGCCGAAGCGCATGATCACCGACAAGCTCGGCTCCTATGGAGCAGCGCGGCGTCTAGTCATGACGGACATCGAGCACCGGTCGCACAAGGGCTTGAACAACAGAGCGGAGAATTCGCATGTGCCACTGCGAAAACGAGAGCGGATGATGCAAGCTTTTCGATCACCGGGGAGCCTCCAGCGTTTCGTCTCGACGTTCTCTGCAGTCCGCAATCTCTTCGTCCCGCCCCGTTCAAAACGCTCCGCCTTTCAGATCCATCTTCACCGCTTGAATGCCATGGCGCAATGGAAAGCTGCTGCCGGCGTGATCGCCTGAAATCATTCCCAAAAGTCACAACGACAGCCCATCTCCGTTTATGTGACATCACCTCTTGGGGTTGATGATGCTCCCGCGGGTCGAATAGAGGTCGCCAAAGAGGTAGCGGCGCCGTCTTTCCCGGCACAAACCAGCTCCTGCGCTCGTCGTTCCACCTCGCTCGCGGAAACGCCCCCGAAATCGCTCGACGGTCATTCGGTCATAAGGAAAGTTCGCCAAGGCACCGGGCGTGTCTTGTTTCTGAGGCGTAGAATGATGCTTGGATTCCTCCACGGTCGTGCCGTCAGGTGTTGGATCCGCAGAGCAACGTCCCGCCGGCCTAATGGTTCACACGCGAGCCAGAACTCTGGGCGCGCTGGGATTGGGCAGGCTAGTACTCCGTAATCATTCGGCGCGGCGGAGCGCAATTAGGAGTCTCGCGAGTGCACCGTGGACTTGCGAAGCCCGTGAGCAAATCGCCGATGGCGGTAACGAATCCGGAAACTCGTCCCGGCTGCGTTGTTCAGCGCTGGCGCCTGATTCCTAGCCGAGGAACGCTTGCCGCGCCAACCCTGCAACCTAGATCACCTCGTGCTGCGCGACTTTATAGGCAGCACAGATTGCGCGAGCCATGGCCGAAAGATTTAAGGCAGAGATCTTGAAAACTTCCGCAGCTGAAATGGTACACGCTTACATTGCTAGACGGCACGCCTCCGTTCCGGCAAAGCTGCGAATCGCGGGGCCAATGGCAATCCGCAGGTCGGCGGGTTCGGGCAACGCTCATTGAAAAATGGGCCGCCGACTTTCCTTTTGGCTGTAAGCTCGCTTCATGGCGCTTGGACACGCTAGACTAACTCTAGCAATCAACTGTAGCGGCCACCTGAACGAGTAAGTAGCGCCATTACCGGACCCTCACCGCCGCTCTCAACAGCGGACCTTCGCTCTACGGCCGGAGTCGACCCGAAGACGACCTTGGCCCGCCGGGTCATGAATGGCAGCCCTACTCCCGCAACTGCCCTTTCCGACCCCCGCGCTGGATCCCGATATCTGCCACGCGGGCCCTTGCAGTTGTTGTCCGGCTGTTTGCGCATGTCACATGTCAATAGCCACAGCCGCGTGACCGCGATCCTGGTTCATTGAGGTCGAACCGTCCGGAAGAAACGCCCTCTCCGAATCGTTCTTCCGCGTCCTTAACGAAATAATTGACAGTCCAACCAAAACGGCGCTCCGTGGTTCGACGGGGATGGATCTTGGCACTCTTGGCGATGCCGGACTTCGCCGTCACGATAGGGAGGATGCAATGCCGACAGTCATTGGCCACCATAACATCACAAAAGGAGCGAAGCACTGGCTCGACTCGCCGAAGCGCAAAGAGCTTTTTGGTCCGCTCGGCGTGACCAACATACGAACATTTGTAGATCCACAAAATCCGACCCGGGTGGCCGTTCTTATGGACGTTCCGGACATGGACGCCATGATGAAAGCTATGCAGAGCAAGGAAGCCGCGGATGCGATGGCCTTCGATGGAGTGGTGCCAGAGTCCTTGGTGATCCTGGTCGAATCGTAAAGGTGATTGCTCCGCTGGCCAAGGTTAGAAGGGTTTGCTCAGCGATTGCCGTGCGGTTCCGGTCATTCTGGAAAGCGCCCATTATTGGCGTAGAGCCCGCTGGGCACTGGCTTCAAGAGCCGGTCCTGCGCGTGAGCGCCGCCGTTGGTCTCGGTCGTGCCAAGATCAGCCGCTACAGCTTGCGCAACCTAATGCCGGCTCAGGTCCGCAAAGCAACTGTTCCGCGCGTTCACGCTGGACTTCCGCTTGCCACCCCGAGGCTGCCATTGCGCGCATACGCAACGCTGCGAATTTGGCAGCTTCAACCGAACAGGAAAATGCCTTTCTCTGCGCGGGATTAAGATTACTTAATGGCGACTTTGAGCCGACCGGACCTGAGTGATATTCATAGAGGTGACTGGGTGGATCGCCGGCTGCCGCGTGCATGGCGGCCCTACACGCGGCTCGCGCGGCTGGATCGGCCAGTGGGCATATGGCTGACGTTGTTCCCTGTTGGGCCGCATTGATCCAAGCGGCACATGGTATCCCCGCCGTTCAGCAATTGGCGCTATTCACCCTTGGCGCGTTTCTGATGAGAAGCGCCGGGTCCACGATCAATGACATTGCCGATCGCAGGTTCGACGGCCACGTTGAGCGGACCCGCTTTCGCCCTCTGGCAAGCGGCCAGATCGGCATGGTCCCAGCAATCGCCTTTCTGGCAATTCCGCTTGCGCTTGCGGCGTCGCTCCTGCTCTTCCTGACGCCCTACACGCGCCTGATCGCCACTTGCGTATTGCCGAAGGGCTGGCGGTTTCTAGTTATCGCGTCCGGGAGCCCAGGATCCCGAGTCACGCTATGTGAGGAAAAACATTCCTCATTTAGGGTGAAATAGGCGAAAAATTGCTTCACTAGGCCAAAAAAGGCAACATTGAATGCATCTAAATTCAATTCGGTAGATTTGACGCGAGTTCAACGGAGGCGGAAATGACCAAACCTCATTTCATGAAACTGCTCGGCGCACTGGTCGCCACATCTGTCCAGTTCGGCACGCTCGGTTTCGCGTTTGCCGATACCACCATTCTCAACGTGTCCTATGACCCGACGCGTGAGCTCTACAAGCAATTCGACGAGGCTTTCACCGCCCATTGGAAGTCCGAGACCGGCGAGACCGTCACCGTCCAGCAGTCGCATGGCGGATCGGGCGCTCAGGCTCGCGCGGTAATCGACGGCCTCGACGCCGACGTGGTGACGCTGGGGCTGCAAGGCGACATCGACGCGATCGTCTCGAAAACGAAGAAGATCAATCCCGACTGGCGGACGAAGTTCGAGAACAATTCGGCGCCTTATACCTCGACCATTGTCCTCCTCGTCCGCAAGGGCAACCCCAAGGGCATTCACGATTTTGGCGATCTCACAAAGGACAGCGTCCAGGTGATCACGTCCAATCCCAAGACCTCCGGTGGTGGCCGGTGGGCCTACCTCGCGGCCTGGGCCTGGGCCAACACCAATGATGGCGGCGATGAAGCCAAGACCAAGGAATTCGTCGGCAACCTCTATTCCCATGTTCCGGTGCTTGACACCGGCGCGCGTGGCTCGACCGTGACCTTCGCGCAAAAAGGCCTGGGCGACGTGCTGATCGCCTGGGAAAACGAGGCCTATCTGGCGCTGGACGAGTTCGGCGCCGATCAGTTCGAAATCGTCATCCCGCCGACCTCGATCCTGGCCGAGCCGCCGGTCGCCGTTGTCGACGCCAATGTCGATGCCAAGGGCACACGGAAAGTTGCCGAAGCCTATCTGGGCTATCTCTATTCCAAGGAAGGCCAGACGATCATCGCCAAGAACCACTACCGTCCGGCGAAGCCCGACCTGGTGCCTGCGGAGGATCTCGCCAAACTGCTGGAAATCAAGCGGATCAGCATCGACGATCCAATTTTCGGCGGATGGATGAAGGCGAGCCTTACCATTTCGGCGACGGTGGTATATTTGACCAGATCTATAAGCCGGCCCAATAGCATTTAGATCAGGACGACATGACCACAGCACGCCCGCCAAGGCGGGGTGGCGGTTCAGACAGCCGAGCGTCATTCCGGGTTTCGGATTGACGCTCGGCTTCTCGCTTGCCTTCCTCACCCTCCTCATTCCGCTGTCCGGGCTGATCTGGCGCTCGGCGGCGCTCGGCTGGACCGACTTCTGGGCGATCGTCACCGATCGCCGCACCATCAACGCGCTTGAAATCAGCTTCGGCACCGCCTTCATTGCCGCCGCTGTCAACGTCGTCTTCGGCACGATCGTCGCCTGGGTGCTGGTGCGCTACAACTTTCCCGGCCGCCGCATCGCCGATGCCATGGTCGACCTGCCCTTCGCGCTGCCGACAGCGGTGGCCGGCATCGCGCTGACCACGCTTTACGTACCGAACGGCTGGATCGGAAGCCTGCTGATGCCGCTCGGCATCAAGGTCGCCTACACGCCGCTTGGCATCGTCATCGCGTTGATCTTTATCGGCCTGCCTTTCGTCGTTCGTACCGTGCAGCCGATCATGGAGGAGATCGACAAGGAGGTGGAGGAAGTGGCCGCAACGCTCGGCGCCAATCGCTTCCAGATCATCAGCCGCGTTCTGCTTCCCGGACTGGCGCCGGCCATCGTCACCGGTTTCGCGCTGGCTTTCGCGCGCGGCGTCGGCGAGTACGGTTCCGTTATCTTCATCGCCGGCAACCTCCCCTACAAATCCGAGATCGCGCCGCTTCTGATCGTCATCGCGCCATCTCGGTCGTGTCGGGCCACATACGCGGGCTGACCAACACCATGCCGCTGCATGTCGAAATCCTCTATAACGAGTACAATGCCGCCGCCGCCTTTGCCGTCGCTTCGCTGCTTGCCGGCCTGGCGCTCGTCACGCTGGTCTTGAAAACACTTCTCGAGATGCGCTACGGCGCCGAGATCGCCGCGACGCGCGGACACTGACAAATGCATGTCGCCCAAAAGTGTGTAGCGGTTTTTGGACAACGACATGCATGAAACAAAGATTTGATGTCGCCCAAAAGTGGGAACCGGTTTTGGGATAACGGCATGCATCAACTACAAAAGGGATTTGCATGGAAGTTCGCGTTGCCAACGTGCGCAAGGAGTTTGACCGGTTTCCGGCCCTCCACGACGTTTCTCTCGACATCAGGTCGGGAGAACTGATCGCGTTGCTGGGGCCATCCGGCTCCGGCAAGACGACGCTGCTCAGGCTGATCGCTGGGTTGGAGCGGCCGACCCGCGGAAAAATCTTCTTCGGCGAAGAGGATGCCTCCCAAAAGTCGATCCAGGAGCGCAATGTCGGCTTCGTCTTCCAGCACTACGCGCTGTTTCGCCATATGACGGTCGCCGACAACATCGGCTTCGGCCTCAAGGTCAGGCACGGGCCGTCACGCCCGTCGGCGAAGGAAATCCGCCGCCGCGCCTTGGAACTTCTCAACCTCGTCCAGCTTTCCGGTCTGGAAAAACGCTATCCGGCGCAGCTTTCGGGCGGCCAGCGCCAGCGCGTGGCGCTGGCCCGCGCCATGGCGATCGAGCCAGCCGTGCTTTTGCTCGACGAGCCGTTCGGCGCGCTCGATGCCCAGGTGCGCCGCGAACTGCGCCGCTGGCTGCGCGACATCCACGACGCCACCGGCCATACCACGGTCTTTGTCACCCATGACCAGGAAGAGGCGCTGGAGCTTGCCGATCGCGTCGTGGTGATGAGCCAGGGCCGCATCGAGCAGGTCGGCACCGCCGACGAGATCTACGATACCCCGAACTCGCCCTTCGTTTATGGCTTTATCGGCGAATCGAGCTCGCTTCCGGTCAAGGTCGAGGACGGCCAGGTCTGGATCGCCGACCGCCCGATCGGGCTCTCCGCGCCGCACGCACCGCAAGGCGAAGCGACATTGTTCTTTCGCCCGCACGATGTCGAACTTGTGGACGAATGCAACGGCTGCATCGCCGGCACGGTCGCCGCCAGCCGCCGCGTTGCCGGCACCAGGCGCGTGGAACTCGAAATCGGCGGCGAACGTCGGCGGGTCGAGATCGAATTGCCCGTCGACCATCCGGCGGCACAGAAAAGTCGCGTGGCTTTTAGGCCGCGGCGCTGGAAGCTTTTTCCGGCTGGTTGATTACGAGGCGATTACCAACTTGTGCACAACAAGACGTTTCGGCCCGCTCTTTCAACGCGCCTTAGCGAGAGCGCAAGGGTCATCGGATTTTTCGGGGAAGCCGCAAAGCCGTAGTGCTCGTAGAAGGCTTTCGCTTCGTCCGATATGGCATGAACAAGAAGGCCGCGAATCCCGAGGATTGTCGCGGCGTAACGCGTGCGCAGAACGGTGTCTTGCAACAGCGCGGCGCCTAACCCCTTGCCTTGCCAGCTTGTGTCCACGCTGCTCGAATGTCGCGCGGTATACGTCGAGCAGCCTGATGGAGCAGGTCTGCACGGCCTTGCCGTTCAAGATGGCTTTGGTGGACCGCGATCACGTTCCCGGCGGAAACTCGCTGTCGGTTGTCTCCCATCCTTTGATGGGCATCCACGTCATCGACCGGAGCAAGCGCTGCGTCAGCGGATAGTGGTGTCGATCCACGCGTCTTCGCCACAGCGGCGCCAGGAGCCACCATTCCCGGCGCTTCTCCAATACTGACCTTCGCGCGCTACGGCTTGACGCGATTCGGAGCTGACCTTCAAAGATATAGCGGATTAAAGAAAACAGCGGTATTTTGACCGATTGAAATCTCCTTGGGGTGCTCATGGCTCTAGATGTCATTGGTGCAGGCATGGGTCGCACTGGCACATATTCGCTGAAGCTCGCGTTGGAGCATCTTGGGTTCGGGCCGTGTCATCACATGGCAGATGTCCACGCCAATCCCGAGCAGAAGGCGCTGTGGCGCGCCGCCGGCCAAGGACAACTCCCGACCTGGGATGCGGCATATGCCGGCTATCTTTCCGCGGTCGATTGGCCAACGGCGCATTTTTGGCGCCAAGTGAGTGACCACTACCCTAATGCAAAGGTTATCCTGACAGTTCGTGACCCGGAAGCCTGGTATGACAGCATGGCGCAAACAATAGGGCTCACGATGGATGCTGCTACCAATGATCCACAGTCCTTTGGTGTGGCGGTGGTTGGAAACACTGTCTTTGGCGGTCGATTTGATAACCGTGATCACGCAATCGCTGTCTATGAAGCACATAACGCTTCCGTGAAATCAACGCTGCCGCCTGAACGCCTTCTCACGTATCAAGTCTCCGAAGGATGGGAGCCGCTTTGTGCCTTTCTCGATGTACAGTTGCCTTCCGAACCGTTTCCACGCACCAATTCGACTGCCGAATTTCGTGCTCGCATAGGGCGCTGAACGGCGGTTTTCCACCCCGGCCGGACCTTCCCGAGCCTCATCAGGCAATCTGATCTATGAACGCGCCAACCGACCACATGCGCCAGTAGCAGTCATCCGATCGGACGAATCGAATGACCGCTTTGGCTAGTTCGGTTCGAAGCCTTAGGCTTCAAAGAGATGCGCTTAAACATCTTGGATTCGAACGCGCAGCAGTTTTGCCGAATTCAGGAACACCAGGACATCTGGCCCCAAGTGCAAAATCGCTGCCTGGATAGGACCGATCCAGCCCATCAGCGCTGCGGTAATGCCCAAAACATGCACAACACCAACGCCGACGAAGATATTCTCCTGAATTGTCCGGTAAGCGCGTCGCGCAATCGCGCGGGCGCTGACAATTCTTGCCAGGTCATCCTTCATCAATGCGATGTCGGCGGCTTCCAGCGCTGCCTGCGTGCCGCCGCCCCCCATCGCAATGCCGACATCGGCACGTGCCAGCGCCGGCGCGTCGTTGATCCCGTCGCCGACCATCGCCACGCGATGGCCCTGCTTTTGCAATTCGGCGATGGCGGCGACCTTGTCCTGCGGCATCAGATTGGCACGCACTTCATCCACGCCGAGCTCGTTGGCGATGGTCCGCGCTGTGGCCTCATTGTCACCCGTCACCATCACCATGCGCTTGACCCCGGTTGCACGGAGCTTTGCCAGCGCTTC
>NZ_JAMYNE010000044.1:0-29773 GCF_040318915.1 Mesorhizobium sp. M0991
GATGTCCAGGGTCAGCGAGTGCGCCTTGAGGGCGAGATGGTTATGCATCTCATCTCCAAGGCCCCATCCCACTTCGAGATGACATTTAGATCATGACAGGTTTGGAGCGGATCCCTCAGGATTCGGTATGCAGCACTTTCGCAAAAGTTGTACAGCCATACGAAGGTGAAGAACTATAGTATTCATCCCGCCTTCCAGATTGATCTGTGGAAATTCCGGCTTGCAGTCTGAAACAACTCCCAAGGCTCCAACCGGAAGCCTGGGTCGGTGCCCCATTGAGGATGGGGTGCCGACCTCCTTTGAAATTTAAGCACGAGGTGACCCGCCATGACCGACGAGGAGATCATCCTTTCCGAACTCTCCGACGACGAGTTGGTGCAGCAGATGCATGACGATCTCTATGACGGACTGAAGGAGGAGATCGAAACAGGCACCAACATCCTTCTCGATCGCGGCTGGCAGCCCTACGCCGTGCTCACGCAGGCGCTGGTTGAAGGCATGCGCATCGTCGGAGAGGATTTCCGCGACGGCATCCTGTTCGTGCCTGAAGTGCTTCTGTCCGCCAATGCAATGAAGGCCGGCATGTTCATATTGCGTCCGCTGCTTATCGCCACCGGGGCGCCGAAGCAAGGCAAGATGGTCATCGGCACCGTCAAGGGCGACATCCATGACATCGGCAAGAACCTCGTCGGCATGATGATGGAGGGCGCCGGCTTCGACGTCATCGATCTAGGCATCAACAATGCCGTCGAGAAATATATGGCAGCGATTGAGGAGCATAAGCCGGACATCGTCGGGATGTCGGCGCTGCTCACCACCACCATGCCCTACATGAAGGTGGTCATCGACACCATGAAGGAAAAGGGCATTCGAGACGACTATGTCGTGCTGGTCGGCGGCGCGCCTCTTAATGAAGAATTCGGCAAGGCCGTCGGCGCTGACGCCTATTGCCGTGACGCGGCGGTGGCGGTCGAAACCGCCAAGGACTTCATGAAGCGCAAGCACAACGTGCGCGGTTGATGGCCGCGGCGCCCATCCTGTAAGACGGTGGTGCCAACGCGGCCGCTCGATGTTGATCATCATCAACGAGGATCTATGACCTTATGAATGCGCCATTTTCAGCGGGAGACCGTTCGCGGATCGTGGGATGGAATCCCAGCCGGAAGGTGATCGACACTCAAGACGTGTACCGACTGGTTATCCTTGCACTTCCCGGATTTTCGCTACTCAGCCTTTCATCCTTCGTGGATCCACTGCGCCTCGCGAATTCCATCTCCGGCCGATCCTTCTTCGAGTGGACGATTGCAAGCTTGGATGGCCAGCCGGTTGAATGCGCCAGCGGGTTCATCCTGTCGGTCGACAGCGATTTTGCCAGCACTGGAGGATGCGTTCAGGCCGGCAAAGGGCCAAGCATGGTCATTGTCTGCGCCGGGGAATGGGTCCAAAAGCAGACGTCGACGTCCCTCAGCAAGATTCTTCGGCTTTGCAAGCGGCAGGGGGTTCCAATCGCGGCGTTGGGCACCGCGACATGGCTGCTGGCGGAAAGTGGGTTGCTCGACGATAGCGCATGCACAATCCATTGGGACCAAAGGGCCGCTCTCTCTGAAAAATTTGACCGCCTCCAGGTGACCGACCGGCTGTTCGTTGGTGATACTCACCTCGTCACTTGCGCAGGAGAGTTCGCCTCCTTTGACCTCGTGATGGAGCTAATCAGCGAACGCCTTGGCAGAGACACCGCATTGGCTGTCTGCCGACATACGACTGCCGGACATTGGCGCCCTGCTTCGGATAGACAACGGACCATCAATGCTGGTGAAACCGGCATCTGCAAGACGATGGAAGAAGTCATTCGGATCATGGAGGAGCACATTGAGGACCCGCTGCCCCTCCGCGACATTGCAAAATGCGTCGGTCGTTCGCAGCGTCAGATCGAGCGGCTCTTCGCACGATCCGTGTCGTCATCGCCAATGCGCTACTACCTGCATTTGAGACTTAGCCGCGCTAAGCGTCTCATTGGGCAAACAGAGTTGCCGATTGTTGAGATCGCGATCGCCTGCGGTTTCGCATCCGCCTCGCATTTTTCGAAATGCTTCCGCGAAGCGTTCGGCGCCAATCCCAGTGCCTGTCGAGGCTGACCTTCGCTCGGCGACTATGAGCATCATAGCGCGAATCTCGGATGAATTGATCTTATGTCGGTCGATATTTTTTCCGCCTTTAGCAGCTAGCGAATCCGGTCTTAGATCCCTTCCAAGCCTAAACTACCTGGGAACGCTTCGCATGTCCTCGTTTTCGATCGTGAACAACAAAATTGATCCTACGCGAGGGGCGACAGCGCTGAAGCCGGATGGGAGCATCGATGACAACGATCGAGTGGAAATCGGACCGACCGATGTCGCCTTCGCAGAGTGGGCAGCGCTAGGCCTCACCACACCGAACCTTGAGCGGATGCGCAAGACCCGGCTTAACCGGATTGTTCAGCAACTCCGCCAAAGGGACTATGCTGGCGTGCTGTGCTTCGATCCGCTGAACATACGATACGCTTCAGATTCCTCGAACATGCATATCTGGATCATGCACAATCCGTCCCGAGCTGTGTTCGTTTCAGCCGATGGATATGTCGTTCTCTGGGACTTCCATCGTTGCAGCCACTTGTCGACATATCTGCCGCTCATCAACGAAATCCGGGATGGCGGCGCTGGCTTCTACTATTTCGTCGCCGGGGACGAAGAGGAAGCAGTCGCCAAGGACTTTGCCGGACAAATCGACGAACTTCTGCGCCGCTTTGGCTGCAACAACCGACGTCTCGCCGTCGACAAGATCGAGATCCCCGGCCTGCGTGCGCTGGATGCACTCGGCATTGAAGTCTACAACGGTATGCAGCTTATGGAGCATGCTAGGGCGATCAAGGGGATTGACGAAATCAATGCGATGCGCTGCTCACTCGCGACCTGTGAGATTGCCGTTGCCAAAATGCGAGAACGTTTGCAGCCCGGCATAGCTGAGACGGAATTATGGTCAGTGCTCCATGCCGAAAACATCGCACGCGGCGGCGAGTGGATCGAAACACGCATTTTGACTTCCGGCCCGCGCACGAATCCCTGGATGCAAGAAGCTGGACCGCGCCGGGTAATGTCAGGAGACCTCGTCGCCTTCGACACCGATATGGTTGGACCTTACGGCATGTGTGCGGATTTCTCCCGCACCTGGCACTGCGGTGACAGCCGGCCCACCGACGAACAGCGAAGGCTGCACGCCATCGCGTACGAGCACGTGGCTGCAAACATGACCATGCTAAAGCCGGGCGTCTCGTTCACCGAACTCACGCAGCGCAGCCACAAGCTTCCGGCGGAGTTCGTCGAGCAGCGATATGGCGTCATGATGCATGGCATCGGACTGTGCGACGAATATCCAGCAATCCTATATCCGGAGGACTTTATCCGTGGCGCATTCGACTACGTCCTCGAGCCGGGAATGACCCTGTGCGTGGAGGCCTACATTGGCGCAGTTGGTGGGCGCGAAGGCGTGAAGCTGGAAGAGCAGGTGCTGATCGTCGAAAACGGCTTTGAAAACCTCACAAAATGCCCGTTCGACGCGGCTTTGATGGTGTAACAACGGACACTGATTATCCGGTTTTTCCGGCGTCGTTGTCGTACAATCGAGCGCGCCCATCAGAAGTCGATCTCGCCGATGCGGTTTCAGCTTGACGATCCCAACGATCGATCTGTCGAGGGCACGCTCGCAGGCGATTGGAACCATATGCGACGTATCGATGTCCTTGAGCCAGTAATCCCACCAACGCAGCGCTTCCGTGAGCCAATCTACCGCAGGTCCAGGATCGCCCTCGTTGGGATATTGGTGTCCCCACGGGCCGACAAGCCCTTTGCGCGGGCACTTGAGGTTGGCAAGCATGCCCGCAACCGTGCAACAATAAGGATCACTCCAGCCTCCCACGGCATACACGGGACATTCGATGCTGGCATAGTCTTCACTAATCGACCCGTGCTTCCAAAATGCGTCTCGGTGCTGGTGTGCCAGCCAATTCATGGGATAGAAGTCAAATTGGAGAGACACTCGACCCACTGTCGCGCCAGCGGTCACCAACGATCGAGGGATCGGGCGGAAGCCCGCAATAAGCCGCCCAGCGGACACCCCATTCAAAAATCATAGCATCGTTAATTACGCCACCGGTGTAATGCGCGTCGTCGGTATAGCGGTCGTCGGTCGAGCAAACCGTTATGATCGCCTTGAGTTCAGGTGGACTTCGAGCAGCCACCTGTAGGGCGCTAAAACCGCCCCAGGCAAGTCCAAACATTTCGACCCTGCCGGTACACCAGGGCTGCCTGGCAAGCCACGCGATGATCTCGGCACCGTCATCCTGCTCCTGTTTAACATACTCGTACTGCGGCAATCCCTCGGAATCCCCCGATCCCCGGCCGTACACAAGTATATCCATAGGTAGCTAAGTAGGGGTGCATGCTTTCATCAAATAGCCGGTAAGAATCACGCTTTCGGTAAGGGATATACTCTATCAGCGCTGGCACCGGACTCTCCTCGGCATCCTCCGGCAGCCACATGCACACCGCAATCTTGGTGCCATCGGACATTGGAATCCAGATGTTCTCGATTTCGCGCACCCTTACGTGGACCTGTTCGTCCCCCGGCCTGTGGGGTTTGGGGGCTAAACGTCGTAGTGCTCAAAAATGTCCTTGCATTGTTGCTGCTAAGAAGCGCCGCGTTCACGTCTTGAGGAACCATGCCCATTACAGAGCCACGATCGTTCTTCTTTGTAATGCCCATTCAAACTACGTCCCTTCCATTCAACAATACAGGCGATCGCGAAGTCGAATGGTTAATCGCGCTGCTTCAAGTTGACCTCGCAGCGGTCCATCGGGCGTGCGACTTCTCTGCTGGGATGTGCTCCAGCGGGAAATGGCACCTGAAGCTGTGCTCCAGGTTCTCAAGGCTTACCGAAGATTGGGGGAAAACGTGGCTACAGATATCCTGCGCGTAGCAACAGCGCGTGTGGAACTCGCAGCCGGATGGTCGCCTCATCAGACTCGGGACCTCGCCCTTAAGCTCGATTCTGTTCAGCACCGCATCCGGGTCAGGCTCGGGGTTGGCCGCAAGCAGCGCCTCGGTGTAGGGATGATGCGGGTGCTCAAAGATACGCTCGGTCGAGCCGACCTCAATAAAGCGACCTAGATACATGATCGCCATGCGATCGGTCATGTGGCGCACGACATTGAGATTGTGCGAGATGATCAGGATCGCCATGCCGAGTTCGTCCTGAAGCCGCGCGAGAAGATTGAGCACCCCGCCCTGCACCGAGACATCGAGGCCTGCTGTCGGCTCATCGGCGATGATCAAATCGGGTTTGAGCGCAAGGGCTCGCGCGATACCCACCCGCCGGGCCTGACCGCCGGAAAGCTGATGGGGATAGCGGCGAGCAAAATCCGCCGGCAAGCCGACCATCTGAAGCAGGCGCTCGGCTTCGCTTCCGGCATCGTGATCCTTTAATCCATGGATGCGAAAAGGCTCTGTCAGGAGCGATCGAACCGTCAGCCTCGGCGAGAGTGAGCCGATCGGATCCTGGAACATCATCGCAATGCGCCGCAAGTACGGCTTGCGTTCAGCCCCGCTGAGCTCCTCAATTTCCTGTCCGTCGAAGCTGATGCTGCCGCTCACAGCCCGCTGCAAGCCGATTATCGTGCGCGCGATGGTGGATTTGCCTGAGCCGCTTTCACCGACAAGGGCGAGTGTCTCGCCCTTGCGGATTTCAAAGGACACACCGCATACTGCGTCGATGAAAGGGGCTTTTGTGCCGGTGGCAAGTGCTTTCAGCGGACCCATGGTGCGGAAGCGGACGCGCAGGTCCTCAACCCGAAGCAGCGCGCTCATGCCGAAACCAACCGCTCTTCGTCGAGGAGATGGCATCGGGCGACATGGTCGAAGCCGATGCGGTACTCGACCGGGTTCTCTTGCACACAGCGGTTGGACGCATGTCGGCAACGTGTGCGAAAGATACATCCTACCTTGCTGCCCAGCAGACTGGGCACCTCGCCGGGTAAGGTTGGCAAAGTGCGTGTGCTTTTTCGGATCCGCCCCGGGTCGCAATCAAGCAGAGCACGCGTATAGGGGTGAGCAGGATTGTGGAAGATGTCCCGGACCGCTCCCTCCTCCACCACTTCTCCCGCATACATGACGGCGACCCGGTCGCACAACTCAGCCACCGCGCCGAGGTGGTGGGATACAAAGAGAATCGAACAACCAATTTCTTTCTGCAAATCCTTCAGCAAATGAATGATCTGCACTTCCAGCGTTGCATCGAGTGCAGTAGTTGGCTCGTCTGCGACGAGGAGAGCGGGTTTCACAAGAAGTGCCATGGCAATGCATACGCGCTGACGCATGCCGCCAGAGAAGTGATGCGGATAGGCGCCAATACGACTTTGCGGATCGGGAATTCCGACCCGGTGAAGCATCTCGAGGGCACGAGCGCGCTTTTCACTCCGGCTTCCCTGTTCGTGGTGCTGGATATCGATCATCTGGCTCTCGATAGTCCGCACGGGATTGAGTGCGGTCATCGGGTCCTGGAAAATCATCGAAAGACGATCGCCGAGCAGGCTCCGACGCGCTGGAGCGGGCATTTTGAGCAGGTCTCGACCTTCGAACACGATGCTGCCGGTTGTGACATCCGAGTTTTCAGAAAGCAGGCCCATCACTGTATTGGCGAGCGTCGACTTCCCGGATCCGCTTTCGCCGACTATGCCAACCACCTGTGCGGCCGGCACGTCGAGCGAAACGTTACGCAGGACATGGATGCGCCCACGCGGTGTACCGAAATCGAGATTTAGGTCACGGATTTCAAGACGCGGCCGTGCGGACGTACGCTGGATCAGATCGTCGCGTCTCATAGGTCTTTCCGCAGCTTGGGATCAAATATGTCGCGCAGCGCCTCACCCAGAAATGTGAAGCCTAGCGTTGCGAGGATGATTGGGATGCCGCCAGCGATCACGAGCCAAGGGGTCTGGTTTATATAGTTATAGCCATCGTTGAGGATCGCTCCCCAGTCGGGAGTCGGCGGACGCACGCCTATACCTAGAAAACTGAGACCTGCCGCCCATGTGACGACTGCCGGCACGTCCATGCTCACGAGAATGAGAAGCGGACCGATCACGTTGGGCAGCATGTGCACGGCGAGGATGCGCGTCGTTCCGGCGCCCATGCTGCGCTCTGCGGCGATGTACTCACTGCTTCGAAGCGCATGTGTCTGGGTGCGCACGATACGCGCATAGATCGGCATGGAGGCTATTGCGATAACTAAAATGAGGCTGGCCAAACTGGGTCCCAGCAGCGCGATGATGGCCAGCGCGAAGATGATGCCGGGAAACGAGCGGATCGTATCAAAGACAAGCAGGAGCAAATTGTCCAGCCAGCGCGGCCCGAACCCCGCGATGAGACCAAGCACGAGGCCGACCGCCAGCGCACTGCCAATGGAGGCGAAGGCGACGAGGAGAGGGATGCGGCCGCCCATCATGACGCGCGAGAATGTGTCGCGGCCCAGTTGATCGGTGCCCAGGAAAAAAAGCCGTGAAGGGTCTGCCAAACGCGGCCCGACCATGATGCGGATCGGGTCATGCGTGACGATGAGCGGCGCAAGGATCGCGCTCGCCATCACGAGCACGACGAGCACTGCTCCGAGCACACCCAGACGGTTCTTGCGCAATTGCCGGAGGAAGATACGAAAGGCGCCGGCCCCCTGCCCTTCGTTGGCTTCAGCGCCGATGGCTTCAACGTTCGCCATGTTAGAGCCCTTCGCGGGTTCGTGGATCGAGGGCTGCATTGACTAAGTCGGAAAGCGTCGTTGCGATGACGACAATGAAGGTCGTGACGAGCACGGCGCCCATCACGATCGGGTAGTTACGGGTATTGACCGCGTTCACGATCAGCGAGCCGATGCCAGGTCTTGCGAAGATCACCTCGACAAAAACGGAACCCGAGAGCAGCGACCCTAGGCCCACGCCGAGGATGGTCACGGTCGGCAGGATCGCGAGCGGCAGCGCGTAATTCGCGACGATGCGCCATTCCGAAATCCCGAAGGAGCGAGCCATGCGTATGTGGTTTTCACCCAGAGTCTCGAGCATCGATGCGCGAACCAGTCGGGAGATGTAGCCAACCCAGCCGATTCCGAGAGCGAAGCTCGGCAGGATGAGATGGACAAGTCTGTCCCAAAAGCCATTGCCAGCCCCGATGGCTGGCAACCATCCGAGGGCGACGGCGAAGATCAGCAGCGCGTAGACTGCCATGACGAAGGAAGGAATGGCGATCGTGCTGACGGCCACGACGCCGACGACCTGGTCGATCACGGAGTTGCGCCGCATGGCTGAGTAACAGCCGAGAGGCACGGCAACCGTGAACGCCGACAAGATTGAGACCAGGCCCAGTTCGATCGTATATGGCAATTGCTCGAAGACGATATCGCCAACAGGTCTCTGGCTGAATACGTCGAAACCGAGATCGCCGTGGAGCAGCCCTCCGAAGAAGAAGGCGAGCTGCACGGCAAGCGGTCTATCCAGCCCCATCTGCTGATGAAGCCGCGCTATTAACTCTGGCGTCGCGTGTGGGCCGAGCAGAACTACGGCAGGGTCGCCCGGCACGGCATGAATCATCACGAAGAGAAGTGTCACCGCGATCACAATAATTGCGACCGCGAGAACAGTGCGTTTCAGGAGATAGAGCCACACGGTTCCGGATCCGATCGCTCGAGCCTAAACCGGCTGGAAATCGATATACAATGGTGTCCCGTCCGGGCGCATTGCCGCCTGCATTTGCGCGGTGCGATACATGACCGGAGTGGTCTCATTGGTCAGGAACCGGAAAGCGCCAGACTCCTCCATGAGGTCCTGCATCTCCTGGTAGAGCTTCGTCCGCTCGTTCGGATCGCTAATGGAGAGTCCCTTGGCGTTGAGCTCGTCAAAGCGCTCGCTGCGGAAGCGTTGCCAGTTCCATACGCCCACTTGATCTTGCACGAACCAGGTCACATAATCATACGGATCCGGCAGACCGGAGAAGGTCATGATGAAGAGCTGCAAGTCCTTCCAGCGATCCCCCTCCGATTCCATGCCGAGCGACCAGAATGTGCCGGAATCCCGGAGATTAACCTCGACCGAAATGCCGATCTGGGACAATTGCGCTTGCACCGTCTGGGCTATAGTTGAATTAACGCTTTCGTTTCCGCAATCGATGCTGAAGGTTAGATCGCTCACACCGGCCTTTTCCAGAAACTCCTTGGCCCTTGCAAGATCGCCTTCCGGCGGGACGAGAGTCTTGGCGCGATGCCCGACAACGCCTGGAGGAATAATGCCTGTCGCCGCAGTCGACTGGCCGGCATACGCAGCATCCAGAATCTGCGGCACATTGATCGCCCATTGGATCGCCTTGCGGACATTGATATCCTTCAGTTTGGGATGATCCATATTAATGCCGATCCATGCGTACCGAGTCGAGGCCCTTTCCGCGATCTCGGTGTTGGCGGGTGGATTGCTCTTGAGACCCGCGAGCGAATCCAGACCGATGACTGTGAAATCGACGTCGCCCGCCTGATAAGCGCGTTCCGCTGCCTTAACGTCGTCGATCGGCAAGATGCGGATTTCGTCAAAGCCTGGCTTCGGGCCCGACCAGTCCGGATTGCGCGTGAGAAGTGCATATTGATTAGGTTTCCAGTCGGCAAGCACGTAGGGACCAGAGAACGCTGGCGGCTTCACACCGAAATTACCGCCGTCCTTGGTCTTCATTACCGCATCCTCGGAAATGATTTGGCCTACGGCATAAGGTAGCGGAACGAGCCAAACAGCCGCAAATGGCGCGTTGAATACGATAACGCCAGTATAGTCATCCTCCAACTCGACGCGATCGAACGAGCCCCAATGCGGCTTGATGGGTGAATTGAGCTTGATCACGCGCTCGAAGGAGAATTTGACGTCCTTGGCCGTCAACTCGCCGTGACCACCGCTGAACTTAATGCCTTTTTTCAGGCGAAAGCGGATATGCGTGGGGTCAATCTGCTCGATCTTTTCTGCTGCCTCCAACTCCCAGCCCCATTCGGAGCCCGGCTTGTAGCGCGTGAGCTTCGAATAGATGCAGTTCATCAGGTCTACCTCCGCGGCTTGTCCGACGAAAGCGGGATCCAGTGTGATGAGGTCTCCATTGGAACGCACCTTGAGCACCTTGCCTTCGGCTGCCCAGATGACTTGCGACAACGGCAGGCTCCCAGCGACTATACCCCCACCTAGCACGGCACCGGACCTAAGAAAGGTGCGACGGCTTACACTTTGCATCATATCCTCCATGGTTGGTCCCCCTTTTGCCGGGCGACTTGCCGAAAGGCGGCCTGCGACATAGTTGCGGCCGCCTCACTCGGGCCTTTATTTTCCGTTCGAATACACGATAGGGTGGTAGAGTCGCAGACGGAAAAGATAGCGCCTGGTATAAAACTGATTCATATCGAAGCTTCCTGGTCTGTACCGACGCGCTCTTTCCTTCGGAAATTGCCGAGATCGTGCGCAACCCCATCGGCTGGTCCCGCTTGGATCGCATCAATAACGCCACGGCCCAACGCGCCAAGCGGCGGCGCCAGCGTACAACTGGCGAGCCCACGCCGGTCGTGGGGCGAACAAACTCGATTTCAAGCTTTAGCGGATGGCGGCGTCGCTACGGCAGCTGGGTGTGGGGCACAGTAGCAGGATCATCCCCTCGCTTTGGCGCTGGAAGGTTCGCTGGACCTCTCGTAGTGTCGCTCCGGAGTCGTGTTTCCTCTATGCGAGCGCCGCGATTCCGAGCCCGACCTATGCTTCTAGAGGAATTCGATGTCCCGGTAGTCGCGCTGGTCAGAGGCCGAGAAGCGGCCCCATCGTGATAACGTCGAATATTAGATACCCGGCCGTAGTGTTGTAACTTCGCGGGCTTGATGCACGAGCGCAGGCATGTGCCTAGGCGGGTCGGGGGCACGCTATTGGACTCTGCAAGGCAATCTTGAAGAGCCTTGAAATGGATGGAGACGTTTCGCACGCCAACATGGACGGATTATCTTCGTCTTAATCATCGCCTCACCGAGCTGAACGACCGTGTCCTCCGATTGCGCGCGAGAGAGTTTCCACCCTAAATGATTTCAGTTGGGCGGCCGAGCAAGCTCTCCCAGTAAAGGCGAGCTGTCGACGCGTTCTCCCCGGCATGAACTCCTTCCAAATGTAAGGCGCCATCAAAGAATGAGCTGTCGCACGGGGACTCCCGCATGTCGACAAAGCGCCCTCGCCATCGAGAGCGCCGCGTCGGCAGCCTAACTGAACGCAGGGGTGAAGCCGCCGATCAGATCGCTCCCGGATGAGAAATCCGCCCCAACTAGCTGTCGATAAGCTGGACTACTGCAATGGGCATCTCGAAGGTAACTGATGAGATCCAAGTTGCCTCCCTTGTCCTGCCGGATACCGTCGTCACGATTTCCGGCAGCATCGAGCCTGCTGTCTGCTTTCTTAAGCTCGAAGTGGCAATTGATTTAGACAAGATGTGAGTAGTGGTCAGGGGTGGCCGGCCCGAGCGGGACCAACTCGGGTACTGGTCAGTTGAGATCGCGAGCGAACTCCTTCACGTCGTCCCGTTCAAGGAAAAGCTTCTCGCCTTCCTGTGCGACGATATGTGTCTCGATGCGCCATACATCGCGCAGCGCGCGGACGGTGGCCGAGAGCGCAATGTGGACGTTCCAGTCACCACGGATGTAGGACTTTTCCCAACTGGAGGTGCCGCGCGCCGAGATTGGATCGTCGGGATGCATGGTAAGTGTGTCGGTGTGCTTGGCCGAAACGATCATCCCGGTATGTGGATGCAGCACGGTCCCGGTGTCGCTCGCGAGGCGGAAAGTTGTTTCGCCCGTAGCTTGGTTCGTGGTTACCTCGCGACAGAAAGGTTGACCAGGCTTGATGACCTCTCGTGCCATCGGCCCTGCGCTTTCGGGCTCCATAAAGGGCGCCAGTTTGGAGTCTAGAGCATTCGCCTTGCGCACCGGCAAGATCAACCTGCTGGCGGCACAATGTATAGCGAGAGTTGCCTTCTCTGGACTAGGAAACACGATAGGCCAATGGCTGGTAGCGACGGCGAGCCTTATGCGTTGCCCTTTTTCGAAGCGCTGTCCGCAGGACCGCAGCTTCATGCGTATTGCTTCCGCTTTACCGGGTGTCATTGGTGTCAAGTCAAGGTCGTCGTGCCGATGAGTCAAGTTCAGAATGCCATAGCTGACGCGGGCAGCTGCGCCGTCTTCAAACACCAGCGAAAGCGTGGCCGACAGGATAGCCACCGGCTTGTCGGAGGAGAGGGTCACCTCAAACTCCGGGAAGCCGAGAAGGTCTACCGCCTCCGTAAGAGGCTCGGTTTCGAATACCAAGGCGTTTCCGGCTTCCATGCGCTGGTCGACCGGCAGGTCCGGCACCACGCCATAGGCGCACCAAACACCGGACGATAGCCCCGCGGTGGACGGCGAACAGATCGTGAGGACAGCGTCGCTGCCATCTCCTTCGCTAAGACGACCCGGTGAGAGTGCCAGCCGCCGTTCGACAATGCCCGGCGCCGGCCAGGAGGGCTCCGCGATCCAACGGCCTGGCCGATCGCCGTAGATGGCGGCGGGCGGCAATGGATCCTGCAGCCAGGCGCGCAACGTCGGTTCGTCGGCAACGCCAGTGTCGATGCCCTTAAGATACTGGTCCCACCAGCGCAGGCATTCCTGGAGGAACCCAATGCGGGGCCCAGGCATGGCGATGTTCGGGTACTTATGAGCCCAAGGGCCGATCAGGCCCTTGCGCGGTCCCGGCAGGTTCTCGAGCATGCGGAAGATCGCGTTGGGATAGGCGTCCGCCCAGCCACCCACGGCATAGACAGGAATCTCAATGTCGGAATAGTTCTCGCAGATGGAGCCGTGCTTGTAGAAATCGTCCCGGCGCTGGTGCGCAAACCAATCTTGCAGCCAGATGCCGTTGCCGTTCAGCCGCTGCTCCCACATCTCATGCCAGCGTCCCCCCACAAGCGCGGGATCGGGTGGGGTCATGGCGATCGCCCAAGCTGCCGCGCCCCACATCAAATTCTCGCACATAAGCGCGCCGCCGAAATAGTGGCATTCATCACTGTATCTGTCGTCGGTCGAACAGAGCGAGATTACCGCCTTGAGTGCTGGCGGACGGCGGGCGGCAACCTGCAGGCCGTTGAAGCCACCCCAGGAGATGCCAATCATACCTACGCTGCCCGAGCACCAGGATTGCTGGGCCAACCATGCGATCACGGCCAGACAGTCGTCCTGCTCTTGCTTGAGATACTCGCCTTTGCAGACGCCTTCGCTATCGCCCGAACCGCGCATGTCGACGCGCACCCCGGCGTAGCCATGGCCGGCGAAGTAAGGATGGGTGAGCGCGTCGCGCTCCGCCGTTCCGTCCCGCTTGCGGTAGGGAAGATATTCGAGGATCGCAGGTACCGGGTCGGCTTCTGCGTCCTCCGGCAACCAGATGCGGGCAGCAAGCTTCACGCCGTCCGGCATCGGTATCCAGACGTTCTCGATCTCGCACACTTTTCGGGGGAAGTCGGTGACGACGCGGATATCATCCATGGTGCGATCCTTTGATGCGCTCGCGCCCGCGGCACGAGCTTCGACGATTGAATAGAAATGGCAGGGGAACCGGCTGGCGCCACTGCCCCGTCGCAGGGGTACTCACTCGACGGGCAACAAGTGAGGAAATCGCAGCTGGAAGGGGTTGAAACGAGCGAAGGCACCGCAGCGTTAGCGAGATGCGGTCGTATCCGATCTGCCAAGTACAGCGCCAGCTTTGAGAAAGTGCGAGGGCTTATACTTTCCACTGCTGGGTAGTTCCCACTTTTGCTGCCCGACTTGCCGAAGGAGACGGCGCCGCAGTTGCGCCGGCTCATGCTCATCCTCCATTTTCCTCTTAGAATAGACGATGCGGCGGTGGTATCGCAGGCGGAAAAGATAGCGACTGGTATAGAACTAATTCATATCGAAGCTTCGTGGTTAGACAGTACCCTCGACAGATTCGGTCGTTTCTTCGAGCATTTTCGAGACCGCGTACAGCCCCATCGATCTCGCCTGGATGCAGGGCCAAAGGCGCTAAGCGACGGGGGCCGAAAAGCCGTTCAGACGGATCGTGCCGCAGGGGCGACTACCGCGCTTTGCTGCATCGCCTGAGGCGCCATGTCTCCTGCTCTGATTTCTTCGATTGCAGGAGCGGCATTTGCGCTCGCATGCATATCTGGATCATGCACAATCCCTCTCGAGCTGTGTTCGTATCGGCCGATGGATACCTGGTTCTCTGGGATTTTCATCGTTGAAGTCACCCGTTAACTTATTAGCCGCTCATCAATGAAATCCGGGATGGGTGGGGCCGGCTCTTACTGTTTCGTCGCCGGCGATGAAGAGGAAGCGGGTGCCAGGGGCTTTGCCTGACAAATAGGATCTCGGCCTGCGGGCGCTCGATGCGCTTGGCATTGAAGTGTTCAACGCATGCAGCTCATGGAGCATGCCAGCGCGATCAAGGGAATTGACGAGATCAATGCGATGCGCTGCGGTGGGTACCTGCGAAATTGCGGTTGCCAAGATGCGCGAGCGTTTGCGGCCAAGCATAGCCAGACGGAATTAGGGTGGGTGTTGCACGCCGAAGACATTGGGCGCGGAGTGGATCGAAACGTTTCCGGTCCGCGCACAACCCCTGGATGCAAGAAGCTGGCCCGCGCCGCATTACGCCGGGGGACCTGGCTTCGACGCCGATATGGTCGGGCCTTACGGCATGTGTGCCGATTTCTCCCGCGCCCGGTACTGTGGCGACGGCGGTCGCCCCAGCGAAGGTTGCACGCAATTGCTTATGAGCACGTGATGACGAACATGGCCACGCTAAGGCCTGGCGTGTCTTTCACCGAACTCACAGAACTCAGTCACAAGCTCCCTGCAGAATTCGTCGAGCAGCGGTAAGGGGTCATGGTGCACGTTATCGGGCTTTGCGACGAATATCCGGCCATCCTTTATCCGGAAGACCTCATCCCGGGACTATGTGCTCGAACCGAGGTTGAAGCTGTGCGTGGAGGCGCACGGCGGGGGCCGTGGCGTGCGAGCATGAGGCTGGAGCCCCGACTTGCCGAACCGCCAAGCTGTCCCAACTGGCGTCCGCGCGGATCAGTGAAGCGCGTTCATGACGCGCAGCCAGAACTTGGCGCCCTCGGTCTGCTCGATCCAGATGCCGAGAATCTCCTTCGTGCCGTCCGGCAGGATGCCGAGGGCGATGTAGACGGCCTTGTTCCCGACGAAGCCCTCGTCCCTGATCTTGACCCGTATGGCATCGAAGAAGACGAGCGGATATACCGCGTCCAGCGGCCGATCCTGCCACTCGGCCACTTCCTCCAGGACCGCATCGGTAACCGCCGAGATCAGGTCCGGCGACACGTTGATGCCGTAGAGCTCCTCCAGATGACCGCTGATCTCGCCCACTGTCATGCCGCGCGCGTACATGGAGATGATCTTGTCATCGAAAACGGGAAAACGGCGCCTTATTTGGCGATCAGCTTCGGATCGAAGGTCCCGGCCCGGTCGCGCGAGATCGACAGCGTCATCTTCGACGTGCCCGTCAGCACCGACTTCCCCAAATGGCCGTTGCGGCGATTGACGCTGCCGTCGGTGCGTTCGTCCTCAAGGTGCTCGTCGAGTTCAGCGTTCTGAATCCGTTCCGAAAGCGCCTTCTTCAGGTCATCGAGCAATCCGTCCTTGGCAAACACCTCATTCGGATCGCGGCCGGCAAGCAGTTGGTCCAGAAGGTCCTTCTCGATAGCATGTGATGATTCTCTCCTTTCCATCATCATGGCCTCGCGCACAGAATTCCTGACACTCCCTAGGCTATTCCTTCTCACCAAGGTTGGAAAATGGTGTAATCGACCACTTGATTAAGTCGACGGCCCGCTGAAGTATCGCCTCAGTCCGAGCAAGGTTGGGTGAACTGGCGATGACATGTCCGATCAAGTCTTCCCAATCGCCTTTCCTGACGATCGCCGTATTGGGTTCAAGATACAACTTGACCTTGGCGACGCCAGGTATAGCAGCCGCCTGACTGTCGCCATCTATCCAATCGAGCGTGCCATCGCGTTCAGGAACTAGGAAACGCGCGGCCGCAGTTTCTGAATAGCTTCTGCGCAAATTCCATTCGTCACCGATCACAAGCTTGATATGCTCGGTTATGAGATCAACACCGTAAGCTAGCTGAACCAGTTCAATACCGGGCGAACCCGCAAGACGTGGATTGACTTCGATGACGACCGGGCCACGCTTCGTCCACCGGAATTCAACATTGGATGGCCCCCAGCCAAGCTTGAGAGCTTGCAAACAGCTCAGCGAAACATCTGCGATACGATCGCGCTGTTCATCAGTCAGCGCGGCCGGAAAGGAGCACTCACGATAGACGAAATGCGGTGCGCCGCCGAAGTCAAGGGCGGCAATCCCAATGATCTCATCTCCCATTATGTCAGCCCAATAATGGGGGCCTTCTGCAAATTCTTCGACCATTATCCTTGGCGACGACGGCCATACGTGCTTGCCGCCCAGCAGATAGTTGGTATGTTCGGCCAACTCATCGAGACTGCGGCACAACCTGACGCCCGTGCTGCCGCCACTGTCTACGGCCGGCTTTAGAATCACGGGCAGGCCGATCTCCGCAGCAGACCTTTCTACGTCCGTCGCATCCGTTGCTAATTGATAAGCAGGCATCGGAATGCCGGCATGAGCTAGGAGCTTGCGTTGGGTGAACTTGTCGCAGCATCGTTCAATCGATGTAGGATTCGGTCCCGGTAAATCGAAATGCCGGCAGAGCTTGCCGACCGTGGCATAGATCGATTCCTGGGCGCTGGTAATGCCAGCAATGTCGTAGGTCGTATGCAATCGGGCACATTCGCGGATCAGCGCATCGAGATTGGCTGTATCGACACGGATTGCTTCACTGCCTTCCGCCGCGAGATACTTGTGGTGAGCTGGATCAGCCGAAAGGGTAATTGGATGAAGACCAAGACGTTGGGCCGCTTGGACGAACAGCGGTCCATTGCTCCTTGTGCCTTCAAGTAGAACGAGCGCTCTTCTTTTCATTCGCTGTCGACTCCTGGATAGGCTGCTGTACGGTGGTGCCTGCGTAGATCGACACAGCTTTATTCGCCGTGCCGGCCTTAGACATTTGTCGTGAAAGTACCACTTTCATTGATTTTCGTTCGCAAAGATACTGTGAAGTTATTTGAAGCCTGTGTGTTGCAAGCGTCATGATTGCGGAGGGCCGCCACGACACGCATCGCTAAAGGCCGGTACCACCGGTTGACGTCCGACCCAGCCATGGCCGCCAAGACCACGGCGCCCTTTCGAGTGAGCGACCTGGTACGGTCTTCGACCGTAGGGGAAATGCACGCCCCCAGAATAATGCGATGCGCCGCTTGGTCCAAAGGCTTGTTCGGTCACGATGATTTCAGAGAAACCTCCGGCCTTCGCCGCAGCGGAGGCGGACATCATCCCTAGGATGCCACCGCCGATGATCGAAAGTCTACGAGTCATATATCCCGCTGCCCATTTCTTCGGCTGCGGGGGCGGGCCAGCTCTCGATCGAGGTATGCCGGTTCCAAAAGCACGTGCGCCATTCGGTCCCTGCGACTCAATCCAGGCGGAGGGATGAGGCCGCAAAGCAGCCTTTTGCGCGCCCACTGGTGGGCCAAGATGGAGCCATCGTAAACGCAGCATTCGATGATCGCCGCCGCGGAGTCTTCAGGCTGTGCCGCGCCCGACACCGGCGACGTAGTGGTCGTCGATGGCCCCGTCGCCGATGTCGATCCGAAGCTCGACCAGTTTCGCGGTGAGCTTCACTGCTTATTCCGCAGTGTCCACCGTGGCGCAGGAGGTTCTATCAGGCGGTCACGGCTGCGTTCGTTGTCGGATCTTCGACGATGTCGGACATGAGACACAGCGCCATCAGGGTGATCGCATTGTTTTGAAATGATTTTCTCATTTGGCACGACACCTGCAGCGCAGTCCGCAAAACGCGCTGCGGCACGGAAAGAGGAGAAATCATCCCATGATCATGCGCGCCGAACCTGCGGTCGCAGCCGCGAAGCAAACTGGGCATGAGCGCTCCGCCAATATCAAGCAATTCAAGCAAGATTTTTCGTAATTCAGTCCACATTTCTGAAGAGCAAGGAGAGAATATCATGGCGAGAAACCAAATGCGCGCGGCGCTGGGAGTAACAGCGGCCGTTGTCCTCATTGTGATGGGACAGCAGGCCGTCGCGGCGGACCTTGCGCAAGCGGCGAGCGTCCCGCAGGCGGGAGCCTCGGTCACGGAAGCGCCAAGCCCTTGGCAGATCCGCCTGCGTGCGTTGGGGGTCGTCACTGAGGATTCGGGCTACGTCAATGCAGTGCCCGGCTCCGATCTTTCGTATTCGAACACCGTGACGCCGGAACTCGATATCTCCTATTTCTTCACGGACAACATCGCCGCCGAGCTGATACTCGGCACCACCTATGCTAACATCGGGGGCCAAGGTACGATCGGCAGGCTGGGCAATATCGGCAAGGTTTGGCTGCTGCCGCCCACGCTCACATTGCAGTATCATTTTACCGATTTAGGCGCGTTCAAGCCCTATGTAGGCGCCGGCGTGAACTACACGATCTTCTATAACCAGGGTGTCGGCAGTGCCGATGCTCTCAAGGTTAAGAATACGTTCGGCGCCGCGCTGCAGGTCGGATTCGACTACATGGTGGATCAGCACTGGGGCGTCAACTTCGACGTGAAGAAGCTTTTCCTCAAGCCAGACTTCGACGTCACGGTCGACGGCGCGAAGCTGACGGGAAAGGCGGAGCTCGATCCCTGGTTGATAGGCGCAGGTGTCACCTACCGCTTCTAACAACGAAAGGTAAAGGCGGCTGGTGATAGCCGATCGGAAATAAGGGCGCCTCGTGCGCCTTTTTACGGTCGTCCCTGCACGGGCGACACTTGAAGAAGCCGTTGTCGACGGACGGCCGCCCTCCTCCAGAGGACCAAGAAGGTATCCCTGGTCAATGCGGCCTCCACTAACGCCTGAAATGGACGTGCTTAGATGCGCTTCGAATCAGGATGGTTGTTGGGTATTGTTGATGGACTGCCCGGCATCAGTCTCCCGGACGTCATGTCAGAGCTATGCGCCTTTGTAAGGCGAGCACGGACCTCCCTCGACGCCGACAAGATGCCTTGTTCAGCCATGCTGCGACAGCTGCTGTTCTTTTGCTGCAGGAACGGTGGCTGGCGCCCAGAGGATGCATTCCTCGACAGGCCAAGGCCTGCCTTTGCCCTGCCCCATGGCTTGACCCATGCCACGGTGCCGCGCTCCAGTTCGGCAATGATGCGGTCGGTGATCTCCTGATAAAGGCTGGCGCCGGGGCGCCCGCCCTTGCCTGCGCCAGCCTCTGTGCTGGCACAACGCTTGCTGTTTGCACGCATGTCTTATCCTCCGCTCACCAATCGCCGCGCCTTTCCCCGGAAGATCCCATGGGGCGGTGGAGGCAGCGCTCGATCCCAATCTCGCGTGCCTGCCCCCGTGAGTGGGGTGGGCGGCAGAAAGCGACTGGCTTGGCCCGCTGAACGAGGCGGGCCGCACCCGAAGGGCCGGAACGGAGTGGAGGATGCGCGCGCAGCGAGCGTTGCGGCACGCCGCAGCGGGCCTAGAAAGGAGCGTCGCCCACCCCGCGAGCGGGGGCAGGCAACAATCAAACCGCATCGCGAAGCGATGACCGCAGCTGCGATTTAACTCGCTTTGACCAGCATGTTGTTCATGAAGAACTTGGAGGGACAGTACACATGAAGACTGAAAACACGACTGAGAATGAAACCGGTGCAGTCCATACGACGCTCGGCGCTATCTTCCTGTCTCTCGAACTCAGTCGCTCGACCTGGTTGGTGACGAGCTTGCTGCCGTGCAATGGAGAGAAGATGTCAAAGCGCGTCGTCAAGGCAGGCGATACGGCCGGATTGTTGGACCTTGTCCGCCAGCTGAAGGCGACGGTTCGGCGCAGAACGAGCCGTGACGTACCGGTGATCGCAATCCAGGAGGCTGGCCTGGACGGCTTCTGGATACATCGGATCCTTGCGCGTGACGGCATCGAGCCATGTGGTCGACGCCGCATCCATCGCAACGTCACGCAGGAAACGCCGGGCGAAGACAGACAAGCTGGACGGCGAGACCCTCCTTCGCGCCCTGCTTGCCTACAAGCGCGGCGAGCCGAGGGTCTGCGCTATGGTCGTGCCGCCATCGCCCGAGCAAGAGGACCGGAAGCGCAACAGTCGTGAGCGACGCGCTCTCATCGCGGAGCGGATCAAGATCGTGAACCGGGTCAAGGGGCTCTTGTTCTCGCAAGGTGTCGTTGGATTTGAGCCACTGAAGCGGGACCGGCGCACGCGACTGGAAGAACTTAGGACCGGCGACGGCCGTGAGCTGCCGCAGAATCTGAAGACGGAGATTGTGCGTGCCCTGGACCGGATCGAGCTCGTGCTCCGGCAGATCAAGGACGTGGAGGCAGTGCGTGACGAAGTGGCTCGCAATGAATGCGAACCGTCAAAGGTCGCCAATGGAATGTCGATGCTGAAACAACTGCGCGGCGTGGGAGCGGACTTTGCCGAGGTGCTGTGGTCCGAGGGCCTGTACCGCGAATTCGGAATCGAAGGCAGCTTGCCTCCTATGCCGGCTTGACACCGACACCGTGGCAAAGCGGATCGATCAGCCGGGAACAGGGCGTATCAAAGGCGGGCAATCCGAGGCTGAGGACCGTGATGGTGCAATTGTCGTGGTTCTGGCTGTTGCATCAACCTCGCTCGGCATTGGCAAAATGGTTCCAGGAGCGGGTTGCGCTCGAGGGTGGCAGGCGCCGCAAGCCGGCCATCATTGCGCTCGCGAGGAAACTTCTGATCGCGCTGTGGAAGTATGTTCATCATGATGCTGCCATTGAGGGTGCTGTCATGAAGCCGGCCTGATCAACGCACTTTCTTCCATCCGCCGGGATTGATCGCTCCCGGCTGATCCAGGGCGAACGAACCTCCCACCCCACTTGGCTTAAAATGCCGTCCGGAAGACTGGTCGCGTTCCCCTGAGCCTTACCGACGAAAGCGGGATATTGGTGCAGTTGCCACAGCGCAGCGACCGTATGTGAGTTTGGACCGGTGTTGTCACCGCGCCAAGACGACAGGCTCGGACCTTGGATCACAACGCATTGAGGTTGATATGCGAAGACAGCCTTGACGACAAAGTCCCCATGTGAGTGGGGTGGGCAGCGCGTCGCGACCGGATAGGCCCGCCGTGGTAGGCGGACCGCATCCGAAGGACCGGAACGAAGAGGAGGACCCTGAGCGCGAGCGAAGGGTTGCGGGCTGCCGCGGCGGGCCTAGAAGGGAGTGCCGCCCACCCCGCGCCACCGGGAAAGGTCAACAGACAAACCGCGCCGCCCGCAAGGGCGGCGACCGTCACAGCCCGAAAGGCTGCCCACGCCAAGGGGCGAAGCCGAATGGCCGAGACCGCCTGAGCTTGTCGAAGAAAAGCGGGCTCGGTTCACGAGCACCTGGTGCGCGTCGCCAGCGCGGGTGCTCCTGTCAGCAGCATGAAATGCCTGGAAAACCTTCTGGTCGAGTCTCATCAACCGCGGTTTCGTCGCTGCTTCCAGATTTATTCAGAATGAGGGTCGAGTAAATCGGCCGGCTCGATTCCGAGCACTCTGGCGAGTTTTGCCACCGTATCAATGCTGGCGGCATAGACCGAGCGCTCAAGTGCGCTGACATATGTTCGGTCGACGCCAGCCTCATGCGCCAGCGCTTCTTACGACAATTTCTTTTTTGGCGATGCCTACGCAGATAGCGGGCAAAGACCTCTCGGATTTCCATGCACGAGAAGCCACCCTCTTGTCGAGGATTTCACCACGGAGGATTCTCTACAAAAATCAGAGACAACAAAGGGGAGCGGCTGCACGGCATCACTTTAGCGACGGCAAATCCCGCTGTCCGTGAACTCAAGGATGTAAATCGTGAAGTTTGACCCCCAAACAAAGCGCAACGCCATCTACAGGTCACGAGAGCGACGCATTTGTGCCAGAAGCTCGCAAGGATCGATATCGAGAGCCTCGGTAACGTCGAGAAACTCAATTACGTCCAGCCGACGTTCACCACCCTCGTACTTGGCGACGAAGGATTGTGGGCGGCCCAGCATATCAGCAACCTGGGTCTGGGTGACTCCTTTGGTTTTGCGCGCCGCAATCAGCCGTTTCAGAAGCCGGCGCTGGCGAGCTGATCGAAGGGATTTCGGCATCAAACGAACCGGCCAAGAAGGAACCGGCTCACCGACTAATCCCAGTTTCGGATTATCCCATTTTGGGATATTGTGCCGTGCGCGGGCGCGGAATAGGTCTTAGGCGAGACATGAAATGGTAGACAGATTGTTCCAACCTGCTGTTGCCGACGAGGTCCCATGGGCGGAGAGCCTGACCGCTTACGACGATGAACACTTCACGACATATTTGAAGCTTTTAGACGCATGCGCCGGCAATGCCAGCGAAGAAGAGATGGCGCAGGCGATATTGGGCATCGATCCAGTGCAAGAGCCAGCGCGCGCCCAAAGGGCGGTTGGCAGCCATCTCGCGCGCGCCCACTGGCTGGTGGTGGCGGGGTACAAAGAACTGTTCTCTGGCCGAAAGGCCTGATGGTGACGTTATAGAAGAAAACGCTTATAACCACCGTTCATAAGCGAGCGCCCGCGTCTGACTGCACGGCGGACGCTGTCGCGAAGATGGTCACCGGGGTGGGCCCAGTCCTGCTCGACGCGGGCTCTGCCGAAGAGAGCAAGGCCGATTTCGCGGTGTGACGCGCCAGCGATGAAGCCGTCGAGCGCACGCAAGACTCGGCTCAACCGCGAGCAACGGGGCTCGGCCGGAAAGAATCCTGGTTGCAGCCTGCCGGTCCAACAGAGGCTGTTCAGACATTCCAACGCGTTCAGGCGTTGCTTCAGTTCCTCTGGCGACCAGAGGACGGAGGATGTCAATCGCACAGGTTCGAGGATGCTGACGCCGGAGGCAGCCAGCTGCAAGCTCCTACCACTGTCTTCGACAAGGACGTGCTGATGCCCGTCCCGCGTGACGAGTATGGAGATGCGGCAGGAGCGCGGGGCGAGATCAAGCAAGTCAACCCCGCGCGGCCGCGCCGCCATTTCGGCAGCAACGGGCAAAACATGCGGACATTGGCAGGGGCACCAAAAGACGCTCGCATCAGTTCCTTTTGAGCTTGCAAAACAGAAGGCCCCACCGCGAGAGATCAACAGTGTTCGAACGCAGGCTGATAATGTCCACGGACCGGGCGTTCGTGCGTTCGGCACCGCGTAGCGCGTTCGCCAGATCCTTCTGGAAGTCCGGATTGCGCCTGAGGAATTGCCAGGCCCAGCCTCGGCTGGTGAGCTGCTCGACATAGCCATAGTCACCATCATCTTGCCTGTCCGGCCAGGCAGGGCCAGGTCTTGTTTCGTCCATTGCATCATTTCCAGAAAGGGTTGGATTCCAGGCTCAGGCGATCTTCATGACCGGTGTCCACAGCACCGGGCCCTTGAGCCCGCCATTGCGACGGAGGGCTTCCAAGCTCTCTGTCGAGACGTCGAGATATCCGGCAACGGCACGTGTGTTGCCAATTGTTTGCGGATCGGACAACCGTTCGAGTGGCCAGCCGGCGCGACGCAAGATCCGCTCTATGCGCAGATCGGTTACGGTGACGATGCTGCGCAGACCGCGTGACACACCAAACTCGACCATTCCGGCAAACAGCTCGTAGGTGCCAACAGCGATGCCCGCCTGTTTCGGCGCGGAAGGCGGCAGATCAAGCGCAAAACGGCTGCTTTCCCAAACCCGCGGATCTTCCGGCGCTGAACGGTCAGCAAGGAGAGCGAAGCAGCTATCGCGCAGCATCGTCGGTCCGGTGGTCGGCAACAGGCGCACGCAACCGTCGATGCGCCCGGTCGGCGAACGCAGCAACAGGTAGTGGGGACGAAGCGCGTCGAACGGATCGACCTCATAGCCGCCGCTGAACGAAACGTCCCAATCAAGTCGATCCCTGAAGACGCGATACCGCAAGCGGTGCATCTGCTCGAGCTCGTCGCTGAACTCAGCGTAGCAATCCGGCGTGATCAACTGCATCATGATGGCCTTTCTCCCTCGCATGGATAACACCTGCGATTGAAGGCAAGGGCCGGAGTTGATACAACCTGTGTATGTGCCTAGGTTTCGGAGATCAGGTGAAGAGAGATGGCCTGGATAGTGCAAGCCGAACGGCTGCCTGAATAACCGTCTTCACGCCAAGCTTCATCCTGGCGTTATCCCGATGATAGGCTGCGGTGTGCCGACTGATTCCCAAGATGCGGCCGATCTCCCACGCCGTCTTTCCGCGAGCCGCCCACTTCAGACACTCGATTTCCCTTCGCGATAGGGCGACGCCATCCACGATCCTACCGTCGGCCAGCTTGCGACAGGCATGAAGATGAAGAAAATCGCGATGAGCTCGAGCGCGCGGTCATATCGGTCGATCACGCGGAAGAACAGTGGTTGCCTCTCGTCGGAGGCGAAGGTCAGTGCTGCAAACAGGCCGCCGCTGTCATAGATCGGGATCGTGAAGCCGCAGCGAATGCCGAATTGCGTCGCCTCATCCATCAATTGGCGCTGCTGCGTCGATAGTTCGAGATCAGCACCGTGCGCATCCCAGTTGAATGGTTCCTGACCACCACGCGCCTAATAACCGGGTCGATCTTTTCATACCGACTGTGAAGGTAGTGAGATGTCCAGGATTGAGGGTAGGTGGAAATCAGGCGCACCTTGCGGCCCTTGCCAGGGGAAGGGAAAAGATAGGCAAAAGACGGCAAATCGAGCGAAGAGGCAATCTCGCCCAGAGCGTTGCGCAGGTCCGTCGCGTCAGCGCTGTCTACGATCTGCTCTACAAATCTATGAAAAGCGTCTTGCATAGCTAAACTGCAGTGAGTTCTGGCCCCCCACAAAGAAGCCAAGACGGGCCGGCCAATGCGCAGCCATTCTGGGCTGAAGGCCCGGCCGGAGACTGAGCTCCGTGCCGGGCCGTGCGCCTTGGGAGGGCGATATGTGCTTCGACGGCGCTCTTACCGAGACCGAGACCTAATTCCAGCGTCATCTGTTAGCAGGTGACAGTTGTCCTCTTGGGCTGCACTTCCTTACGGTCGGGGTGTCTGTTTACGGGCTGTTGAGACTGTCTCCATGAGGAGCTCGGGCCTCACGGTAGATTGCGGTCTGTGGTCTCTGAGAGCGTCACCTCTACAACTTGCAGCAGCCCTACGTCCCATCTTGGACGCGAAGGCGGTACTGTGTTTCTGGCGTCGAATTTCGGCAGCGGCTCCCTCGATGGAAGTTGCCTTACAAGCGAAGAGCGTGCTTTGCGCGCGCCTGCTCATGACGCCACAGGGCTACCGGACGTGATATCCTGGTCGATCCGAGTCGAAGGCGTCATCTCACGTCAGATCATATCGCGCCCTCCGCCTTCAGCGCGCGATAGGTCGTGTCGACTGATTTCGCGGTCGCGTCGACGATGATGTCGACCTCTTTTCGGGTAATGATCAGAGGTGGCGCGAAGCCGAGGATATCGCCATGCGGCATCGCGCGGCCTATGACGCTCTTTAACTGACCCGTTCATCTACATGCCCAAATCTCTTCGATCGCCCGCCACTGGCGGTTTCTGGCCCAACTAATTTCGTTACGCAAGGCGAACGGCCTGACCCAGGAAGTTCCAGCCGTGCGGGCTCACCGAGCATCCTGGTTTCGGATTATCCCATTTTGGGATAGGCTGCTTGGCTCCAGCACAGCACAGGCAAGGCTCGCAGCAGACATGAATCGACCGATCGAAACCGGTGAGATTAAAAGCTCAACTCTGTCCGACGAAGTCCCGTGGTCGGAAAGCCTCACGGCTTACGACAAAGAGCATTTCACGACCTATATGCAGCTGCTCGATGCTTCCGCAGACAACGCCACCGAAGAGGAAATGGCGCATCTGATCCTCGGCATTGATCCGGCACGAGAACCGGAGCGCGCCAGCAAGGCCCTTCGCAGTCATCTCGACCGTGCAAACTGGATGGTCACGACCGGATACAAGGATTTGTTCGCCAGCTGACCAATCAAGCTGTCGCTCCGTTACGTCGTTGGAGCAGGAAGTCCCTGTACCCGCCAACCCAGCGCATGGCCTCCCAGGCGAGCCGTTCCTGGAAGAGCCTTTCGTGAAGTTCGTCGGCAAAGTCGCCGTAGCAATCGGGTGCAATCAACCGCATCACGAGGGGCTCCGGGCAGAGCTTGGCCTGTCATTGGAGGCGAACGCGCCCGCCCTACAACCTTTACGCCTCTACAGGCAGAATGGCTTGTCAGTGGATTCCAGATCTGGAGTCGCCTAGTCGCACAGCTGCCTGGGTGATCGTGCGCACGCCAAGCTTCTTCTTGGCATTGTCCAGATGGAAAGCGGCGGTGCGCGGCGCGATGCCCAAGATGCAGCCGATATCCGCCGCGGACTTGCCACGCGCTGCCCATTGCAGGCACTCATATTCACGGGGCGTCAACGAAACGCCGTCCACCGTTCGATTGCCGGACAGCTTTCGACGGGCATGCCTGTGAAAACAGGTCGCCATGAGGTGAAGAGCTTGTTCGTATCGCTCGGCGATGCGCAGGAACGTCGGATTAGGTTCATCAGCGGCAAACGTCATTGCTGCGGTGCCACCCCGTCGATCGACAATCGGGATCGTCAAACCACAGCGGATGCTGAACTCGGCCGCTTCGTCGAACAGCCTCTGCTGAACCTGCGAGGTCGCAAAGCCGCGCATATCTGATCCCCACCGAAACGGGCATCCGCCACACCGCGCACGAAGAATAACCGGATCGACTTTCTGATAACGTTTTTGCAGATAGTGCGCCGTCCAGCGGGCCGGATAGTTCGAGATCAGCCTGGGCTTGTGGGAAGGTTGCGGCGGCAGGGACAGATAGGCGAAGATGGTCAGCTCGAGTCCTGCGGCCGCACAAGCCATGGCTTCGCGGAAATCGGCTTCGTCGACGCTTTCCGACAGTTTTTCCAGGAATGTCTCGAAGACAATTTGCATCCTTCGCACGCCTTGAACTCAATGCCTCGATTCTCTGCTGTGCGCGGTCCCGATGTGTAGACGCGACGGTCAATCTCACGGGCCAATGTCGCGGACGTTTGCCAGCATGTTATGATCGTCCCGACAAGAAACCGGGACGTTCTCACGATCCCGGCACTGGGTGCCTTCAGCCTCACACCAGCGGTGGACTCTTCGAACGGTGAATTCCGAGCCGCGCTTCCAGCAGCGATCCAGGGCTGATATGTGCGATGCGAAGCACCTCGGCCGGGCGCCGAAAGCTACCGTGCGGGTGGCAGCCGGAAGATCGAAGTGCCGTTCAGACATACGGATCACTCTTTCTCAAGCGTTCTGTCGAATGCGTTGCAAGCGCTCCCATCGAGCGCTTCGAAAAAAGCGCCGTGCTGGGCAGGGAGGACACCGGCAGGACGTATGCAAAGACACCGCAGTCGAAAATTTTCGCATAGGTGTGGGTGAAGCAATAGTGTTCTTGACAGAACTGTATTCTAGCGTTTTGGCAGCTGTCAACTCGCTCGAGACAGCGGGAATTTGGATCGAGGCCCGCTCTCAGTACGAACGTGCAATGCGCTCAGTCCTCTAGCAGCAGCAGCAGCTACTCCCGAACCACCCTGCTCTCGCCCGATGTCAGGGCCGGATTTCACGGATTGCGCGTGTCACTTGATGCTCGGGGCCGACACAATCGGACCTCGTTCAACATCATCACTCTGAACAACAGCCACCTTCCTGGCCATGCGAGGGTCTCCGCGTCACGCCGAAAAGGCGCCGACACCGTGCCCAGCATTGCGATCTGTATCGATGCGCGCCATGCCAAAGCTGCGATCGATGGCGCCGCACAAAACCGAAGCAAACGCCGATGGTCTGGCGATCTTCCAGAAGTTGGGTTCTTCCGGGACGTGCGGATGAAAGGGTGCGATAGCATGCTGAGGGGCACGCTCGTGGCGGCACGCGCCCGGCTGGTCAGGATGACCGCCGAACTCTCTAACGTATCGGTGGGCTCATGAAAAACGGTCGGACTGCTTGTTCCTGCGGGCAAGGGAAGCATCTTGTCGATCAGGACCGGCTCGCTCCTATCGTGCTGCCGATGCCGGAGGCTTGGCGCAGCATGCGCATCCGCGCCGCGAGCTCGGGCGCCAGCTTGTCGCGGGCGCCCGCCAAAGCCAGCCTCATGTCGATCCCCGGCGTGGGCACGATCACCGCGACCTCTTTCGTCGCCGGCATTGAGGAGCCTGACAACTCACGAAAATCCCGCTCTGTTGGCGCATGGCTCGGCTGGCGAAGCCGCTACGAATCGGGGGAGGTCGATTATCACGGCCACATCTCCCGTCGCGGCGACCGCCGTTTACGAGGGCTTCTCTACGGAGGCGGCATCGGTCAATTCTGGCTCGCAGCTCGACAAACAGCACCCTGAGCACATGGGACCTCAAGCTGCGCGAGAGGATCGGCTTCAAACGGGTGGCCGTTGCCGTAGCGCGCAAACTGGCGGTCACGATGCATGCGATGCTTAAGACTGGCGAGTTCTTTGATCGGATCGCGGGAGCCACAGCATGAAATTTGCGGATGCGTTCAAGATCTGAGCACCTGAGATATCCCTGCCGGGACGAGGGGCCGAGCCATTCCGCTGATGGGCTTGCGCCGCTGACTCAGCAAAGCGCGTCGTCCACATTGAAGGCTCGTCCCGCGAACCTCAATCATGGGGCGACTGATGTTGACTGCGAAGACAACCGTATACCCGGCAAACGCATCTCAAAGCGCGAAGATACTTGACGTTCCTTCCGCGATTAGACAACCCCATCAACCTCACCGGCCACAGGATCAGCTGAGTGCGCAGGCGATCGAGAAGTTGAGTGCGCGGCTTCTCTTTTGCCGCCATACTCTCCCGACTTTAACCCGATCGAGATGGCCTTCTCGAAACTCAGAGCCCTCTTGAGAAAGTCCGCAGGCCGAACCACCGATGTTCTCTGGTCCGGTCGTGGCTGACTGCCTCTCACCTTCAACCGCAAGGAATGCAGGCACCATTTCCGGGCAGCCGGCTATGAACCCGGAATACGTCGAATCTGCGCTGTCATGTGAATCCAAAGTTCGCCACATAAGGTCTGCTCTGTTTTTTGGCAGAAGCGTTTGACTGGTGAGAGGATCTCGTCGGCGGACTTGGTCCACTTGTAGAGTTTGGTTTTCGTTATGCCGCTCGATGAAGGTGTGGATATCGGCTTGGAGCTGGCTGGTCGAGGTGTGAGCGCCGCACCGTAGCTGCTTGCGCGTAAGCTCGGCGAACCAGCGTTCGACCTGGTTGATCCAGGGGCCGACGTCATTTCTAGGGCTCTGCGCGAGTACCCGTGCTGATCGAACGGCTTTTCGCGTAAACATTTGTACATAAAAAATATAGGTAAATTCAAGAACTCTGCCGCGCACCCCTGCTAGGTTCCCACGGGAAGCCAAGAGGAGTGTGCGCATGAGCATCGTGAACGAAGTCGATCAGCTGAAACGGCGTCTTGCCGACAGCCAGAATCAGACCTACCCATACGTTATGCATGCGTTCGGGTTGGATCTC
>NZ_JAMYNE010000045.1:0-29002 GCF_040318915.1 Mesorhizobium sp. M0991
GCCTGATCAGACCAGATACCGTTCCCGATTCGAAGGCCATCCGTCGAAAGCGCTCGCGTCAACGTGCAGCGAAAATAGCGCTTACAGTATTTCCGCTCTTCGTTGCGTTCGATCGCCTTTGTCCCGTTTGCCATCAGAGAGGTCCTCCTTCAGCGCAGAGGTTCTCCTTCAGCGCAGCAATCTGCTTATTGGACGAGTTCGCCCAAGGGGTGTTTATCCGGAAGGAGTGCCTACAAAGGGATAGTTGTGCCGCTGGCGGTGAAGGGTCACGATAAGGCAGAGCCTTCCTCGTCGACCGATGCTCGCCAGTTCGGGACAGGCTGGCCACCATTGAAAGTGAAAGCCACGCGCCATGGCCATGGATGCAGAATACAATTCTGGGCCAGTCACTCCCTCGCCACAGGCGACCCGCCGCAGGGGGATGAAGGCCGTCCTGCTTGTCTTCGGGCTCTTCGGGGTCGCCGCCCTGGGAGGGGTCGCGATCAGAAACTTGGGCGCCACGGAGGATGTCTCCAGAGCCGTGATGCAGAAGGTCGAGGATGTCTCCGGCCCCATGGTGCAGAAGGTCGAGGATGTCTCCGAATCCGTGCTGCAGAAGGTCGAGGATGTCTCCGGAGCCGTGATGCAGAAGGTCGAGGATGTCTCCGGAGCCGTGGCGCAGAGGCTCGAGGATGTCTCGGGAGCCGCGGCGCAGAAACTGGAGGATGTCTCCGGAGCCGTGGTGCAGAAGGCGTCTGCTGCTATCGATAGCTGGCAAGAACAACCGGTCCACGCCACGGCCGAACCCTCCCGCGCAATCGTGTCGGGACGGGATGCGTCGGCGGTGGCGCCGGTCGAACGGAGCGCAGTCCCTGCGGTCCCCACTGGTGCCGAGCCCCCCAAAACCCTCAGCACGGGACCGGATGCATCGGCCGCGGCATTGGTCGAGCGGACTGTCGTCCCTGCCGTCCCCACCAGTGCCGAGCGCCCCAAAAACGTCAGCAAGGCGCCAGGCATGGCAGCCGGAGCCCTGTTCGGCGTCGGCGACCGCCTCAAGATCGCGTTCTACGAGCGCGTCGACGTCGAGGAAGACAAGTGGGGGGGAGCGTCCTCGGCCTCGGCCCTGCGCGGCCTCCTGCAGCGTCCGGAATTGAGCGGCGAATATACTGTCCAAGAGGACGGCACGATTTCCCTGCCCTTGCTCGGCTCCATTCCGGTCGCCAACCGGTCGACGCTACAGGTACAAGCCGACCTGATGGAAACGTTCGAGCAACTGCTAGGCCACAAGGGGCTGGTCAACATCCTGCCGCTGGAGCGCTCGCCTATTTACGTACTAGGGCCGGTCAAAAATCCAGGCTCGTTCAAGTACGCACCCGGCCTGACGATCCTGCACGCCATCGCGCTGGCCGGCGGACTCGACCGGGGCCAGAGCGAGCCATGGCAGAAGATCGAAGCCGTGCGTGAAACCCAGAAGCGTAGCGGGGCGATCGATGCCATGTTGAAGTTGCTCGCGCGCGCGGCGGTGCTGAAGGCCGAGCGCGACGGTATGGCGCCCGAGATCCCGCCCCAGTTGCTGGAGCTGGCCGGCGCGACCGAAGCCGCTAACCTCGTCAACGAGCAGAGCGACCGGCGCAAGGCCGTCGCCATGGCCCGCAAATATCGCGAGCGCGCGACCCTGAGTGCGCTGGAGGGGGCCAAGCAGGATGTTGTCGCGTATGGGCGCATGGAGTCGCTCGACGAACTCGTCAAGCTGCGCGAGGAGCGCGTCAAAAGCATGCGCACGCTCGTGGACCGCAAAGTTCTCAGCATGACGGTGATGAATCAGGTCCAGAGCGAGTTGTCCGACGCGGAACAGCGTCGGAGGGACGCCCTGAACCAGTACGCGACGGCCAAGCAGCGCCTCGCTTCGCTGGAGTCTGAGGCGTTGCAGACCCGGGCCGATCTCAGGAACGATCTGGAGGTCGAGATTGAGACCATGGAGAACCAGATCGCGGCCAATGTGCGCGAGTTGAACGCCAGCGAAGGCGTCCTGTACACGTTGCCGGTGACTCGCGCCCAGTTTGCGAAGGACGCAAACAGGCTAACCTATCGAATCGTGCGGCAATCGGCAGCCGGGCCGGTCAGCATCGGGTCCGGCGGGATGACCCTGTTGCAGCCAGGCGACCTCGTCAACATCATCGTGGACGAGAGCGAGCCAAGAGAGCCGGCCGGTTCACCGGTCCCGACTTCGTCGCCGACCGGCGAGAGCTTGCCGGCCGCGTCCAACTCCAACGATGTCGAACCCTCCCGCGTGGTGAGGGAGTAGAGGATCGGTCTGAATTGATGCCCACAGCAAGGGTGATTGTTCTGCACGGGAGGGCCCTTGCGCTGGGCCGCTCAGCTGCGACCTCGCCAGCCGGTCGCCATGATCTCATCGGACTCGGCCCCAAGAAGCGGCCAACTCGAATGGGGGCACGTGTTGACAAAGCTGAAGCCTGACTATGTTGCGATCCAGCGGCGCTGGAAGGATACACGGCAGCCTGAGCGCCTGATCGCGCACTACGAACTGGAACGCCGGCTCGCGGATCGGCTGCGGGCCGCCTCCCGCGACGAGCGCTTTCGACTCTATGCCGCGGTGTATTCGGAATTGTTCAACAGCCTGCCGGACCATCCGCAAAAAGCCGCCGTCGGCTCGCGCCCGAACCGGGTCGCGAAACAGGTCAGGGCCCTCAAGCCTCTAATGGGGCGCGGCGACGTGTACCTTGAGATCGGCTGCGGTGACTCCTCCCTGCCCTTCGCGCTATCCGCGACCACTCGTGAGGTGCTGGGCCTCGATGTCACGGACGCCTTGGTGGATTTCGCGGCCGCTCCGACCAATTTCCGCTTCCTGAAGACCGACGGGGTCGATATCCCACTCGCGGACAGCTCCGTCGATCTGGCGCATTCGGACCAGCTCATGGAGCATCTGCACGTGGAGGACGCCGAGGCCCAGCTCCGGGAGATCCACCGGGTGCTAAGGCCCGGCGGGCACTATGTGTGCACGACCCCGAGCAGTGTCACGGGGCCGCACGATGTGTCGGTGTTTTTCGACGAGGTGGCGACGGGCATGCACATGCGGGAATACGACTACCGTTCACTGCGCACCCTGATGCTCCAGGCGGGCTTTTGCCGGATCGAGTTCCCGTTGGTGGTCGCCGGATATTGGCTCGCCACGCCGCCCTACCGGCTCCTGCACGGCATCGAACGGGCTCTGCAATGGCTTCCAGCTCGGTTGCGGCGCAATCAATGGGCCGGCGTCCTGATGGGAATCACGGCAGTCGCCACCAAATAACAGCGCCGGACTTTTTCAGGGTGCGGGCGCGGCCGGGACCTTTAGGGCCTTGTCCTTCGACCTCACTCGCACCAGGGCGGGACCCCCGTCCAACAGGCGTTCCTTGAGCTTGAGTAGCGGTGACTCCATCAGGTACCACGAGGTCGCTGGAACCGCGACGCTCAGGACCAGGACGCAGATGCCCTGAGCCCAGACCGGGACGGATCCCATGCGCTCGATCACGGCGCTCGACTCGAAGATCCTCGGGAAGAACGCGTGTGTGAGATAGATGCCGTAGCTGATCTTGCCAATGAAGCGGACGAACGCGAACCCGCTGAACCACGCTAGCAGGCCAGGCAGGCCGGCATCGGCCACCACCACCAACCATGCGAAAAAGATCCCGACCGTCAGATTGAAAGTGAGGTGCCGCAGGATGCCGTCGCCCGCGAGGTACCACGCGACGCACTGGAACGCGAGGCATGCCAGGCCGACCCACCACCAGCCCAGACCGGCTCGGAGACGACGCCCTTCCCTCGACGCGGCATAGGATAACGCACCGATGAGGACACCAAACCCCAGGATCTCGAATTTGCCGAAGATCGAGAGCTCGAAGGCAAACCGGTCGATCGGGGTGGCCAGAACCAACGTGCGCAACAGGAAGCCGGTGCCGATCAGGAATACCCCCACTCGCACGGCATGGCGCCCGGACAGCAGAACCAGCATGGGCAGCAACAGGTAGAATTGCTCCTCCACGGCGAGGGACCAAAACACCAGGAGTGGGCCTCCGGTCGCCGCGAGGTAATTGCTCGTGTAGGTGAGATGCCAGACAATGAAGTCGTGAACCTCGGGCACGCCCAGCACGAACAGGACCAGCAGGGTCAAATAGTAGGCCGGCATCAGCCGAACCGCGCGGCCGAGATAGAACCTGCGGATGACTTCGCCAGCAGGGGCTTGCTCCAGTCTGAACAGCAAGTTGCGCGTGATCAGGAAGCCACTCAGGACGAAGAACAGTTGGACCCCCAGCGCTCCCGCCCCGATGGGGAAGTGCGTTCTGACCCACGGCCCGCCGAAGTGCTCCACGCCGACGAGTCCGATCGCGATGGCCCGCAGGCCATCCAATTGCGGTCGATAACCCTGCGCCATGATTGGTGTCTCCTCAAGTCTGGAGCGGCGATGCGGTCGGTCGGTCGTGCGCCGGGCCGGCGGCAGACCCCAGTTTCATCGCGAAGGCCAAAATCAGGGCCGCACACGCACCCTCGATGCTGATGGCGAGCGTCCAGCCTAGGACCAGGCCTTGAAGTCCATCAAGCTTCGCCCCCGCGACCGCGAAGCACAGTTCCATTAATCCGCCAAGGGCGAACCAGCGAGATGCCTTGCGCATCTTACCGCTCAGCCGCGCCAGCGTGCAGGCATGAAATTTGAGCGTTAAGCCCAGCAGGCTAAAGCCGAGAAAGCGCAGGCTCGAACCAGCGATTTCATGATAGGCCGGATTGAAGACCGCAAGGATCTCCTCAGAATAGGTGAAGACGAAGGCGGCGCAGACCACTGAGAAGAGCAATGATGCCATGAGCGACAAAAGGAAGTTGTGCTTGGATTGTTTCGGGCTTGCTCTGACCACGGGAAACAGGACCGTAGCCATGGCTGCGGGAACGAGCGATGCTATCGATACCAGCATCCACAACGATATGAAGGCGGCATTGATGGCCGGCGACAGCACAATCAGCACAAGGTACGGCATGATGACGCCCGGGGTCTGCAAGGCCACATCGAGCGTGTAGTGGTCGAACACCTTGCGTCGCAGCGTATGCAGCAGCTGGAAATCGGGGAACCCAACGAGGTGACGCGCGCCGCCCCGGGTCAACAGATCGACGCCGATCCAGGACGCCAGGATGCCGGCCACCCAAGTAAGAAGAATCGCGGCATTGGAGGCGTAGCCAGCGGCTGCTGCGGCGCCGATCAGCATCAGCTTGAACGTGGAGAACAGCATTTGCCGGGTCATCCTGCCGGTGCTGCGCAAGTTGCCGACAAGCGCTTGATCGGCCACCGCGCTGAAAACGGTCAGGCAGCAGCCGAGAACGAACGCAACGCCCTCGACCCAACCGTCGATCGGCCCGGTCGAGCTGTTGAGATACCCCTCCCCGAAGACAAACAACAAGGCAAAGCCAACCGCCAGTGCCACCCCGACGCACGCGGCCGCGGCCACGAGGCCGCGCTCCTTGCCGGGGTGCTGAACGATTTCGCCCATCAACAGGGTCCCGAGCCCGGCCTCCCCCAACAGACCGACGAGCCCCATCACGGACAGGAGGGCGGAGGCCTTGCCGATCACCTCCGGCGGAAACAGCCGGGCGGCGAGCCACCAATAGACAAACCCAAGACCGGCCGCTGCGATCGTTCCGATCGCCAGAGCGCCGGAATTCGTGACGAGCGTGGCGCTCTTTTGAAGCGCCCGGCGCACGCGAATAAGGGCAGTCTCGGCGAGATCTACCGGCATGAGGGCTCTTCCCGAGGCGGCGCCGGCACCGCGGACCTGCTGGCAGCTGGGCGCAGGACATCCCGGTAGACCTGCTCGATCCGGGTCACAACCGCTCCGGCCCTGAGGCGCCCCACCCTGGCGAGGCTTGTCGCCTCCAGGCGGGCCAGCAGGGCGCGGTCGTCCAGAAGTGTTTGCATCGCGTGGGCCAGGGCATGCGCGTCACCGGGCGGCACGAGCAGGCCTGTTTCGCCATGATCGACGAGATCCGGCATGCCGCCGACGTCGGTTGCGACGACTGCCTTGCCGGACGCCATCGCTTCCATGATGACCGTCGCGCAGGCCTCGGGTCCGACCGATGGCAGCACGCCGAACAGGGAGTGCCGCCATGCATGCATGATGGCGGAATGCGGCCACGTATTGAACACGCGGACGTTCGGCGGAAACTCGGTTGGCGTATCGGCGAGCCGGCGCCCGATCAGGACCAATTGCGGCGCCCGCTTCAAGCCGGCATAGGCGTGCAGAAGGACGTCAATGCCCTTGAGGCGCATCATGTCGCCGACGAACAGGATGAATCCATCCCCGGGTAGCTCCCGCAGGCAGGGATCTTCGGGGCCAAGCACCCCGACATCGTCGGGCACGAAGTTGGGGATGACCTCATAGGGGGCGCGGCCTAGGGCGAGTCCGGTGTGATGCGCCACCGCGTGGCTCACCGCGATGAAGCGGTCCACCACGCGCCGAGCGGCGAAGCTCGACGCCCAGTTGCCCAACGTGGTCGCTGCTGCCTTCACGGCCCCGTAATGCCCTGTGGCGCAGGATAGGCACTTGGCCGGCGCGGGGCCATAGCAAAGATGGGTGCCCAAGTGCATGAAGTTTTTCTTGGCGCAGACAAGGCCGTAGTCGTGGAGCGTTACCACGAGGCGTGCCCCACTCAGAACTTTGAGCGGCAGGAAGGACGCGTAGATCCAGTTATGGGCATGGACGATGTCCGGCCTCTCCTGGGCGACCAGCCGCTTCAGGGCTAGCACCAGTTCGGGATCTGGGAAGGGCGGTGCATGGTGGCGCTCGGGATCGGTGTGGAGGCCTGACAGACGCTGGAGCGTGCCGCGCAGGCGATGCACGCGGACCGCGCCGTCCAGCTCGGTTTCGGGCGATCCGGGATGCATCAAGGTACCAACGCTCACATGATGGCCCCGCTGCGCCAACGCCGCGCCGAGATTGCGGACGTGCCGCTCCTCTCCCCCCAATACCGGGGGATAGAACTGCGACAGCAGCAGGATGCGCATGGTCGAGCCTCGTTTCAGATGGGTGGCACCAGTGTCGAAACGCTGCGATAGAGTAGGTCATTGTCCGGCCGATAGAGTCGCGCCTCGGCCGTCTGGCGAGTTGCCAAGACGGGCACCGGGATTTCCCGCACCCAGGTGTCGCCCGGCGCGACGGTGAGCGATCGGAAGATGGCGAACGTTTGCCCGTCGAGGGTGATTTCCAGATCGAATCGCTCAGCTTGGGTCTCGGCGTTTCTGATGCCGACGGTAAGTTTGCCGGGCTCGCCATTGGGCGATGGCAACATCCAGAACTCGGTGTATTTGAATTGCCGGTAGGTCGCTTCGTCCCGGACGGCCAGCGCATAAGCTCCGGTCGCCACCAGCACCGCTAGGATCAGTGCGGCCCCCTGCCAGAGCCGGAGCCGCGGCGGAGCCGGCCAGGGTGGCCGATCGGGGGCGTCGCGGCGGACGGCCACCAGCGCCGCGGCGGCCGTCACAGCCCAGAACCACACCGCCCAGCCGAGCGGTGTGAGGAAGCCTGCGGCGTTCAGGGCAAAGCCCCCGGCGATACCGGCAGCCAGGCTTGCTCCGACCGCGTAGACGAGGTGTTCCGACACGGAGGTGGTCCTCATGCCAAGGGCCCGCAGCACCGCGTGGCCCGAGACGAGGAACACCATGGGCGCGCCCAGGAGGGTACGGAGGAGCAAGCTGTCGCTGACCGCAACGGCCGCCACCGTGGCCCCTGCCCACAGGCAGGCGGCCGGAAGGTCCCGGTTGCTAGGAATTCCCATGTAATCCCCTCACGTCGTAGATGACGATCCAGCCGTTGTCGTAGATGCGGGTGACGCCCTTGATGTCATTGAACTTGAGCAGCTCTGCGCCCGAGAGCGGAGTTCCCTCCTGCGCTTGCCACGGCTCGAAGTAGAAGCCGAGCACCGGGGGGCCTGTGGACAGGCGCAGATCCACCAGCAGGAAATCGATATCGCTCCTGGCCAGGGCGTAAAGCTCGTCGGGCCCCAATTCCTTGGTCTCGAAAATGCGCGCGGCATCGATGCCTTCGACGATGTTGACCCTGGCATCCTGCCGCCCGTAGCCGGCGAGCAGCAGACGATTGATGCGGTCGGCGGTGAAGCGATTGCCGGCCTTGAGCCGTTCCTTGGTCCACAGCGCGGTTTCGATCCCCATGGATTCGATCGATTGCTGGTCGGCCGCCACCCTGTAGGGTCCACGCAACGGTTCGAGCGCAGCGCTCGTGACGCCGCCCAGGACGATGACCGCCAGAGCAACGGCCGGTGCGACGCGGCGCCACCTGCGTGGCGTGCAACCCTGCCAGAAGTGGACAATGCTTACCGCGACGACCAGCCCGACGGCGATGAACACGAACGTTCCCATGCGGTTGCCGATTTCCCATCCGGCGATGGTCATCCGGAAGGCCACCGAGACCGGAAACCCGAAGGCCAACAAGGTGAGGAGCATTATGCGGCTGTCGCGCCAGCGGCCCTTGAGGATGTCCTGGATCGAACGCCAACCTGCCCGCGCACCACTCGGCGCCGCCATGGCCAGCGATCGAAAGAATCCGGTCGCCAGCCCGAGTGCCAACAGCAGGATCGCGAGCAAGGTAGTCAGCCGCATGCCTAGAGGCTGGGTCGGGGCTCCGAGGTGCTCCGATCGTGGGGTGGCGGCGCCCATGATTTTTCCGAGCAACGTCTTGAAGCCGGTTTCGACCACAGGGCCGAGATAGCCTGCGAGAGGGTTGCCACGGGCCTGCATCCAAAGGAGCGGCAGGGCTATGGCCAGGATCGCCACGAAGCCTGCGGCGGTCCTAGTCTTAATCTGCGAAGGGCCGTGCCGGCGCAAAGCCTCGAGTGCCGCCAGCGCTCCGAAGTACATCGCGGTGACGGCGGCCGAGAGGTGGTGCGTGACCGCAAGGCTCGCCAACAGCAAGGCAATCAGCCCGAGCGCCTTCAGCCTCGGTCGCCCGACGAGATCCTTGGACGCTGCTTCGACCGCGAAGGTGAGCACGCACAGCACAATGCCGAGGCTCTCGTAGGAGAACATCGACTCGAACAGCACGTAGGTTGAGCAGCCCATATAGACCAGACAGGCGATGGCCGAGATGCGCGGCGATCCGGCGATGCTTTCGAAGAATAGAAACAGAGCACCGATGAACGTGCCCCTGAGGACGGCCAACAATAGAGTCCCGGCCACAAACAATGGCAATCCGGTCAGATTGACGATCGCCGTCGTCAGAATTTCCAGGGCGGGATACGCTGGCCCGATCGGGAGAAGCGGGTTGGACAGAAATAGCCGGTGGGCCGTCATGAGATCGTCGGATGCGATCCAGTGTAAGAACTCGTCGTGATTGATGAAGTTCGTCGGGGAATAGACTGCCTTGTAATAGAACAGGGCTTCGGCGAGCAGAAACAGGAGGAAGAGGCGCTCACCCCGAGCTACCATCGGCCAAGCTATGCGAAGGCTGGTTGGGACGACCAGGAGGACGACACCGGACCAGAAGAACAGCGGCGCCACGTCATAGCCCCGGCGCCCGGCCGCGTGCCCGGCCACGACCAGGAGCAGAGCCGTGGAGACGGTCAGGCACAGAACCGCGATCCATCCGGAATTGGCCCGTTGCGGCGGGGGATCGGCGCTGTCGCCGCGAAGGTCGGGACCGATAACGGCCGAGACGAATCGTATCCCGGCTTGGAGCGGATTGATCCTGGTTCCCGCGGTCAAATGAGCCGGCATCATCAGCGTCATGCCCTTGTCGCAGGAGGCCACGACGTCACGCCGCCGGGGGACAAGCGGACCGTGGATCGGCTCCTCAGGACATCACAATAAACGTCGCTCAGCGCTTGCGCGCAGACATCCCAGTCCGGCAGCGCCAAATCCGGGACCTCCCGATTGGCCTCCAGTTCTTCGGCCATGGCGACGGCCAGCTCTCCAGGACCGGCGTTGCGCGGAATCGCCCGGCACAGGCCATTGGCGGCCAGCTCCCCCAGACCGGACGTGTCGCTGACGAGGACCGGACGGCGCAGCGACAGGGCTTCCATCACGGCGATCGGATGGGCTTCGTATTCGCTGAACAGCACGAATAGCGCGGCGCTCGCCAGGAGGTCAGCCATTTTCTGCCGATCGGATCCAGGGATGCTGGCGATAGTGACCCGCTTCTCGAGGCCGAGTGTCGCGACGAGGCGCCGCAATTCTCCCTCGTACGGGCCTGTTCCGACGATGTGCAGTCGCGCGTCTGGCACCCGGCGGATCAGTTCGGGCAAGGCCGCGATCGCCCGGTGATGGCCCTTGTAGCGCTCCAGCCTGCCGCCCGAGACGATCAGGTGCGGATCGACCTTGATGCCGGGGCTCGGAGCCGGCATCGCGGCGCCGTTCGGGATGACGACAAACCGTTCGCGCGGCACGCGCATCCTGGCGCTGAAGAAGTTGGCCTCGAATTCGGAAACGCCGATCAGCCGCGCGGCCCGGGCCACCAGCGGTCGAAGCAGCGCGTGCTGGGTGCCGCGCACGGCCTTGCGCAGCCGGGAGGAATGCCCGCCGCTGTGAAAGGTCAGGATGAACGGCAGGTCCTCGCGGACGGCTGCGAGCAGCCCGATCGGCGCCACGAACGTGTTGTAACCTTGGAAATGGATCAGATCCCAAGCCCCGCGCCGGATCGCGCTATAAACGCCGGGCGCAACATAGATGTCCCGTCCCCTCGGCCAGGCCGGCACGCGCTGCACGCGCATGCCGCGCACCTCCTCCTCGACCGGCAACTCCCCCGAGGGATCGGTGGTGAGCACGTCGACGACGTGGCCGCGCGCCGCCAAGCGAGGACCGACCTCCTGGATGTGAGTTTCGATGCCGCCCATGAAGGGGTAGCAGCGAGCGGCAACCATCAGGATTCGCATCGGGCTTATCCAACGACATCACAGGCTGTCGCGCTCCGCCTGCGCTGTTGGTGCACCCTCTCGCGCAGGATGGTTTTCAGGACGCGCCAGCCGTCCGGGATGGCGCGCAGATGGCTCACACCGCTGATGCGCGAAGCCTCGAAACTCGCCACCTCGACGATATTGAGGTGGTTCTTCAACGCCCGCACGTTGATGAGGGTCTCGATCTCGAACCCATCGCAGTCGCAGTCCAGCGTGGCGACGTGCCTGGTCCAGAAGGCTATGTATCCGTAGCATAGATCGGAGAACCAACCGCCATAGAGCAGCCGCACGAACAGGGTCAGCCCCCTGTTGCCGAACATCCGGAACAGCGACATGTCGTCGGTGCCGGCGCCCTGGATGAAGCGTGAACCCTTGACGAGATCCGCGCCGGCCATCAACGCACTGACAAAGACGATCGCCTCCTCCGGGACCATCGAGCCGTCAGCATCCAGCATGACGATGATGTCGCCTGTGGCCGCCTGAAATCCCGCTTGCAGTGCGGCGCCCTTGCCCCGCCGCGGCTCCATGACAATCTTCACGTCCTCGCGCAGGCGGCGCGCGACCGCGACCGTCTCGTCGGTCGAACGACCGTCCACGATGATGACCTCATGCGCCCAGTTGGGGATGCGCGGCAGAAGCCAAGGGAGGTTGTCGGCTTCATTGAGCGTCGGGATGATGAAGCTGACTCGGGGTAGAGTCAGCGAGCGCCGCAGCGCGACATTGATTGGGTCAGGCGGCAATACGGCGCCGACCCGGGCGAGAATGCTGGAGACAGGCGCATTCATGGCAGCGCCTCAAGGTCGAGCGATGGCACCCGGGGAGCGGGCTGGAAGCGCGCCAGGACTGCCGATAGGTGTCGGGCGAGATGACGGGCCGGGTGATAGGTCCCGTATACGAACCGACACACCGGGCCGAAGCTGTTCGCGGCGGCGGGACCGATGAAATGCAAGCCAGGCACCGACGTCTCGTAATGGGCTGATAGCTGCGGCGCGCCCTCAACCAAGCGGATCTGGCGCAACAGCGTTGGGTTCAGGAAACCTAGCCGGCCCACATCAATCTTGTACCCGGTGGCGAAGATGACGTGGTCGGCCCGCATCGAATGCCCCGCGCCGCTGGCGTCCCTCAAAGCGAGTAGCACCTTGCCGTCGCGTGTCTCGATGCTCTGAAGGGTGCGACCGAGCCACACAGGCACTCTCCCGATAACCCGGTCCTTCATGAAAGCGCCGCCAAGGGGGCCCAGCGCCCTGATGTTGGCGAGTCGGACTCGCAGATCCTTCGACAGAAGCCGGATCAATTGCGGAAATTTGGCGCAGGTCGCCAAGGTCCAGCCGTGGCCGATGCCGTTCATCGGAGCGGTAATGCGCTCGAATCGGGTTCGGGGGTGAGGGTAGCCGGCAAAATCCAGCTGCGGTCGGCGCACAACGAGCGAAACCGAGACCCCGCGTTCGTAGAGCAGCGCCGCCAGATCGGACGCCGATGATCCGGATCCAACCACGATGATTTCCTTGCCATCCAGCGGCTGCAGAGAGCCATACTCACCGCTGTGCGAGCATAGATCGGCGGGCAGATGCACGGCCTGGTGCGGCAAGCGTTTGAACGGATGTAGGCCGACGGCTACGACCACGCGGCGCGCATGAACTATCTCGCCGTCATCGAAAGTGGCGTGAAAGCAGCCGGCGCCGGGCTCCAGCGCCACCAAAGTCTTGCGCTCAACCGCAGGGACGTAACGCCTCTGAAAGGCTTCGCCGTACTCGATAAACCGGCCGAGCGAGAGCGGAAGCAGCTCGTCATGATAGGCCAGGGCGCGTTCGGCGCAGAACGTCTTCAGGGCGAATTCTGACCGCGGATCCGACAGGCTCGACGCCCAGGGGTAGGACTTGAGCAGCATACCAGGAGGCATGTTGTGCTTCCATGACCCCATGAGCTCCCCGAAAATCCGGTGCTCGACATCTCGCGCACGTAAATGCGCGGCCAGCGACAGACCGTAGGGGCCAGCTCCAATGACCGCCACATCCACGGATGTGCTTAATCTAGCCATGTGCAGACTCCCCGGAAATGAAATCAAGATGATATGAAATAAGATTGAGACTTACAGGGCCTCTTCATCTTTAGTTAGGCGAGCATTACTGATGCATATCTGAAATGGAAGAACGATAGATGGCTAGAGAAAACCAATAGATGATTAGCTCTTTGGGGGTATCCCCGTCAGGTTATTTCCAGCCCGTAGCACCAGCGCGGATAGTACGGCAGCGGCACCGATCACCTTCAGCAGCTGTGTTGGCTGCGTTGCCAAACCCGTTTGGACCTCTGGGGCCACCTTCAACGCCAGCGAGGACATTCATCGACCCGCGGCCGGCACTTAGCTCACAAGCGACAATTTCTACCGAGTGAGTGGTGCACAAGGCAGCGAAGATCACCGGCGCGATGAAATGAACGCCCAGCGCAACGCCGACGTGGCCACCGGCCAGAATCTGCGACGTGCAGGTGGGCTCGCTCCTTCGCTCGGCGGTGATTTCCGAGCTACCACTTGTTCTGTGCCCGAAAAGGGTCGAGCGCGCGCGCCCTTGGCAGGAGGGTACCTTTCGCTAGACCAGCTGGCTAAGGGTAGCTAAACCGGACGCGAGACCGGCCAGGAGAGGGGCTGCCCATGCGGTCCCGAGACCGGCGCATCGGATACAAGCAACCGATACGAGGTCGTGACCTCTCGCAGACCCCCGATATGACCGAACAAGTCGATCACCTCCAGGCCGGACCGCCGGTTATAGGTGTGGCACCCGAAGGCTCCGGACCGAATGCGACCGACCGGTGTCTGGGCAAATTCCGACTCGCCGAGCGCATCGATCCGGCAGAACGTCACCGCGCCGCCATAGCCGCGCGAGCAGTCTTGGACCGGGCGTAGCATCCGTCCGCCGTGTTGGATGACGGCGCCTGCGGGGCGGCTGAGCGTGGCATCGAGCAGGACGGGGTTTGCGGCGTGGGGCGTCCAGGACCCGGTCAGGCTCTCGGCACGGTAGAGGCTGAGAACATCCCAGGACGTGGACCTCCACAGCCTTGGGCTGACGAAAAACCAGAAGCCGCCCTCATGGCAGAGCGGCGTGGTATCGTAGCCCTCGATCCCCTCGATGAGGCAGGCCTCCCGCGTCCACCGGTAAGGGAATTCCACTGCCCTGTAGAGGCTGACATTCCTGGCCGCCCCCGATTCGGGGATCATCCAGATCTGCCCGTCCTGCTCGAACACGAACGGGTATGAGAGGTGATGCGGTTCCTCCAAGACGATCTGGGGTGCGCCGACGGTCCCGTTCCGGTCCGCTGCCACGACCGCAATGCACCCCCGGTTCTTCGAGTAGAGGTACTTTTCGACAAATATGAAATCCTGCCCCTGGTGCCGGAACGGGAACGGATCGGCAAGGTAGCTGTCGGTGTCCCCGGTAAGCACCCGGAATGCTGCGTCGCCTTTGTCGAGCAGGCCCGCCGATTCGTCGAAGCGCCAGCCAATCCCCCACCTCATGCCGCCTCTCGCCAGGATGTCCAAGAACCTGATTGCCTTCGATGTCACTGTGCGCGTCGCTCTTGCAAGGACCGAAAGCGCGCCGAGTGAAGGCACGGCCGTGCGCGGGCCGGGGACACCGGACGCAGCTGAACCGGTTTCCTCGCGCAAGGCTTTTAGGATCAGCGCCACAGCGCAGGAGAGGACGCTATCGAGGCTCGCTGCGAACACTTCACGGTCTACATTGGCCGGACGCGCCATCCACGGCTGCGACGGGCGAGCCGTGTCGTGCAGGTCGACGAGAAGGTCCTGATCGTTCGCCAAGGCCGCCATGACTCCGATCTCGCCGGGTACGCTGTTGAAGAGCGGCGTCAGCACGCGCCGTCCCGACGGGAGGGGCTCCTCTCCGCTCAAATCGATCACCACGTCCACTTGGTCGGCCGGAGGCGGCGGCAGGCACCGCAGCGCCGCCTCGACGGGGTCGGTGGCGCCGTTGACACCTAAGCCATAGACTAGTCGTTCGAGTTCGAGCAGCAGACGGAAGATCAACGGCAGCGGGCGGCAGCCGGCCGCGAAAGCGCAGGAGACATCGTTGCCGGGCACTTCAGCAAGCGCCTCCGCCAGCCACAGATGCCAGCGCAGCGGCCGCGACGGATCGAGACTCAAACAAATGCGCATTGTTGTTCTCACGGCAGATTCAAGGAGACGACAGCTTTGACGAGAACCACCTCGAGCGAGGCGCCTTGCCAGCTGTCCGCCGCGAGCCCGCGAGCCAGGGAGGCAGACAAAAAGCCACAGCGCGCGCCACGTCGCAAGGATAATGCACCAGGGCCGGCAGCGGATCGTCCCGGCGCCAGAAGCCATCCACCACGACAGAGTGAGGCGGGATCGGCTTCGCGCCAAAGCGGATCCGCTCGATCCATGAGCCCTGCCAGACCACGCGACCGTCACCCGGGCCGGCCGGCAATGGCTGCAGGTCGAGTTCGTGCCGATAGGCTATCAGGGGGATATTGACGCCGACGAGCGTCGCCAACTCCTCCTGCCAGTCCGTGCGCCCGACCGTCGGCTCTATTATCAGAAAGCGTCCGCTCCTGGTATCCTGCTTGTACTCGATGCCGCCAAATCCGAAGTAGTTAACCTGATCGAGGAGGTCTTTCGTGGTGCGTTCCAACTCCTCGTTTACTGCGGCCGTACAGAACGCCGTGCTCCCGGTGCCCGGCGGGGTGCTGGCGAGTTTTTGCCCGGTGAACATGCCGAGCGTCTCGCCGTTGCGTCCCCGGTAGAACAGACAGAAATAGATGTTGTCGTCCGGTCCCTCGATGGTCTCCTGCACCAGGACCTCGCCGGCCTGAGCCAGCAGCTTCTCCGCGGCCGAGAGGGCATCAGCGTAGCTCTCCGCGGTGATCAGGCGGGGAGCATGCCCCTCGTGGAAGTGGCGCTTGTCGGCAGGTTTCAGGATCATTGGCAGGCGGAGCGACGTGACCTTGCGAACGCCCGCGAGATCCCGCACGACCACGCCGTTCGGCACTGGCCAGCCATGCTCCCCGGCGCTCTCGTGGAACCTGGCTTTGTCGTGCAGCATAATAACCGTATCGTGAGTTGGGAGGCGGAAATGGTAAAACTCCTCCAGCTCTTTTCGGTATTCCGAGATCGTAAGAAGTGCCAGCTCATCCGTGATGACCAGGAAGGGCCGCTCGCCGATCCGCCTCCGAAGTTTGCGGAGGAAGTCCAGGAAGCTAGGGCCATGCAGGGAGTCTGCCAGGACCGGGTGGGCGTAGCGCGACCACAGCGCCGGGTTCGATCGCTTGCGGTCGACCACCCACACGGGCATCCCGCCCAGGGCAAGGCTGCGGCACACGCCAAGCCCGTTCAGCTCCCCACCTATTACCACAGCGGGGACTCGCCAGTGCGAAGAGCCGAACTCTTGGTTGGGAGCGATGTCTGGCAGCATGGGTTCCATACTCGAGCGACCGCAATCGGCCAAGCACCACTATGCCCGATTGACGCCGGACTGTGCGAGGCCGCCAGAGGGGGTAATCCTTAGGGCCCATTGCACTCGGCGCCCGGCGAGAGCGACATGCAGCGATGATAATTGGCTGGCAACGGGCGAAAAACGGGCTGCGCAACGCCGGACTGCGTGTGCTGGTGTTCGCGTTGCTGTTTATTCCGGCAGCCGTGAGCGCCGCGGACAACTTGTCGCCAGCGTCCTTCATCAGGACTTCCGGCACGGCGTTTACGGTCGACGGCAGGCCATTCTTTGTGACCGGCGTGAACAACCACTATGTCACTTTCGGGTCGCAGGACGAAGTCATCCGCGTTCTCGATGACGCGGTGGCCATAGGGGCCAACGTGGTTCGTATCTTCCTCCAGCCAGTGATCGGATCGCTCGACGGAAGCACTGCTACGATCTGGAACTGGCGGCTTGAGGCCGATGCCAGCGATCTCGCGGTGAGAGGAATGTACCTGCTCTCTTGGGACCCTGGCGAGAACGGGATGGCGATCAATGACGGCGCGAACGGCATGCAGAAGATTGATTTCCTCGTCGCCGAAGCCGGCAAGCGACGCCTCAGGCTCATCATCGCCTTCCTGGATTTCTGGGCCTACACGGGTGGCGCCCAGCAGATGCGGGCCTGGTATGGGAGCCAAGACCAGTCCACGTTTTTCTTCGATGACCCGCGGACGAAACGGGATTACAGGACCTGGGTCCGCCACGTCGTACAGCGCGTCAACCTGCTAACCGGACTTGCCTACCGGGATGATCCAACGATCATGGCCTGGGAGCTGATGAACGAAGGTAATGCACGCCCAGAGGCTTTGCGGCTGGCCTGGACTGCCGAAATGTCGGCCTACGTGAAGTCCCTCGATTCCAATCACCTTGTCAGCTCAGGGCACGCCAACGTTTCCGAGAAGCTGTCCGATTTGACGATCCCAACTCTCGATTTCGGGACCTGGCACGGCTACCCGCTCTACTACAACCTCACAGTCCAGCAATTTGACGACCAGATTACCGAGTTTTGCCAACTGGCGGCCCGAGCCAATAAGCCGGTCCTTCTGGAGGAATTCGGCTATGCCCGCTCTAATCAGAACTCCGCCGATGCTTACGCCATATGGCTCGATACGCTCGCCCGCGATCCCAGGTGCGCTGGCTGGATCGTGTGGCGGCTGGCGTCGCGGCAGGACAGCGGACGCTATCCCGCCGACGAACACGACCAGTTCGATATCCGCAATGACGGAAGCGTGATTTGGAACATCCTCAAAGCCGCAACGGCCCGGGCGGCGCAGAGCCGCGAGACCCGCCGGGCCTCAGAAGCCGTCCGGGAAGCCCCATGACCGAAGCCTCCGTCGTGATCTGCGCGCACACTCTCGACCGCTGGGAAGAGTTGAAACGTGCGGTCGGGTCCGTCCGCACCCAAACGCCTGCCCCGCGTGAAATCGTCGTGGTCGTGGACAACAACGAGGCCTTGCTAGAGCGCGCCGCGCGCGAGATTGCCGGCGTGACCGTCCTCGCCAATGCCAGGCAACCGGGCTTGTCGGGCGGGCGCATGACAGGGGCGGAATACAGCACGGCCCCGGTGATCGCCTTCCTCGATGATGACGCCGTCGCCGACCCGCACTGGCTGGAGGAGCTGTTGGAGGCTTATCGGGATCCAGCCGTGTTGGGCGCCGGCGGCCCGGTTGAGCCGCTGTGGCAAGTGCCGCCGCCCTCCTGGTTTCCCGCCGAGTTCCACTGGGTGGTGGGCTGCACCTACGCCGGCATGCACGTGCGGGACGGGCGCATCCGCAACCCGATCGGGGCCAACATGTCGGTGCGCGCCGACGTGCTGCGGCGCGCCGGTGGCTTCGCGCCGGATCTCGGGCGCCGCAAGCTCGGGTTCTCCGTCAGCGGCCGAGCAAGGATCGGCGGTAAGGCTGAGAGCTGCGAGGAGACGGAATTCTGCATCCGGGCCGCCCGCCTATACCCTGGAGGCTATTGGGCGTATCGGCCAGCGGCGCGTGTGTTGCACGCTGTTCCGGTCCAGCGCACCACGTGGAAATACTTCGTCCACCGCTGCCTCGTCGAGGGCACCGCCAAGGCAGTGTTGAGGGGACTCGCAGGGTCCAAAGACGGCCTCGGAGCCGAAGGGCGCTACGTCCGGGAGGTGCTGCCGCGCGCCGTGGCGAGCGACCTGACGGCGGCCATGCGGGGCAAGGTCGGCGCCGCCCGCCGGGCCGGGGCGATCATGGCTGGCTTTGCCCTTACTGCGTTCGCCTATGCCACGACGCGCCTCGGCGGGGCCGCCGAGGCCTTGTCACAGCATCTGCTATCACGGGTCCGAGGCTGGAGAGCCTAGCCGGCGCCGATGCAGGCAAACGGTTTGGCCGACAGGAAAATCTCGCAGATGCCTTGTTGACCGCCGGCGCTGGCGATACCGAGAGCGTCAATCTGCCACTCCAAAGCGCATCGTCCGGCGATTTTCGTGCACCCTCACCCGGCGTACGGCCCATCGCATGTGACCCATAGGGAACCAAATTTCGGCGTTCCACAGCGAGGCTGACCGTTAGAATGTCGTCGCCGGTCGGGACAAGCGATGCCGCATTATCGTGTCTACGTTCTGGACGAACACGGCCAGCTTGTGGGGTCGACCATGCTTGCGCAGACCACGACGCGGCGAAAGAGCACGCCAGGCGGTTAGCAGACGGCCACAAGCTGGAGCTTTGGCGACCGGTTGCGCAGTTCAAATTTGACAATCCGCGGGGCCGCCCCGCGGCGACGAAGCGCCCTCACACCCTAGCGCCACGTTCCGCCATTTCGACAAGCCGCACCTCCTGTATGAGAAGTGTTGATAAGTTTTTGCCCAGCCTCATTCTCGCCGCAAAAGGCGGTAAGGTCGCTGGGGTTCCGTACATCGTCCTCGAATGATCAATTCACGAAGGGACGGTGTGTGAACAACTCAGGACAGCGGAAATGCCTGCGTTTTACTTAGGGGCGCGGGTGGAATGAAGAACAAAAAAAACGCGATTAACTAAGGATCTACAGTGCTCATGCTAAACAGCAAGCTTGGCGGTGCATCCGCCGGAAGAGCTGCGCTCGACTTCATTCTGGCCGCGGCTCGAACCGTTGGACACCTTGCGTGCGTCGGCAGCGACACCGTTCATGGTTTCACGGGGGAGCGCCTGATGAGCATTCCCGTCGACACAACTCACCTTCGATGGCGAGTTCAACGTTAAGCTCGCTCGACAAGAATGTCTGTGGCGACGACTTCCAAATCTCCGCTGCTTTGAAATCCGTTCGCAGTGCCCAACTGCGAGCATGCGATATGTCGCGCGCCTGGCGATGCGCGGCAGTGGAATTCCCTGTTTTCAACGCCAAAAAAGGATCACTGAATGGCTCTTTCCGCACCCGCAGGCTTCGCCTCTAGCGACCTCGTTTTCGAGGAAAACTTCTCCGGTACGGCGCTCGACAGCGACTGGCATACCTACCTCACCAGCAATGCCGCCAACGGCTGGCCATGGAACAGCAATGGATCGGGCGGAAGTGGGATGGGCAACCAGTTTAATGCCGAATACGATATGCCGAGCCAAGATACGGTGAGCAACGGGCTGTTGAATCTCACGGCAATCAAACAGCCCGTCGACGGCGTGGCTCAGGGGTCGGCACAGACATTCCCTGTCACGTCCGGCGCCGTCAGCAGCTATGGCAACTTCGAATTCAATGGCGGCTATCTTCAGATCAGCATGAAGGCGCCGAGCGGCGACGGCGCATGGCCAGGCCTCTGGCTGATGCCCGGCCAAGGCGCCGGCAGCAGCGGCGACAATTTTGAGATTGATATGCAGGAGGGTGGATTCACCGGTTCGGGACCGGCAAACCAAACGTTCTCCTACCACCTCCACGGGCCGTCAGGGGTGGCCGGTGGCGTCGTTGACAGCGGCGTCGACCTCACGGCCGGCTTCCACACATACGGCATCAACTGGGATCCCGGTCAATCGATCACCTGGTATCTCGACGGGAAACAGATGGCGCAAGTGACCAGCGCACAGGCCGAGATCCCGAATGAACCGATGGAATTGATCATGAGCAATGGGGTCGCGAATTCCAACGCGGCCGGATGGCACACGGCTCTCGATAGCTCGACCCCTTCGTCGATGCAGATGCAGGTCGATGGGGTTCAGCTGTATCAGAAGGCGGGCAGCGGCGACACCGTCACGGGTGCGAACGTCACTCCCCCAACCACTGGCTCGACCGGGACCGAGACTGGGTCTGGGACCGGGACTGTCCCTCCTTCCGACGGCACCAGCGATGGCACCTTATACGGAACCAGCGGCGCCGATGTATTGCACGGAACCAGCGGCGACACGATGATCGGCTATGGCGGCAACGACACCTACTATGTCGATAATGCCAACGAGAAGGTGGTTGAAGCGGTGGGCGGCGGCAACGACAGTGTGCTCGCCTCGGTGAGCTATGCGCTTTCGGCCGGCTCGGAGATCGAGCTTCTCGCCACCAATAACCCGTCAAGCACCAAGGCAATGACCCTCACCGGCAACGAGTTCGCCCAGACCATCCAGGGCAATGCCGGCAACAATGTCATCAACGGCGGGCTCGGCGCCGACGTCTTGACCGGTTACGGAGGCCACGATGCCTTCTCGTTCAATACTGCTCTTGGAGCCGGCAATGTCGATACGATCACCGACTTCAAGCGCTCCCAGGACACGTTCCATCTCAGCGATACCGTTTTTGCCGGGCTTCAGGCGGGAGGGCTTCCATCCAATGCTTTCTTTGTTGGTGCAGCCGCGCATGACAGTTCCGATCATATCATCTACGACAGTGAAACTGGGGCGCTCTCTTTCGACAGTGACGGGGCCGGCGGCGCATCTCAAATACAGTTCGCCACCCTTTCCCCACATCTCTCGCTCACCGCAGCCTCATTCTATGTGACCTGAAGGACCTACGCGGGGAAATAACATCCCGCGAGGGGCTGCCGTGGCCAAACAAGGACTGGATAAACAGCACCTCGAAGCCATGATCCCGACCGAAAAACGGGAGCCGGTTTTCGGAGAAGATCATGCTCAAACAAAAGAGATGGAGTTCCATCCCGATGCCATCGGGATGGAACAGGCTCTCTAGTTGTGAGCTTTCTGTAGGTTGTCCATTCGGACCGAACCGAGGAGACTGGAGTTACCAAGCTTCAGCCCTCACCGGAGGGTCCGAATGAACATCCACAAAAATACCTGTCTGACGCCGTGGCGTCGAGAGGAACTGGTCTTTCAGTCATCGAGGGACGTCTCTCCCAAGCCCTTGCGACGCAGGCCTATGGTGTGTCGGCCAAGATCGTGGCGCGTTGGGTGGAGCGGTTCAAGGGGCTCGCGAGACAGGCCTCGCGCTCCACATTGCATCCTATCCGCGGGGCACATGTGGAGCAACATCGAACAACCCTGGTCTGCCACATCACGCAAACCTGGCGTGGACGGCTCCTTGTCGACCGCATAGGCGTGGTCCGAGCTGATCGCAGTCACCGGCCTGAAGCTGGAAGCGCGGTCGATGCCGGGATCGACGAAAGGTATCAAGTGAGCGATGCCGAGCTGGAGGCGTTCGACGATCCAAAGGCGATCCATTCCATCCGGAATGGAACTACACCATCCCTCCGAGATCAGTCGCAAGTCGGAGCGGTTGACGGGTGTCCTAGCCCGAGCTCCCTCCCCTGCGCAATAACACCAATGCTTGCAGGTGACGCCAATTTGGGAAACTATTGAGCCCGCGAGGCCTCCCACCAGGATGATTTGGTTCAGGCTGCCGCAGCTGAATTCGTGGCGATCTCGAAAACCGACCTCGTTCTGCTGGGAAATACAAGTGCTGACGTCGCGGCGCTCATTCCTGAAGCTCTTTGGCGCCGTGTCGCTCGCGACATTCGGTCTGGCGAGTTATGCCCTCGCGATTGAGCCTCGGTTTCGACTGCGTGTCACTCACTACAAGCTCCTTCCGCCACGCTGGCCGACGACTGCCAAGCCCCTGCGCATCGTCGTGGTCGCTGACATCCACGCCTGCGAGCCCTGGATGCCGGTTTCCAGGATCGACCAGATCGTCGGTGTTTCGAATAGCCTGCAGCCCGACATCATCCTTCTCCTCGGCGACTATGTGATGGGCGTGCGGCCGCGCTATGCCACCGGGATTGTGCCCGACACTGTTTGGGGCAATTCACTTTCGAAACTTTCGGCGCCACTCGGCTGCCACGCCATTCTCGGCAACCACGACTGGTGGCACGGTGCCGATAGCGTCCGCGCAGCCCTCGTCGACAATGGCATTCCGGTCCTCGAGAACACCGCCACGCCTATCCGGCAGCAGGATGGCTCAGCGTTCTGGCTCGCGGGTCTTGGCGACCAGTGGGCCATGCAGTTTTCTCGCGGCGTGTACAAGGGGGTCGACGATCTGCCTGGAACAATGGCCGCAATACCCGACGACGGCAATCCGATTTTGCTCCTTGCGCATGAACCGGACATTTTCATTACTGTTCCTGACCGTGTCAGCCTGACGTTATGCGGCCATACACATGGCGGGCAGGTGCGCTTGCCATTCATCGGCCCCCCAATCATCAATTCAGCCTACGGACAGCGCTTCGCCTATGGGCATATCGTCGAGGGTGGGCGGCACATGATCGTATCCGGGGGTTTGGGCGTATCGTGGCTGCCGGTGCGCTTCGGCGTGTCGCCGGAGATCATGGTCGTCGATATCGGCCCGAAAATGAGCTCTCGTCCTGTCGACGAATGACATCTGCTATTCCAGCGAGACCTGCCGTCCGCGGACCGTTCCGCGTGAGGGTATTGATGGTCGTGTACATGCGGTCGGGATTTCGCCGTGTTCCCATCGCCTCCAAGACGAACGCGGCACAGTCGGTCTTCCTTGTTCGGACCGGCGGAGTTCGGCGGATAGCTGTCGATTTCCTCTTTGAGAAGCCGAGCCAAGCGTCCGAAACAGCTTTCGTCGACATTCTCGGGACGGGCATGCTTGGACGAAACCTCGTTTCGGGGATGGGCGGGCATGCTCCTATTGGGTGAGGCGGCGCGGCGAACCAGCGTGTTAGGACTACCCCGAATTCCTGAAGGGGCCTGCGCCCGGCAGCGTGCTAGAACTGTTGCGCGCAATAGCGGATCGAAAACCGTGACCTTGGATATAGTCGGCCAAGCCAGGCCGAACACATTCGTTTTCGAAAACAGTGCTCTCATCAAAGCCATTGGCTTTCGGGAATACGACGCGCGCTGGTGGTTCGGCCATCCAGACTGGGAGAAAGAGCCCGAACTCAACCTGATGCGCGTGCAGGCAATCGCATTGGGGCTTGGCACCTTGATCCGCCGAATGGGTGTAGGCCCAGACATCATCACTGGGCACTATTTCCGTAGCTCCCATCAAGAGGCGCGTTGCCGAACTCGTCAATGCCATAGCTGGCTTCGAGAAGTCGGGGCATTTCTTCTTCAACCCGCCGATCGGGCGCGGCTAGGACGACGGGCGCCTCACGGCGATAGCCGTCTGCGAGATGCTCGACCGCAGCTTGGGCAAGACACTCGCGGACCTTTACCGCGATCTGCCGCTGACCTTCAGCAGCCCGACAGTGTCGCCCCACTGCCCAGAGGGTGCCGTGCTGCGCCGCAATCCAGAGGTCGGAGCCTACAACCAGACATTCTGAGAGGGACTGGACCATGTCGGAGCGGATCATAGGTTTTGTCATGAGCGGGGGCGTCGGCTCGCGACTGTGGCCGCTGTCGCGCGAGGACAATCCCAAGCAGTTCCATGACCTTTCGGGCGACGGCTCGATGCTTGCGAAGACTGTCCGACGCCTCAAGGCGCGCTCGGACGGCGAGACGCCGATCTATCTGCTAGCCTCCGAACGGCATGCCGACCGCGTTATCTCGGACATCGGTCCGCTCGGCCTGAACGGCGGCAGCCCGATTTTCGAACCCGTCGGCCGCAATACCGCCGCTGCGGTGGCCATAGCCACTTTGCACACGATCTCCGAATATGGCGGGGACGCGCTTGTGCTCGTGGTCCCCTCCGACCATCAGATATCGACCGAAACGCAATTCTGGGAAACCGTCGAGGTGGGCATGCCTGCCGCCGATTCAGGAAGCATTGTCGTATTCGGCATCAAGCCGACGCATCCCGAAACCGGCTACGGTTACATTGAGGTTGCGGCAACTGGTGACGGAGTGGCCGCCGTTTCGCACTTTGTCGAAAAGCCCAATGCCGAGACGGCCCGCAAATATGTGGCTTCGGGAAGATTCTACTGGAACGCCGGCATCTTCCTGTTTCGTGCCGACACGATGCGGAAGGCATTTCTCGAGTTCCGGCCAGACATCTGGGACACCGCGGAACGGGCCTATAAGGCTGCACGGACCGACGTCTTGGGCATCTACCTGCCCCAGAGCTTCTATTCGGCTGTCCCGTCGACGTCGATCGACTACGCAGTCATGGAGCATGCACGCGGTATTGCGATGGTTACGGCTTCCTTCCGCTGGAACGACCTTGGATCGTGGCAATCGCTGCTGGAAGCCACCCCGACGGACCGCGACGGCAATGTCGTAATGGGCGACGTTGTCGCCATGGATTGCGGCAACTCCTATCTCAGAAGCCAGGGCAGACTGCTGACAGTCATCGGAATGAAAAATGTGGCGGTGGTGACGACACCGGACGCGGTTTTCGTCGCTCCTGTCAGCCACAGCCAGAATGTCAAGAAAGTCGTCGAACAACTCGAGAAGAGCGGACGACTCGAGACGAAGTTCACGGGGTCGGACGACCGGGTCATCATCAGCGGGTCATGGCGCAAGCGCGTCGAGCACTGGCTCTTCAACGAAACCCTGCCGCTGTGGTCCACTGCAGGTGTCGACGATGCGTATGGCGGCTTCCACGAGGCTCTCGGTTTCGATGCAAGGCCGCTGGGCAAACCCAAGCGCATGCGCACGATGGCTCGCCAGATTTACGCTTTCGCGGTGGCCAAAGAACGCGGCTGGGTCGGACCGGCCGACAAGCTCATCGACCACGGCATCGACTTCATCGCGAGACACGGCCGCACCGATCGCGGTGGCTGGGTGCGCACCCTTAATTCCGATGGCAGCGTGGCTGACCCGGCGGAGGACGCCTACGACCATTCCTGCGTGCTCCTGGCGCTTGCCCATGCCCACCGATGCGGCCATCAGGATGCCCTGCAGCTGGCACAAGAGACGTTCCATTTCATCGACACCCATCTTGAGGACGACAGCCTGAACGGCTTCCTCGAGACCCCCGGCTGGCAGGGGGTGCGGTTCTCGAATCCGCACATGCACATGCTGGAATCCTTCCTTGCCTGGCATGGCGTCACCGGCGAGCGCGCATATCTCCGTCGGGCGGCACGCGTGGTCGATCTCTTCCGGTGCCATTTCTTCGACCAGGAGAGCTGGACGCTTGGGGAACGTTTCGACGTCGATTGGCTACCGTTGCCGGGAGACGAGGGACAGTGGACCGAACCAGGGCACCATTTCGAATGGGCCTCGCTCCTCGTCGATTTCGCGCGGGCAAGCGGGCAGAAAGACTTGGCAGCCTACGCAAGGAAGCTCTATTCGTCGGCGATCGCCAGCGGATTGAACCGGGCCACGGGCCTGGCTTATGCAGCCGTGTCGCGGCAGGGAATGCCCTTCGACCGGCTCTCCCGCAGCTGGCCGCAATGCGAAGCCGTGAAGGCGGCCGTCGCCCTGGACGGCATCGGCGGGCCTGATCTGAAACCTGAAATAGAAGCTCGTGTCGCTCGCCTCTTCAAATGGCATATCGATCCCGCACCGCTTGGCTTGTGGATCGACAGGATTGACGAGCGCGGAAGGTCACTGGCAACGGAGGTGCCCGCGAGCATTTTCTACCACCTCGTGACGGCCTTGATGCAGTATCTGGACAAGACCGCAGGGCAGGTCGAACCTTTCCCGCTGCCAGCTTTGGATGTGAGCAAGACCGTTCCGATGCAGGGTTACGGCTGACCCAACCGTCCGCCATAGCTCCGTGTTGGTCAAACGATCAATAACGAAACTAGTACAAGATAGGGAGGAATACCCATGAAAGTGACAATACTGGCAAACTATGCACCCCAGGCCTACAAGGGATTGATACAGGGCTCAGACCGGGAAGCTGCAATCAAGGCGCTTTTTGAAAGCGTTGGCGGCAAGGTGTCCGGCATGATGTTTACTCGCGGCGCCTATGATATTGTCATCAATGCTGAGGTTCCGGACCAGGCTGCTGGGATGGGTCTAGCATTGGCGGTGCGGGCAAGCGGCTCGGTAAACGACCTCGTTGTCCTCGAAGAACTCGACATGAAGGCGGTGCTCGCAGTTGCCAAAAAGGCTGCCGGCGTTTACAAGCCCGCCGGCTGATTGGACAACTGGCTGTACATTGAAGGTAGCACGGTTTCGATTGAACGCGCCGTGCTGCCAAGTCTCAAGGACAGACAAGCTGGGTTTCGGTAAGCCGAAGCAGGCGCCGCATTGGTTCTGCTTCGGATACCGCGCGACGGCGAACGCGCCCGGCTCAGGGGGTCAGAAACGGAGGGCATGCCGAGCTGATTTTGGAATGTACACCCTAGAAGCTGCGCCCGACGGATCGGCGAGGTCCGGTTTCGTAGAGGTTTCTTGTCCAAGCGCTTCTTTATCTAATCGGAGCGCGACAAGGCAATCGAGATCACATTGTCAGTATCTGTTTCAGGTAGCTCGAACAGCGTTGGCAAAATTGGCCCCTCGGGCGGCGTTCTCATGATCACCGTCCCTAAGCGAGCTCGGACTTTACGACTTTCCAGGATACTTATGGTCATGACGCAGCGGGTGGAGCTAGCCGTCACTTCCCTACACCCTGTGCGCCGCCACCAATCTGGCGTAGAAGGCTCCTGACCGAACCCGGCCCTGCGACGCGAGAATTCCATGCGAATAGTGTTGCCTGTGCTGTTGCTCGGCGCCGCCCTCGCCAGCCTGTCGCCCGCCCGGGCAGCGGCCGGCGATTGCGGCGATGCCGCCGCCCTGGTGCAGCAGGCCTATCCCAAGGCCCGAAAGAGCGCCGACGGCGCCTCGTTCACGCTTGCACCCCATACGAGCATCGCCTCAACGCTCCCGGAGAGCGATGCGCCATTCGGCCTGGCCTGCAAGATCTGGCCGGCTCATGACGACTTGCTTTTGGTCGCGGTACCGCTGATCGACAGCGCTAACAGCGACCACCTGCATGTCGGCGACATCGAGCTACTGGTCGTCGATAGAAAGAGCCTGCGGGTGCGCCAGCGCCTGCTCCAGCCTGGACTGATGACCGATGATGCCATCGCGATCCGTAAGGTGGAATTCGACACCGGCCGCTATGCACTGGCCCCTGAGGTCACCGCCTTCGGCCTGCGCATCGAAATGGCAAACCATTCGCAGGCTACTCCCTTCACTGAAACCGACCTGCGGCTCTATGCCGTCGCCAGCGATGCGCTGCGCTTGGTGCTCGACGGCCTCGTGGTGGCCGGCCATGGCGGCGAAGGCGATGCCAGTTGCGCTGGATCGTTTCATTCCAGCCAGGTCAGCCTGGCGATGAGCCCGGCGAGCCATCAGGGCTATCACGATATCACCGCGGTTGAGCGGACGAATACCGATAATCCCTCCCCCGACCAGAATGGCGAATGCCAGTCCCATCCCGGCAAGCCTGTGAAGCGGACCTACCGGCTGCGCTATGACGGCAGCCGCTATCCGGTTCCCGCGGCACTCAGGGTGATGGGGTTGTGACGCCGCCGCACACGTCCCTGCCTTGGTTCGTCAATGTGATCAATTCCAGTTGAATGGGTATCGACCATTAATTCTCTCGTGGTAGGAGGCGCTCAAGGGGGCTCTTCCCAAAGGAGCTGATGATTTGTGGTGGTCAAGATTCAAAAGGGGTTTTGCCGGAACGTGGGACGACAGACTGGACGGGCTATTCTCCGCAAAGGTCGACTACGCTGGAAAATCCATTCTCGATGTTGGCTGCAATATGGGTGTTGTCGCCTATGAGATATCCAAGCTGAAACCCAGCTCGATCCACGGGATCGACATTGCCAAGCCGCACATCCAGACTGCAAAAATGTTATTGAGCGGCTCCCCGGTGCATGCCCGGTTCGATCGCCTGAATCTTGGCAGCCGGCGCCTCGGCAATATCCTTCTACCGAAATACGATATCGTCCTGCTGCTGGCCGTCTATCAGCACATGCAGCGCAACATCGGCCCAGGCAAGGCGCGAAGGGTGCTTTCCAATATTGTGAGGCGCACCTCAAACGTTGTTGCCCGCGTTCCGCCTGGAACGGATGGCGAATTCATCGAAACGCTGTCCGACGAGGGATTCCAAGTTAAGAGCACTCACACATCCCCTCTTGGTAGTCATGTGCTCGTTCTTGAGAAACCTGCCTTCGGAAATCCGCAGCCATGATGACACATTCCTTGTGGTAGTCTGCCCCTTCAACATCCATGTACCAGCAGCGGGCGCAGACCCGCCGCCCTGCCTGCAACTCGGCCCGGGAAGCGCCGATTCGCCGTAAGCGCCAAGCTGACCCCATCTGGCGCGGCTTGAGGTGATGAGCGAGACATACTGACACTGAAGCAAGGAGCCGAGGAGCT